>CAYGZV010000286.1:0-2516 GCA_964354425.1 uncultured Rhodoplanes sp. | reverse complement strand
TCTCGGTCTTTTGCCGGCAGACCGGACTTGCCGAATCCACCTTCGGCCGGCGCGCGGTGAACGACGGCAAGCTCGCGGCGCGGCTGCGCAATGGCGGGCGCATCACCACCGAGACCGTCGATCGCATCCGCGCTTTTATTGAGAGCAATCGCGGCTCGCGCGACGCTGCGGCGTCGGCCCTGCTAACGCGGCCGCATGCCGCCATGGTCCGGCGCCCGTCCCCTTCGCTGACCCCGCCGGAGCCGCACGCCGACGCCGACCCGCAGCGCAATTTCCGCTTCTTCGACAACAGGCAGAAGTATCTGCTGTTCGTGAACACCTGCAGCGAGAAGTGGGTTGTCGCCCACCGCGTCGCGCTGGAACTCGCCAATATCCATCCGCGCCCGCCCGCGGTGCGCGTCTTCGACGCCGGCATCGGCGACGGCACCGTGCTCGTGCGGGTGCTGCGGGCGATGCACGACCGGTTTCCCCACATGCCGTTCTATGTGGTCGGCAAGGAGATCAGCCTCGAGGATATCCGCCTGACGCTGCAGAAGATGGCCGACCGGTTCTTCGAGCATCCGGCGAGCGTGCTCGTCCTGACCAATCTCGCTTATGCCGACGCGCCCTGGCTGGCGGTCAAGTCGGTGAGCGCCGCATCGAGCCTCGTGTGGCACGAATTGCCGCTCGCCGGCAATTCGGCGCATCGCTTCGAGGAGCAGATCACCGGGCTCGAAGGATTCCTCGCCGAGAACTGGAAGGCGCGCGTGAGCCCCGCCACCGGCAACCCGGTCTATGAACGGCCGGTCGTCCTCGTCATCTATCGCGAGGATCACAAATTCCTGCTCGATCCCATGATTCCGCGGCCAGGCGGGACGATGGCGGCCTACGACCTCGTCATCGCCTCGCAACCCTATCGCGCGCGTTCATCGCTCGACTTCAAGGTCAGGCGGGTGATCGCGCCGCTCGCCCGCGCGCTCGGGCCGGGTGGGCGATTGATCGCGGTCCATTCGCATGGCCACGACCCTGGCCTCGAAATCGTGCAGCGGATATGGCCCGACGACGACCCGTTCATCCATGACCGGCATCAGATCCTCAAGGCGGTGAAGCAGGAGCTCGGGCCGACGCGACGCGACCTGAACTTCAACGCCTATGCCGATAACCGTTCCCTGTTCCGCTACGAGATGCATACGCTGCCGTCCGAGGTCGGAAAATCGATCGGCACATCGACGCTGTTCGCGGCCTGGAACGCGGCGATCTATGTCGCGCAGATCGAGGACGACCGGCTCGCCTGCGTGGTGGGGGACGGCCGCTATCTCGACGCCACCTGCGACGTGCTGCGCAAGCATGGCGGGCTGTGGTTCTACGACGAATCCTACGTCGTTTCGCGGCGTCGCGATTAGGGCGCAAGATGAGTGGAGCCTCGATGAGCGATCTCGACGCCGCCGCAGCCGCCCGCTCCGGGGTCGCTGACGGCGAGTCCGCGCAGCAGGTTGCCGACTTCCTCGGCAGGGCGTCGTACGAGACGACGCGGCTCGCCGCGGCCGATCTCGTCGCGCTGAAAGATCTCGGCGGCGCCTGCGTCTATGTCAGCGCAGTTCCCGGCCGGCCGGTGGAGGAACAGATTGCGGTCGCCACGGCCTTGCGGGAGAACGGCGTCGAACCGGTTCCGCACATCGCGGTGCGCGACTTCGCGAGCGTGCAGGCGCTCGCCGTGCAGCTCGCGCGCATGGTCGAGCGGGCGGCCGTGCGCCGCGTCCTGGTCATCGCCGGCGACCGTGCGGAGCCCGCCGGCCCCTTCCATGCCTCGATCGAGCTGATCGAGAGCGGGCTGTTGCAGGACTGCGGAATCCAGGACATCGGGCTCGCCGGTTATCCGGACGGACACTCGCGGATTTCGACGCTCGATCTCGACCGCGCTTTGGCGGCGAAGCTCGAGGCCGCGGGCCAGACGGGGCTGCGCGTCCATATCGTGACGCAGTTCTCCTTCGCCGCGGAGCCCATCCTGCGCTGGCTCGCGCGCCTGCGCGACACCGGCATCGACCACCCGGTGCGGATCGGCTTCGCCGGTCCGACCACGCTCACCAGCCTGTTGCGCTTTGCGCGGATCTGCGGCGTCGCGACATCCGCCCAGGCGCTCGTGCGCAATGCCGGGCTGGTCAGGAACATGTTCGGGCTTGCGACGCCAGACCGCCTGGTGCGGCCGATCGCCGAAGCCTGCGCCAATCATCGTTTCGGCGAGGTGACGCCCCACCTCTATTCGTTCGGCGGACTGGCCGCGACGGTTCGCTGGGCGGCGGCCGTTACGGCCGGCCGCATCGAACTCGATCACGCGGGCGGATTCTCCGTCGCGCCGCCGTGAGTTGCGCAGAATTGTTTGAGGAAAACTGGATCGCTTTAGCATCGACCCGCAGCGCTCAACCCGATCGCTTTGCCGGCCCGGCGATCTCGACATAGAGGCGGCGCCAGGGCTGATCATCGATCAGACGCCAGCGATGCCCGGTTCCGGTCGTGTCCGACGCCAGCAGGACATCGCC
>CAYGZV010000285.1:0-2553 GCA_964354425.1 uncultured Rhodoplanes sp. | reverse complement strand
CGCAGACCTGACGCGAGTTCTCGTCTGCGTGTGAGACCGCTCACACGCGGGCGTCGCTGCGCTGCCGACCTGTCGGACGGTAGGCGATCCGCGCATGCCCCGCGCAATAGGGTAGTCCCGGCACGGGCTCGTTTCCGCAGAAGTAGACGTCATCGCCGTCGGGGCAGTCGATCGGCCACCGGCACTTTTCCCGGCCGAGCTCCAGTAGCGTGCATCCGCGGCCGCTATGAATGGGGATGGCTTCGCCCGCAGCTTGCGGTCCGGGAAACGCCTTTGTCAGCACGCGATGTTGCGCGAATATGCTCAGGCGTGGGCGTTTCGGGCGCGCAAGCCGCGCGGCGCGCTTTTGCTCCAGCGTCTTGGCGAGGGCGTCCTTGGGCCGCGACAGGCCGAGACGGCTCACTTTCCCGATCACCGCGTTGCGGGTTACGCCCATTTCGCGGGCTATCTGACTGCTCGAAAGCCCGGCTTGGAAGCAGCGCTTGAGTTGCTCGATGCGCTCCGAATTCCAGGTTTCACGGTTCGCGAACATGTTGATGGCCTTGCGTTAGGAATACTGACTCCGAGGCCGGCGACCGGCGATCTCCGGCCCTGGCCGTACGCGTGGCACGCTTACTCGCAACACGAACACAAACGCTCCCGTCCTCTCGCCCCGTCGCCATCGCGCAGGGGAACGGCCACAGACATGCTTGCCGGCGCCCGGCATGAAAGAGGACGTGCTCGCTTCTCGGCGGTGAGCCGGCGAGGTTCGAGGCGCATCAAGCAGGTCGGTGAATGTGGGCTAGGACGGCCCTGCCGCACCCGCCACGGAAGCAGCCTTGCTGGCGTCACTTTCGCAGTGGTGCGGCGGAATCAAACCTGTCACGATTCGATTCGCTTAACAAGGGTTAAAATGGCATTATAACGGCGTTATAATTGTGGAGTGATGCAATGGCGCGACCTGAAAATCGTTCGGAGGCCCGGCCGATCAGTCTGACCCTGCCGGATGAGACGTTCAACTATCTGGTTCTGCTCGCGACGCTTGGGAAGCTCGGGCGGACCGAGAACGAGGTCGCCACCCATATTCTCGTGCGCGAAGCCTATGCGATGCAACAGCGCGGCGTTCACGAGCAGAGAATCCCGACGGCCGACCAGGGCTAGGCGCGGATTTGAAGGAACGAAGACATGACACGCGTTCGGCCCGTTGCGCCGCTCAGGGGTCGCCGCTGGCGTCGGCTGCTCGAAGGCGCCGCGCATGCTATTGGGGCGCCGCCGCCATGCTGCGGTCGTCGATGAACCGGACGCTGATCGGGCGGCCTGCGATCGCGGCTTTGAAGGCGTCGGAAAACGGCAGTCGATTGCAGCGGTCGAGCGCTTCGTCGATCGCGCGCCGGTAGGTCTGTTTCACATCGGCTTTGGCGCCGGGCTTCGTATAGGTCACGAACGGCGGAGCGATGATGTCGCCGGTTCGCCGGAAGCTGAAGCGCACCGTCATCTGCATGCCTTCCTGCGCCTGCTCGCGCGCCGGAGGCGTCCAGCATGCGCGCAGCGCGGCGAACAGCTCGCTGATCGAATTGATCGGCGCATCCGGCGCAGGCGCCGTCCCCGCGCCGGCCTTCCGGCTGTCGATGGTCAGCGCCAAGCTCTCGGGCAGGCAAGGCCTGCCGAAGCCGCATCCGGGATAGCGCTTCAGGATGGAGTCTTTTCGTTCTGCGTCCGGCTCCGGCAACACCAGCACGGGCACCCCGCCGGGCGCGATCCTGTAGACCGGAACGTCGCGCGCGGCCGGCCCGGGTGCGATGAACGTGCCGCCGAGCCCAACTCCGCCCGGCGTATAGCCCTGGACGGGAGGACCAGGCGCGATCGGAACCCCGCCCGGCCCTGGGATGATCGTCAATTGCGCGAGAAGCACCGCGCCAAGGCCGATCGGGATCGCCGCCAATAAAGCGAACATCGGTCAAGCTCCGCAGCAGAGGTCGCTGCCGTTCACGCGACCGGCCTGGACGAGTTTATCAGGCGCGCCGGAATGGACGAGGGCCGCCGGAGCTTGGCGCTGCGTACCGGCGCGCTCGGAATGGTGCGCCTGAGCCCGTAACGCGAAACCCGCCGGGGGGAGACCGGCGGGTTTCACTCGGGTTACAATCCTACCCCGGCGGCTTCGCAGCGCCTGCTCAATCGCAACGCTGCTCCCGGCGCGTGACCGTGCGGCCGTCGTCGTCCTCCACCGTGGTGCTCACCTCGCGGCAGTTCTGTCCGGGACGGACCCTGACGCCGCCCGGGCCGACGCCGACGCTCACGTCCGGATCGTCCCGCCTTTCCCGATAGACGCGGTCCGGTCCGCCGGGGCCGATCTGAACATCCACTTGCGCGACCTTCGTATTGTCGGCTCCCGCCGCAAAGGCTGGGACGGCCGTCAGCGCCGCCAGGGCCGCCGTCACAGCGAAAATCATCTTCCTCATCGTACTTGCTCCAAGTCGGTTGTCGCCCTTCCAGCCGCTTCGGACCGAGGACACTGGAGACACAACAACCGCTGGGCAGATTTGGTTGCGCGGCCACTCGCAAGGGTGCTGGCCG
>CAYGZV010000284.1:0-2586 GCA_964354425.1 uncultured Rhodoplanes sp. | reverse complement strand
AGCGCCCGCCCGCGCTCGGCGGACGGACCGGCGTATCCGGGCTCGGCCTTCGCCGCGGCGACATATCGATCGAGGACGGCCATTTGCGCCGGGCTCATGGCCGCGGCCGCGGCGAGCGTCGAAACGATTACAAACGGGGCGGCGGCGCCGAGCAGGCTGCGGGTCATGCCGGTCGTCCTGTTTGGAGCCGATTGCGCGGGCGGGGCGACGGCGGCGGCCGGCTACGCCTTGCCGGTGTTGCCGAACGGCAGCATGCGGGCGAGCGCGCCGTCCTTGAGGATCGCCTGGTGGAACACCGCCGCAGCGGCGTGCAGGCCGACAAGGACGAGCATCAGATAGGAGAGGAACGCATGCGCTTCCTCGAGCGACTCGCCGAAGGCGCGGTCAGTCGCCATCAGCGGCGGCACGGTGAAAAGCCCGAACACGTCAAATGAACGGCCTTTCGCGGCCATCATCAATATGCCGCTGATCGGGACCGCGAGGACGACGGCAATGAGCACGAGGTGCATCGCATGTCCGGCGAGCTGCATCGGGCGCGGGCCGGGCGAGGGCGGCGCCGGAACGACGGCGCGCCAGCCGAGCCGCAGCGCGGTCAGCGCCACCACCAGCACGCCTAACGAAGCGTGCAGATTGACGAGCTGCGCCTTGTCCGGCCCGCGCGGCATGTCCTCGAACCACAGCCCGATGGCGAAGGCGGTGGCGATCGCGATTAGCGACAGCCAGTGAATCGCCTGGGTCAGCGCATCGTAGCGCGGATTGGACGCGGCGGCTGGGGTAAGCGTGTAATCGATCTGGGTCATGGGCAAGGGTCCTGCTCTTCGGCGCCCTGATCAATGAAGCATGGGGGCTGACGCCCGACTGACCCGCGCCGTCAGCGTCGTGTCAGCGGCAATCGGACCGTGGCGGTCATCGCGCCCGGCGCGGTCGGACCGAGTTCAAGCGATCCGCTCCATGCATCGAGGATATCGGAGACGATCGCGAGGCCGAGGCCCGCGCCGGCGCCGCCCTGGTCGAGCCTTCCGCCCCGGCGCAAGGCTTCGGGGACGCGATCGGGCGGGATGCCGGGACCGTCATCGACGATCGCGATCACCGCGTCGCTGCCCATCGCGCTCGCGGTGACGGAGATGTGCTCGCGCGCATGCCGCGCCGCGTTCTCCAGCAGATTGCCCAGCACTTCCGTAAGATCATCGGGCGGGATGCGCACCGCGAGGTCGGGAGCGATCGCGATCGTCCAGTCGAGCATTGCGCCTTGCGGCGTCCGTCCGACGACGGCGACCACGCGCTCGACGGTCGCCTTGATCCGGGCGGCGGGATCGGCCGGCGCCGCCTCGCGCCGCGCCCGCGCGAGCTCGCGCTCGACATGCCGCCGCATGGCCTCGCCCACGCCGGCGAGATCATTGGCTATCTCGCCTTCGCCCTTGGCCTTGAGGCGCTCGACCCCGCCGGTCAGCACCTGGAGCGGCGTTTTGAGACCGTGCGCAAGGTCGGCGGCGCGCGCCCGCGCGGCCGCCACCTGTTTGTCTCTCGCCTCGAGCAGGGCGTCGATCTCGCCGGCGAGCGGCTGCACCTCGGAAGGGAAGGCCGAGCCCAGGCGCTCCGCTGCGCCAGAGCGGATTGCGGCAAGCCGCGCCCGCACCGCTTTCAGCGGGGCGAGGCCGACCGCGACCTGCGCCCCGAAAGCGCCGATGAGGACGAGCGCGATCAGAACGAGGAATGGCGTGAGATCGGCGGTGAAGGTCCGCGTCGCCTCGGTGAGTTCCGCCGCGTCGCGCGCGACGACGACCCGCACCGCTTCGCCGCCGAGCCGCGCGGGAAGAACAACGCTGCGCTCGACCGCGAGCAGCGACGTCCCGCGCGGGCCGGAGATGCGGTGCTGGTGCAACGCGCCTTCCGCCAATTCGTCGGCGGGAAGCGGCAGCTCCGAGTCCCAGAGCGAGCGCGAGCGCGCGACGAGCCCATTGGGGTCGCGCGTGATCTGCCAATACAGTCCTGACAGGGGCCGGTCGAAGCGCGCATCGCCCGGTTCGTCGACGACGGCCAGGTTGCCTTCTGCGTCGCGGTCGAGCCCGCTGACCAGCTCGTCCAGCATCAGTGCGAGATCGGTCGCCATGCGCCGCTCGACATGGCGCTCGAACAGGAGCGAGAGGCCGAGAGAGGCGAGCCCGAGCGCGACCACGACCGATACGACGCCGGCGAGAAACAGCCGCAGCCGCAGCGAGCCCGCGGTCACGCCGGCCGCTCCGGCATGAGATAGCCAAAGCCGCGGCGCGTCTCGATCGCCTCCGTGCCGAGCTTGCGGCGGAGCCGCATCACCAGCGCCTCGAGCGCATTCGCATCGCGCGCGTCGTCGTCGCCATAGAGCTGCTCGATCAGTTCGTGCGCCGAGACCACCCGGCCCTTGTGAAGCGCGAGATAGGCGACGAGGCGATATTCGAGCGGCGACAGCGTCTGCGTGACGCCGTTGAGGCTGACCCGCATCTGCCGCGGGTCGACGACCAATGGGCCGACCTCGATCACCGCCGTGCCGAACCCCGCCGAGCGGCGCACCAGCGCGCGCGCCCGCGCGACCAGCTCCTCCATGCGGAA
>CAYGZV010000283.1:0-2594 GCA_964354425.1 uncultured Rhodoplanes sp. | reverse complement strand
GCCTGACCAAGGTGTTCCCGACCCGCTCGCATACGGTCGCCGCGCAGGGCGGCATTTCCGCCGCACTCGGCAATATGGGACCGGACGACTGGCGCTGGCATATGTATGACACCGTCAAGGGCGCCGACTGGCTCGGCGACCAGGACGCGATCGAGTATCTGTGCCGCAACGCGGCCGCAGCGGTGTACGAGCTCGAGCACTGGGGCGTGCCGTTCTCGCGCACGGACGAAGGCAAGATCTACCAGCGCCCGTTCGGCGGCATGACCACCGATTACGGCAAGGGCATCGCCCAGCGCACCTGCGCGGCGGCCGACCGCACCGGCCACGCCATGCTGCACACGCTGTACGGCGCGTCGCTGAAGCACTCGGCCGAATTCTACGTCGAGTATTTCGTGATCGACCTCATCATGGACGACGAGGGCCGGTGCCGCGGCGTGATCGCGATCAATCTCGACGACGGCACGATTCATCAGTTCCGCGCGCAGATGACGATTCTCGCAACCGGCGGCTACGGCCGCGCCTATTATTCCTGCACCGGCGCGCATACGCAGACCGGCGACGGCAACGGGATGGTGCTGCGCGCCGGGCTCCCGCTCCAGGACATGGAATTCGTGCAGTTCCATCCAACCGGCATTTACGGCGCCGGCTGCCTCATCACGGAAGGCTCGCGCGGCGAGGGCGGCTATCTCGTCAATGTCGAAGGCGAGCGCTTCATGGAGCGCTATGCGCCGTCGGCCAAGGATCTCGCCTCGCGCGACGTCGTCTCGCGCGCGATGACCATCGAGATTCGCGAGGGCCGCGGCGTCGGCAAGAACAAGGACCACATCTACCTGCACCTCGATCACCTCGATCCCAAGGTGCTGGCGGAGCGGCTGCCGGGCATCTCCGAAAGCGCCAAGATATTCGCCGGCGTCGACGTGACCAAGGAGCCGATCCCCGTCCTCCCGACCGTCCACTACAATATGGGCGGGATCGCCACCAATTATCGCGGCGAGGCGCTGACCAAGAAGGAAGGCGACCCGGACCGCGTCGTGCCCGGGCTGATGGCGGTCGGCGAGGCCGCCTGCGTGTCCGTGCATGGCGCAAACCGGCTCGGCTCCAACTCGCTGATCGACCTCGTCGTGTTCGGCCGCGCCGCGGCGGATCGCTGCGCCGAAATTCTCGAGCGCAATGCAAGCCATCCCGACCTGCCGAAAAACGCGGCCGACACCGCGCTCACCCGCCTCGACAAGTTCCGCTACGCCAATGGCGGCACGCCGACGGCGGAGCTGCGCAGCCGGATGCAGGTCGTGATGCAGAACAACTGCGCGGTGTTCCGCACCGGAGAAATCCTCTCCGAAGGGGTGCGGCTGATCGACGAGGTGCTGGCCAGCGCTTCCGACGTCAAGGTGACCGACCGGTCGCTCATCTGGAACACCGATCTCATCGAGACGCTCGAATTCGACAATCTCATCGCCCAGGCGGTGGTGACGATGAATTCGGCCAATAACCGCACCGAGAGCCGCGGCGCGCATGCGCGCGAGGACTGCCCGGACCGCGACGACAAGAACTGGATGAAGCACACGCTCGCCTGGCTCGACGAAGGAAGCCGCAAGGTGACGATCGACTATCGGCCGGTGCACGCTTACACGCTCACCAACGAAGTGCCATATATCGAGCCGAAGGCGCGCGTGTACTGAGGGTGATCGAGGGCCGGCGCGGCGCCCAGCGCGCTTGGGCTGGCCCTGGGACATAGGATGGAGCGGTTCGACGGGCGAGTGCTGCGGATCGAGCGCAGGCTTGGGCTTATCGAGGCATAAAACGAAGGTTGATCATGGTCGAATTCACCCTGCCCAAGAACTCGCGCGTCACCGAAGGCAAGGTCTGGCCGGCGCCGCAGGGCGCGCAGAATGTGCGCGAATACCAAATCTATCGCTGGAACCCGGACGACGGGAAGAACCCGCGGCTCGACACGTTCTCCGTCAATCTCGACGATTGCGGGCCGATGGTCCTGGACGGGCTCATCTGGATCAAGAACAATATCGACCCGACGCTCACCTTCCGCCGCTCCTGCCGCGAGGGAATCTGCGGCTCCTGCGCCATGAATATCGACGGGCAGAACACGCTCGCCTGCACCAAGGACATGGCGGAGAGCAAGGGAGCGGTCCGCATCTACCCGCTGCCGCATCAGCCGGTGATCAAGGACCTCGTCCCCGATCTGTCGAACTTCTTCGCCCAGCATGCGCTGATCCAGCCCTGGCTGCAGACCGAGACGCCGGCGCCGGAAAAAGAATGGCGGCAGAGCCGCGAGGATCGCGAGAAGCTCGACGGCCTCTACGAATGCATCCTGTGCGCCTGCTGCTCCACCTCCTGCCCGGAATATTGGTGGAACCCGGACCGCTATCTCGGCCCCGCCACGCTGCTGCACGCCTATCGCTGGGTGGTCGACTCGCGCGACGAGGCGACCGGCGAGCGGCTTGACCTGCTCGAAGACCCGTTCCGCCTCTATCGCTGCGTGACCATCCTGAACTGCTCGAAGGCCTGCCCCAAGGGGCTCAACCCGGCCAAGGCGATCGCCGAGCTGAAGAAGCTGATGGTCGAGCGGCAGAAGATTT
>CAYGZV010000282.1:0-2652 GCA_964354425.1 uncultured Rhodoplanes sp. | reverse complement strand
AGTCGTTCCTGCGTCAGTCAGACTCTGCCGGCGAGCCACACGGAGGATCACGAACATGAAGCCGATCCGCAGCTTTACGATCGTTCCGAGGCTTCCTGCTCCGCTCTCCCGCCTGCGCGAGCTGGCCTTCAACCTGAACTGGGCCTGGAATCACGACACGATCGAATTGTTCCGTCGGCTCGATAGCGACCTGTGGGAGACCAGCGGGCACAATCCCGTGACGATGCTGGGCCGGATCGAGCAGCAGCGGCTCGAGGAGGCTGCCGCTGATGAGTCGTTTCTTGCCCACCTCGAGAGGGTCTGCCGCAGCTTTGATGACTACGTCAGCGACAAAGCAAGCTGGTTCACCCGCGCTTACGGTGCGCGGGAGAAGCCGCTGATCGCATACTGCTCTGCGGAGTTCGGCCTGACCGAATGCCTCTCAATTTTCGCGGGAGGGCTCGGCATCCTAGCCGGCGACCATCTGAAGTCGGCCAGCGACTTGGGCGTGCCCCTCGTGGGCGTGGGGCTTCTTTATCAGCAGGGCTATTTCAGGCAGTACCTCAACTCGAGCGGCTGGCAGCAGGAGTCCTATGAAGACAACGACTTCCACACGCTGCCGCTGCTCCTCGAGCGCCGTGAGGACGGGACGCCTCTGACAGTCGACGTGGGCTTCCCAGAAGGGAAGGTTACAGCCCAGGTCTGGAGGGTCCGAGTAGGGCGCGTCCCGCTCTACCTACTGGACACGAACCTCCCGACGAACAGCCGCAAAGACCGCGACATCACCAACCAGCTTTATGGAGGGGATCTCGACAACCGTATACGCCAGGAGATCCTGCTGGGGATTGGCGGATATCGGGCTCTCGAAGCGCTGGGGCTCGGACCAACCGTGTACCACATGAACGAGGGCCACTCTGCTTTTCTCGCGCTCGAGCGGACGAGCCAGCTGATGGAGAAGCACCGACTCTCCTTTTCGGAGGCAAGAGCGCTGGCCTCCGCATCGCTCGTCTTCACGACTCACACGCCGGTGCAGGCTGGCCACGACTACTTTCCACCCCAGTTGATGGACCGCTATTTCGGCCAGTACTTCCCCCGGCTCGGCATTACTTGGTCGGAGTTCCTTGGCCTGGGGCGCCGCAACCCGTCTGACGACCAGGAAGACTTTTGCATGACCGTCCTGGCGCTGCGCATGGCGGCGTACAGCAACGGTGTCAGCCGGCTTCACGGCGAAGTCAGCCGTGGCGTCTGGCGGTCGATGTGGCCGGGCCTGCCGGCGAAAGAGATCCCGATCACCCACGTCACCAACGGCGTTCACTTCCGGTCGTGGATCTCGCTTGAGATGAACCAGCTTTATGATCGCTACCTTGCCCCGAGTTGGCGCGAGCAGCCCGTCGAGAAAAACATCTGGCAGCGTGTGGAAACGATCCCGGCCGAGGAGCTCTGGAGGACACACGAGCGGCGCCGGGTGCGGCTTGTCGCCTTTGCTCGCAGGCGCCTGCGCGAACAGTTGGTGCGCCGTGGGGTTCCCAGATCCGAAGTCGAAGCAGCGGACGAGGTCTTGGACCCAGAGGTGCTTACGATCGGGTTTGCTCGGCGTTTTGCGACCTACAAGCGCGCGACTCTGATCCTACACGATCCGGATCGGCTTGCTCGGATCCTGAACAACGCAGACCGGCCGGTTCAGATTATCTTCGCAGGTAAGGCCCACCCGAGAGACGACGCCGGCAAAGAATTGATACGGCAGATCGTGGCCCTCGGGCGTCAACCTGCTCTCCGGCGCAGAATTGTTTTCCTCGAAGACTACGACATGAGCGTTGCCCGCTATCTCGTGCAAGGCGTCGACGTGTGGCTGAACACGCCCTTGCGGCCGAATGAAGCCAGCGGAACGAGCGGGATGAAGGCCATTGCCAACGGCGTGCTGAATCTGAGCATACCGGACGGCTGGTGGGACGAGACATCCGGGATGTCCAACAACGGCTACGAACTGACCGGTTGGACTATCGGTCGCGGGGAAACCTACGACAACCGGGACTACCAGGACCAGGTTGAGGCCTCAGCGCTTTACGACATCCTGGAGAGGGATGTCGTGCCCACCTTCTATGACCGCCGCGCTGACGGCCTGCCGCGCCGCTGGATCGAGCACATGAAATCGTGCATAGGGTCGCTCTGCTGGTTTTTTAACACGAACCGGATGGTCCGCGAGTATTGCGAGCGGTTCTACCTGAACGCCGACGCGAAATACCGCGACCTGGCCGCCAGCGATGCGGCTCGCGCCAAGGCCCTGGCGGCTTGGACGAAGAAGGTCCGCGAGGCCTGGCCTCAAGTCCGGCTGGAAATCGTGGATTCAAAGCTCCCGGAGGAGTTGCTCGCGGGTCAGGACATCTGCGTTAAGGCTCGTGTACACTCGGGAAAGCTGACTACGGACGACTTGGCGGTAGAACTCTATCTGGGGCGCCTGAATGCCGATGGCGAGATCGTGGACGCGATCAGCTCGCCGATGGAGCCCTTGCCGAAGGGCGGGACTGGGCATCTATACCAGGCGACGATCAATCTCAAAACGGGCAGCGGCATGCATGGGTTCACGGCCAGGGTACTTTGCCGACACCGCGACCTGAGCTCACCATTCGTTCCCGGAGTCATCGCCTGGTCCAACTGACCGGCGGGCAGACCTGT
>CAYGZV010000281.1:0-2657 GCA_964354425.1 uncultured Rhodoplanes sp. | reverse complement strand
CCGAATAGGCGAGCAGCACCGGCGCTTCGAAGCCCGGCACCAGCCGCTTGTAGGAATTGGTCGTGGGATTGGTGAAGGCGTTGATCGCCTTCGCGTGCTTGATCACGCCCGCGATGTAGGACAGCGCGATCTCGGACAGGTCGGCGTATTTGTTGCCGGCGAAGACCGGCCTGCCGTCCTTCCAGATCGACTGGTGGCAGTGCATGCCGGAGCCGTTGTCGCCATAGATCGGCTTGGGCATGAAGGTCGCCGTCTTGCCGTAGATATTGGCGACCATCTGCACGCAGTACTTATAGATCATGGTCTGGTCGGCCATGTAGGTCATCGGCGCGAACTTCATGCCGAGCTCGTGCTGGGCCGAGGCGACCTCGTGATGATGCTTCTCGACCTTCACGCCCATCTTGGCCATGGCCGAGAGCATTTCCGAGCGCATGTCCTGCACCGAATCCTGCGGCGGGACGGGGAAGTAGCCCTTCTTGAAACCGACGCGGTGGCCGAGATTGCCGCCCTCGTAATCGGTGTCGCCATTGATCGGCAGCTCGATATTGTCGAGCTTGAAGCCGGTATTGTAGGGATCGGCGCGGAACTTCACGTCGTCGAAAATGAAGAACTCCGCCTCCGGGCCGAAATGGACGGTGTCGCCGATGCCGAGGGTGCGGACCATCGCCTCGGCCTTCTTGGCCATGCCGCGCGGATCGCGGTTGTAGGGCTCCCCGGTCGTGGGCTCGAGCACGTCGCAGATGAGCACGAGGGTCGTCTCGGCGAAGAACGGATCGATGGTGGCGGTGGCGGGGTCCGGCATCAGGCACATGTCGGATTCATGGATCGCCTTCCATCCGGCGATCGAGGAACCGTCGAACATCTGGCCTTCGGAGAAGGTATCCTCTTCGATCATGGAAATATCGAACGTGACATGCTGCCACTTGCCGCGCGGGTCGGTGAAACGGAAATCCGCGAACTTGACGTCGTTGTCCTTGATGAGTTTCAGCACGTCTTTGGCCGTCGTCATTAGTCACATCCTTTGTTGAGAGCGTTACGATCGAACCGCGGGCGGTCGGCCAACCCGCGGTCCGGATGGTTTTAGATGGCGTCCAACCCGGTTTCGCCGGTCCGGATGCGGACGGCTTCCTCGATGTTGGAAACGAAGATCTTGCCGTCGCCGATCCGCCCGGTCTGGGCAGCGCGACGGATTGCTTCGATCGCTTTCTCGACCATATCGTCGCCGAGCACAACCTCGATCTTCACTTTAGGAAGAAAATCAACGACATATTCGGCGCCGCGGTAGAGTTCCGTGTGGCCTTTCTGGCGGCCGAACCCCTTGGCTTCCGTCACCGTGATTCCTTGCAGACCGACTTCCTGCAACCCCTCCTTCACCTCGTCGAGCTTGAATGGCTTGATAATTGCCTCGATCTTCTTCATTGCACCTCGTCTCCCAGCCCGGCTGGGCAAGCGCGTCGGCGGGCCCGAGGACCCGGTTAGCAGGGTCCATGCCAGTCGGGACAGCCCCGTATTTGCGCACCGGAGTCAACCTGTTAGGTTCATTTGCCGCGGAATTAGGCGACTGCTCGCAACGGCTCTCGCCTTATCCATGAGCAATATGCACATGAAACGAGCATGACCAAATCGGCCCGGATCGATCAACGACGGCGACGCCATGCGTTCGCCGGCCGTGCGCCGCGCGACCAGCCGGACGTCGCTTGAACGGCCGCCGTTTCCCGGCTTCCCGGATCGGCGGATTGGGTTAGATTAACTGGGTAAGAGTTCAGAGGCTGATCCGTGAAGTCCAGCGCCTTCATCGTATCTAAGCGTCCACACCTCTCGTCCCTCACCAAGCATCCGGCGGTCGAGTTCGCCGACTATGAGCGCAAGCTCAGCACCATGCAGTCGACGCTGCAGGCGATCCAGCAGGCCTATCTCGGGACCAAAGAGCGCGCCGTGATCGTCCTCGAAGGATGGGACACGGCCGGCAAGGGCGGCATTGTGCGGCGGCTCGGATGGGCCTTGGACCCGCGCAGCTTCAAGGTCTATCCGATCGGCGCGCCCACCGGCTCCGACAGGGGCAAGCACTATCTGCAGCGGTTCTGGGAGAAACTGCCGGAGCACGGGCAGATCGTGGTGTTCGACCGCTCCTGGTACGGCCGCGTGCTGGTCGAGCGCGTGGAGGGGTTCGCCACGCCGCGGGAGTGGAAGCGCGCCTATGACGAGATCAACGAGTTCGAGCGCGTGCTGATCGAGGACGGCACGCGTATTTCCAAGCTGTTCATGCACATCACGCCGGCCGAGCAGATCAAGCGGTTCAAGCATCGCCTGACCGATCCGCTCAAGCGCTGGAAGTTGTCCTACGAGGATTTCCGCAACCGGGCGCGCTGGGGCGACTACGAGGTCGCGATCGAGGACATGATGGAGCAGACCTCGACGAAGCGCGCTCCGTGGTACCTCATCCCGGCCAACAACAAGCCGTTCGGCCGGCTCGCCGCATTTCGGATTCTGATCGACCGCTTGGGCAAGGATGTGAGCCTCGAGCCACGCCCGCTCGACCCGAAAATCGCCGAGCAGGCGAAGCAGTTCTTCGACGTTCCGATTTCCTGATCGGGCGCCGCGCCTACCAGCGGCCCTGGACCTTCAGGCTCTCATAAAGATTGCCCTGGAACATGTGC
>CAYGZV010000280.1:0-2693 GCA_964354425.1 uncultured Rhodoplanes sp. | reverse complement strand
CAGGCCGGAGGCGATCGACGACGCACCCGCCGGGCCGGAGCGCAGCGGAGGACGGCGGCGGTGAGACTTTCTTGGCTCGCGAGGAATGGGCGAACCGGGTCCCCGCGCGGCTAGTCGCGCGGGGTGGTCAGCCCAGGGGAAGAAAGTCGATCCGTCCGCCGTTGCGGCTCAGGCGATCGAGGCGCAGCCGTCCTTCGGCGAGATCACGCCATGAGAGGCCACACGGGTCGCGCGCACTGAACAGCACCCTGCGGAGGAGACGTGGCGGACATCAAACGGACCGCACAAGAGGTTCGATTCCTCGGGCGAGGGAAAAGAAACCGCGGCGTACACAAGGGTGGCTTGCCGCATCCAGAAACCAGCGCCGGACAGCGCTCACATCGAGTTGGCGCAGTTGTCCGTGTCGAAGAAAGCGCCGCCGCTCATCGAAGCGCTGTATCAACCGCTGTGAAGGAATCGCAATCCCTCGCGATCACACTCGGCGACGCGACTTCCGCTCGACGCGGACATCCAAGATGACAAGGCGACGAGACCTAGAGCCTCACTGGTCTATGATTGCCGACACTGGAGGACAGCTGAGCCGAACCCGGCGTAACGCCCTGTCCCCCGCCGGGTGGCGCGGAGGGTGTCAGGCGTGTCCAGGCGGCGCCTCCCACGATGATCGCGCCGATCAGTGCAAAAGCTTCCTGCCAACCCTGCGCGGGCACGCCGATTTGGGCGAGGCCCAAGGTCGCGTGATAGGCGGCGATGGCCGCCGGCACGGCGAAAAGCAGCACGATTGCGGCGCGGATGAGCGACGAGCGCACGACGGCGACGGCGATCTGCCCGCCAACCAGGGTGACCAAAGCCACGATCGCGCCGACCACGATCGCCCCGATTGGACCGGAGCCGGTGTGGTAGGCCCATAGTGCTGCCGTCCCGCCAGCCAGGAAGGGCAGCGCATGGACTGCGAGCATGAACAGCAGGCCGCAGAGAAATCCGAGAGCGACGACGCTCAGTATGATGCCGATGATGATCATGGTGGTGGCCTCTGTGACAAAGTCGGACGCTTGCGCCTCCCACCACCACCGCGGCGCGATGGTCAAATTAACCGATCGCTGTCGATTTTGGAATCCGGTATCGAAAGACGGCGGCCTTGTGGGACGGTGGCGGACACATCGATCGAGGACAGAAGAATCAGGGGCGTCGCGTCCGACGCGCGTGCGGCGCCGATGCCACCGAGAAGGCCGAGAAACGTTGACAATTCGATGCGCTCTAGTTGCGATACGGCTGGCGGCGCTCACGCGCCGCCTTCCCCGAATTTCCAGACGGGGATGCCCATCTTCCGGGCTTTATCGGCGAGGTTCGCCGAGATGCCGGAGCCGGGAAAGACGATGACGCCGATCGGCAATATGTCGAGCATCTGGTCGTTGCGCTTGAACGGCGCAGCTTTGGCGTGACGAGCCCAGTCGGGTTTGAAGGCGACTTGCGGGACTTTGCGATTGTCGGCCCAGCAGGCTGCGATGCGCTCAGCGCCCTTCGGACTACCGCCATGCAGGAGCACCATGTCGGGGTGCTTGGCGTGAACTCTGTCGAGCCTTCCCCAGATCGCGCGATGATCATTGTAATTGATCCCGCCGGTGAAAGCGATCTTCGGTCCGGCGGGGAGCAGCACCTCGGTTTCGGCGCGGCGTTTGGCGGCGAGGAAGTCGCGGCTGTCGATCATCGCTGCCGTGAGAGTGCGATGATTGACCACAGAGCCGGAGCGCGGACGCCAGGGTGAGCCGATATGGCGCTCGAACTGGTCGGCCGCCAAGTCGCGGAAGAGTTCCATCGCGTTTCGGCGCTCGATGAGCGTGGCGCCTTCGGCGACCAGCCGTTCCAACTCGACCGAGCGGATTTCCGATCCATCCTGTTCCTTCTGGCTGCGCTTCTGCCCGTCCTCATTGTCGTCGAGTTCGCGTTGCACGCGATCGGCGGCGCGGTGGAAGAGATTGACCGTTGACCAGAGGAGATTCTCAAGGTCGGGCTCGAGCCGCGTGTCGCCGAGTGTCGCGACCAGCGCGTCGAAAATGTCGGCCACGGCGCCGCCGATGGCGCCGGCTGCCGGCAGCGGCCTTGGGTCGGGCTCATCCTGGAACGGACGATGCCCATAAAGCTGCAGCTCGGTGAGGACGTGATCGGTGGAGGACGAGCCGTAAACTGGCTCAAGCTCGGTATCGTCGTGATCGGTCGCCATGGTGATGCTCCTGGTCGGACCGGCCGCGCCCATCGCGGCCTTTCGGCGATCACCTGACGGCGGGCGGACCGGGCCTGCACCGCCGAGCAAAGCGACGGCGGCTGGAGCGCAGCGGAGGACGGCGGGCGGCGACTATTTTGCTTCGCGATGCAAAGCCGGAGATCTGAGTCATTTGCGCGGCGAAGCCGCTTGGTTGGCGTGGCTGTCCGGCGGCGGAAAATAGCCGCCAAACGCCGTTGCGGACCCCGTCCGCTTTGCCGTTCGATCGCCCTCTGGAAGGCCGCGGGCGCGGCCCCTTTCCGGCAAGGGAGCGATCACGCGAACCGACGCGGTCGACGAACTGGGAGACAGGTGTCGGACGCATCGTCCGCGGCCGGCCTCACTCATCGGATCAGAAATCGGGGCACGTCCTCCGGGGCAAGCTGGATGCGCAAGGCCGCGCGGAGTTCATCGACGCCGAGGCGACAGAGGTCTT
>CAYGZV010000279.1:0-2700 GCA_964354425.1 uncultured Rhodoplanes sp. | reverse complement strand
CCGCACCCCTCGGACATCCGCCCCGTGTCGATCACGGAGGAGATGAAGCGCTCCTACCTCGATTACGCAATGAGCGTGATCGTGGCGCGGGCGCTGCCGGACGCGCGCGACGGGCTCAAGCCGGTGCATCGCCGCATCCTCTTCTCGATGCACGAGAACGGTTATCTGCCCGACCGCAAATACGTGAAATCGGCGCGCGTGGTCGGCGACGTGATGGGCAAGTATCACCCGCACGGCGACTCGGCGATCTACGATGCGCTGGTGCGCATGGCGCAGACCTTCTCCATGCGCCTGCCGCTGATCGACGGGCAGGGCAATTTCGGCTCGGTCGACGGCGATCCGCCGGCGGCGATGCGCTACACGGAGTGCCGGCTCGCGCGCCCGGCGATGTCCCTGCTCGACGACATCGACAAGGACACGGTCGCCTTCCAGGCGAACTATGACGGCAACGAGAGGGAGCCGGTGGTCCTCCCCGCCCGCTTCCCGAATCTGCTGGCCAACGGCGCGGGCGGCATCGCCGTCGGCATGGCGACCAACATTCCCCCGCACAATCTCGGCGAGGTCATCGACGCCGCGGTGGCGCTGATCGACGATCCGGCGCTCAGCGCCGACGACCTCCTCCAGATCGTGCCCGGGCCGGATTTTCCGACCGGCGGCGTGATCCTCGGCCGGCAGGGCATCCGCACCGCCTATCACTTCGGCCGCGGCTCCATCGTCATGCGCGGCAAGGTCGATTTCGAGACGCTGCGCAAGGAGCGCGAGGCCATCATCATCACCGAAATCCCCTACCAGGTGAACAAGGCGACGATGGTGGAGAAGATCGCGGAACTGGTGCGCGAGAAGAAGATCGAGGGCATTTCCGATCTGCGCGACGAGTCGGACCGCGACGGCTACCGCGTGGTGATCGAGCTCAAGCGCGACGCGATGCCCGACGTGGTGCTCAACCAGCTCTACCGTTTCACCCCGCTGCAGTCGACCTTCGGCGCCAACATGGTCGCCCTCGACAACGGCCGGCCGCTGGTGATGACGCTCAAGGACCTGCTGCAGTCCTTCCTCGCCTTCCGCGAAGAGGTGGTGTCGCGGCGCACCAAGTTCCTGCTCAACAAGGCGCGCGACCGCGCCCATGTGCTGGTCGGCCTCGCCATCGCGGTCGCCAATATCGACGAGGTGATCCGCCTGATCCGCGCCTCGCAGGACGCCAATGAGGCGCGCGAAGCGCTCATGGCGCGCGACTGGCCGGCGCGCGACGTGCAGGCGCTGCTCGAATTGATCGACGACCCGCGCCACCGGCTCGCCGCCGACGGCACCTATCGCCTCTCCGCCGAGCAGGCGCGGGCGATCCTCGACCTGCGTCTGCAGCGCCTCACCGCGCTCGGCCGCGACGAGATCAAGGCGGAGCTCGACAAGCTCGCCATCGAGATCGCCGACTATCTCGACATTCTGCGCTCGCGCGCGCGCATCCAGGCGATCGTTAAGGCCGAGATGCTGGAGGTGCGGGAGAAATTCGCGACGCCGCGCCGCACCGTCATCATCGACCAGGAAGGGGAGATGGAGGACGAGGACCTGATCCAGCGCGAGGACATGGTCGTCACCGTCTCCCATCTCGGCTACGTCAAGCGCGTGCCGCTCTCGACCCACCGGACGCCGCGGAGCGGCGGCAAGGGCCGCTCCGGCATGCAGACGCGCGAGGAGGATTTCGTCGCCCGCCTGTTCGTCGCCTCCACCCACACGCCGGTGCTGTTCTTCTCCTCGCGCGGCCAGGTCTACAAGGAAAAGGTGTGGCGGCTGCCGGCGGCGGCGCCGCAGGCGCGCGGCAAGGCGCTGATCAATCTGCTGCCGCTCGCGCAGGACGAGCGCATCAACACGATCATGCCGCTGCCGGAGGACGAGTCGAGCTGGGGCGACCTCGACGTGATGTTCGCAACCACCCGCGGCAGCGTGCGGCGGAACAAGCTTTCCGACTTCGTCGATGTGCGTCGCTCCGGCATGATCGCGATGAAGCTCGACGAAGGCGAGGCGATCGTCGACGTGCAGATCTGCACCGAGAAGGACGACGTGCTGCTCACCACCGCGCACGGCCAGTGCATCCGCTTCCCGGTCACCGATGTGCGCGTGTTCAGCGGCCGCACCTCGATGGGCGTGCGCGGCATCGCGCTCGAGGACAGCGACAAGGTGATCTCGCTCTCGATCCTGCGCCATGTCGACGCCTCGGGGGAGGATCGCGAGGCCTACCTCAAGCGCGCGAGCGCGGTGCGGCGCGGCCTCAACGGCGATGCGGGGGAGGGCGCGGACGCGACGGAATCGCCGGAGCTGGCCGAGGCCGAGACGGAGGGCGAGGAAGGCGCAGGCGGCGCGATCGAACTCGGCGAGCTGCGCTATGTCGAATTGTCGGCGGCCGAGCAGTTCGTGCTCACCATTTCCGAGCGCGGCTACGGCAAGCGCACCTCGTCCTACGAGTACCGCACCACCGGCCGCGGCGGCAAAGGCATCGTCGCCATGGACAACCGCACGCGCAGCGGAATCCGGCCGAAGATCGGCAAGCTCGTCGCCTCCTTCTCCGTCGAGGAGAGCGACCAGATCATGCTGGTCACCGACGGCGGCCAGCTGATCCGCTGCGGCGTCTCCGAGATTTCGATCAAGGGCCGCAGCACGCAGGGCGTGATCGTGTTCGCGACCGCGCAGGACGAGCGCGTGGTCGCG
>CAYGZV010000278.1:0-2733 GCA_964354425.1 uncultured Rhodoplanes sp. | reverse complement strand
CCTCGAATTGATATGCGGCTGACCGCAAATTAGCGCACGGGCCAACCAGCAAAACGATGTCCATGACCACTCACCACCGGACCGCGACGCCATCGTCGGACCATGAGCGCTCCTCGTTCCTGGGACAGGCGGCGGACATCCTTCAGGATGTGCGGAACGCGGTTTTCGGTTCCTACCGACCGGAGCTCCACTATATGCGCGGGCCAGGCCCGCGTTACCACGCAAAGCATGGTCGCGCGCCACGCGCGCTCGCAAGCGCTGACGGCCTGGCCGCTTAAGGAATTCGGAGACGCATCATGAACCGCTTGAACGCCCGCTCGACCACGCCTCGCGCGAGGTCGCCATTGTTCTTCATCGGCAAAGACAGTCGAGGCCATTGGGTCGTGCAGGACCAGGATCGTCTTCGCGGAGGATTGTTCGTCGACCGCGCCGAAGCGCTCCGCTACGCCCTGTTCGAAAACGGCAACCGGCCTCAGGCCGTGGTCATGGCGCTCGGCGTGCTGGAACTTGATATGAGTGCTGCGCCAATGCATGCCCCGCCCCGGCCGGTCGAACGAACAACGCCGCCGCGACGGCGGGCCGCCTGAGAGGTTTTTCCCCCTCTCCCACCGACGACGCTTTTCCGACGCCTCCAACCGGAGCGCCCCAGGCACGCGTGCCGCGCTCCGCCGCAGGCCGAACTTGCCGCCGCGAGTGGTTGCGCGACAGCGGCGAATTGGGTCAAGAAGGAGAATAAAACCTGACGTCGCCGGCGGCTGCGCCGCGCTTGCGGGAAACGGGGGCCATGTATGGATGCGTCCAACAAGCTTGCCGCAGCCGACACTTCCCCGACCCAACCGCTGGTTCGGCAGTTTCGGCAAATCCTGCTTTGGCCGCTTCAGTTGATGCCGCTGAAGGAAGGCGCGCAAATCCAGAATCACTGGGAGCTGCTGGAGGAGTTGCAGAACCAGGACGATCCGGTCTGGCGCGAACTGACCGACGAGTTCCCCGACGACGCCGCCGCCTTCGCCGAGCGACACTATCGCGAATTCGTATCCTTCCTCCCGCGGGCTCAACGCTTTCTCTACGGAGAGCGCGCCTCGCGCGCCGGCCGCTCCGGCTATGGCGAATCGCCCATCCGCATCTACCGCCGCCAGGATATCCGCGCCATCCGCGTCGCGTTGCTGCAGGGCGAGGCGCCGGTCGAGCTCGCCGTGGCCCACGTAGACCTCTATTTTTTCTATGACGTCGACGTCGTCATCCTCGTATTCGAACTCTCCGCCAACGACCTGCCGCTGACCGTGGTGCAGGAGTTCGTGCACCGGTTTGGCCGCGCCTATCCCGCCGGCTGGTCGGCGGCGGGCGAGGCGGTGAACTGCCCGGTGCGGGTTGAATGGCTCGACGCCAACGGCGGTGTGCTCGCCGCCTCCGACTTCGCCGACCGTTTGAAATTCATCGCGTCGGTGTGCCGCCATACCGCGCCGGCGCTTGCCGAGCATTGGGAATTCCTGCTCCGCCCGATGTGTCCGCATCATGGCGAGCGCCCCGGCCCTCTCCGCTTCCGACAGCTTGAATACTACCGCATGCCCTCGATGGTCTATCTCGCCGTCGACGACCCGTGCGCGTTGACGCAAGCCGATTACGTACGCTTTGCGCTGGCGGTGTCGCCGCAGCGGCGCGCGGGGCTGCCCTATTCACAGCGCTTTCTGAGCGATTTTGACCAGCGCTACGCCTACGACCGCTACCACGACCCCGGGCGCGGCCGGGAATGGGCGGACACGCGCATTCTCTGCACGGGGCATAACCTGGTCGCCGTGGGTGACGCCAACCAGCCCGTGTACGCCGACCCCGAGCGTGGGTTTCTCTCGCAGTTCCGTCACCAGGTCTTTCTGCTCGGACTCATCGCGCATTTCCACCGCGCGGCGATGCTGATGGTTTCCGACCGTCTGATGACAATCATTACGCGCCTCGACATCGGCGAGCCCGCGACTGTGCGCGAATTCCGGCGTGAGATCCGCCAAACGCAGGAGATATTCCTGCGCTTCACCCACCGCTACTGGTTCTCCGAAGTGTCCGATCAGCCGATGGCGCGCGATCTGTTCCGCATGTGGTCCGATCACCTCTCGCTCAAGCGCCTCCACGCCGACCTGCGCGAGGAGATCCAGGACATGTTGAACTATCTCGATTCAGACATGCTGCGGCGGCAGTCGACCACGATCGTGCGACTCACTGTGGTCACCATGATGAGCATTCTCGGCACGGTGACGACCGGCGTGCTTGGAATGAACGTATTCGCAGAAGCAGACAAGCATTGGCTCTACAAGCTCGGCTTGGTCGCGCTCGCGCTCGCCGGCACCACGCTCATCACCTATGTCGTCCTGCGCCGCTCCCAGCC
Organism: uncultured Rhodoplanes sp.; assembly: GCA_964354425.1. Lineage (GTDB taxonomy): Bacteria > Pseudomonadota > Alphaproteobacteria > Rhizobiales > Xanthobacteraceae > Rhodoplanes. The sequence continues at coordinate 359 of CAYGZV010000278.1, read as the reverse complement.
GGTCGCGCGCTTCCTCGAGGCGGTCGCGGACACCCGCTCTACGCTGCGCCGCAGGTGGAAAGCGTTCAAGGCGATATTCTGGGACCGCTGAGCTCTTTCGCGCCCGTCAGGCGTGCTGAGCGAAAGCCTCCTCGCCAGCTTCGGAGCAATGGGAGAAACCTGAGTTCGATCGACCCCGCCCGGTTTGCCGCGGCAAACCGGCCTCCCCCTCAGCGGGAGGCGATCCGGCAGAACCCGGTTCGCTTCAATGTAAGCTCGTCGAGTCGGATCAGCCGCCGGCTACTCCCCGTCGCCTTCGCCGCCGCCGCTCTCGCCTTCGCCGCCGCCGTTCCCGTTTTCGCTCTCGCCCTCATCCGAGA
>CAYGZV010000277.1:0-2747 GCA_964354425.1 uncultured Rhodoplanes sp. | reverse complement strand
CGCCCGATGATGGGTGGAGGGATGGGCGGCGGCATGCGATTCGGCGGTGGCGGATTTGGCCGGCGCTAGCCGATCACCCGGGCGCTTCCTTGAAGAGTTGAGCGGAATCGGCCGGGTTGATCCCGGCCGATTCCGTTTGGATCGTACGCCTGCAACCGCGTCGGTGAGGTCAGCGCGCGCGCTTGACCTCGGTACAGCTCACGACGCTCGACCCCGACTTGCCGCCAGCCTGCACGTAGCAGAATGAGAGCTCGTCATTGTCGTCATTGAGCTGTCCGAGTACGTAGCCATCGGTGTCGGCGGAGAAAAAATCCCGGCTTTCATCTCCGGTCAGCGCCCCGATGAACGGCTCCTCAGTCTTCTCGCCGCCGCCGGAGAGCGTGGTGACGCCCCAGAAGCGGCGGTCCTGCTGTCCCGTCACTTCGATCACAACGTCTTTTTCAAAAAGGCCGGGCTTGTCGAACGTTCCTTTGCTTGTCGGCCAATGGCCGCCGCTTCCCGCCACGATGGAGGCGCTCTTGCCAACCCACTTGCCCTTCAGATCCGGGAATTTGTCCGCGCCGAACGCCAGGACCGGGCAGGCGATAAGCATCGCCACCGTCAAGCCGAAAACTCTCGAGTGATTCATAAAGCTTTCCTTTCCGAGCTGCACACGCGCGCAGGTACTTACACTTCGCCGGAAGGAAAGTCATTCGGAGCCGAGACGGCGCCGCCGGGGCGCCTCAGTCGAGGTCGCCGAGGCGCTCTTCCTGCTTCGCCAGCGCCGCGAAGTGCCCTTCGCGCTGCAGCCAGGCGAGCAGGACGAGACTGGGCAGCGCCACCACGGCGCTCAGCATGAAGAATGGTCCCCAGCCGACCGCCTCGGCGAGGAAGCCTGCGCTCGACGAGAGATAGGTGCGCCCGATCGCGGCCAGCGCGGTGAGCAGCGCATATTGGGTCGCCGTGTGCAGCGGGCTTTTGCACAGGGCCGAGAGATAGGCGACGAACACCACCGTGCCGATCGCGCCGGTGAAGTTCTCGACAATGATCGTGATCGTGAGAGCCCAAAGCTCGACGCCGACATAGGCCTGCCAGGTGAACACGAAGTTCGAGGCCATCTGCAGGAACGCGCCGATCCACAGGCTGGCCGCGATCGGATAGGCGCGGAACAGCGCGCCGCCGGCAAACCCGCCGATAAGGGTCGCGGCGAGCCCGACGCCCTTGACGATGGCGGCGTAGTCGTTGCGGGAAAAGCCGAGATCGATCACGAAGGGCGCGGTCATCGTGCCGGCGAACGCATCGCACAGCTTGTAGAGGATCACGAAGGCGAGGACGAGGAACGCGCGATCGCGGGTGAGAAACTCGGAGAACGCGCCGACCGCCGAGGAGACCACCCGCTGGAGCGGATTGTGGGTCTTCTTGTCCAGCCGCATCGCGTTGGCGGAGATGTCCGGTTCGCGCGCGAGAAGCGTCGTCGCTATGCCGAGCACCACGAGGAGGGCCATGGTGAAATAGCCCCATGCCCAGGCCTCGCTCTTGCTCAGGCCGAACGCCTCGAACCCGCTCACCAGGAACAGCGCGCCGGCGGTCGAGGCGAGGGTGCCGATCCGATAGGCGGCGACATAGGACGCCATCCCGGCCGCCTGCTCGCTGTCGGGGAGGCTTTCCACACGAAAAGCGTCGATGACGATGTCCTGGGTGGCCGAGGCGGCCGCCACCAGGAACGCGCCGAACGCGACCAGAAGAGGCGCGCTCGCGGGGTCGCACGCGCCGAGAAAGACGATCGCCGCGATCAGGAGGAACTGGGTGAGCAAAAGCCAGCCGCGCCGCCGGCCGAACCAGCGTGACAAGAGCGGCACGTCGAGGGCGTCGACCACGGGCGCCCAGGCGAATTTCAGCGTGTAGGGCGTTCCGACGAGCGCGAACAGGCCGATGGTCCCGAGATCGACGCCGGTCTCGCGCATCCACACGAGCAGCGTCGAGCCGGACAGCGCGAGCGGCAGGCCGGCCGAGAAGCCGAGAAACATGACGATCAGCACCCGCGGCCGCAGATATACGGCAAGCGTGTCCAGGAACGAGTGGCGAACGGGCGCTGCCTCGGGGGTCGATGTCATGCCAACCTATTGGTTTTGCGGGGCCAGGACCGACGCTTGCAGCCGAATGGGTTCGTTTTGCGTCGGGCGGGGCGAATCGCCTGGCGAACCATTTGACGCATCGGGGCTCTCTGCTTAAATCGCACGCATGACGCTGCGCGACATTATCAAGCTTCCCGACAAGCGGCTAAGGCTCGTCTCCGAACCGGTGGACAAGATCGACGCGGGCCTCAAGCGCCTAGTCGAGGACATGTTCGAGACGATGTACCACGCGCCCGGCATCGGGCTTGCGGCTATCCAGGTCGGCGAGCCGAAGCGCCTGGTCATCATGGACATTTCGAAAAAAGACGACCCGAAAAACCCGCAGGTGTTCATCAACCCGGAGATTATGTGGTCGTCCGACGACAGATCGGTCTACGAGGAGGGCTGCCTGTCGATCCCGGACATCCACGAGGATGTGGAACGGCCCGCGCGGGTGACCGTCCGCTATCTCGATCTGGCCGGCAAGGTGCAGGAGACGCAGGCCGAGGGGCTGTTCGCGACCTGCATCCAGCATGAGATCGACCACCTGAACGGCGTCCTGTTCATCGATTACATTTCGAAGCTCAAGCGCGACCGCGTCGTCAAGAAGTTCACCAAGGCGGCAAAGCGGACGTCCGAACCGGCCTGACGCTC
>CAYGZV010000276.1:0-2759 GCA_964354425.1 uncultured Rhodoplanes sp. | reverse complement strand
AGACAATCACGTGATCAATGCATTCCCGCCGGATCGACCCGATCAGCCGCTCCGCATATCCATTTTGCCAAGGCGGGGATGTCGGCCGATCACGGATTCCTATGGCGCGAACACGTCGAGCAAACAACCACCCTCGCAAGGCTGGCGGCCGTTTCTGCGCCACCATGCGGATAGCATCGCCGCGATGGACCTGTTCATGGCGCCGACGATTTCGTTCCGGCTTCCATATGGTTTGCTTATGTGCGGCATGATCGGCGCTGGCTTCTGTAGCTCGGGGCGCGGAGCTGAGCAATTAGGCAATTAGGATTTTTGGACGCGGAACAGCGGCTTGCGGCGTTGTCGGAGAAGGGCGATCCGTTTATTGCTCAAAAACCTCCGCCGGTGCGCCATCCGGAGTCGTCGCCAGCGGGCCGGTCGCCCCCGGGCCATCCTCCGCTATCCTGGGTTGGGCCCCACGGATTGGGCCAGGACGGGATGCCGGGATGGCCACCGAAGTCGCGGTCGGGACCCGGAAAGGGGGCCCGATAATTGTCACGCAAGATGCGGTCGATCACGGCACCCTGTAGGGCGCCGCTGAGAATTCCGCCGATCACCTGCCCAAGAATGTCGTGGCCACCGCCAAAGGTTCCTCGCGGATCATCGTAACCCTGATGGCGCGCACGGTCGCGCGCACCCTCGAGTTCGCTACGCCGGCCTGCCAACTCGCGGATCTCCGAGCGGATCTGGCTCACCTCCCCGTCGGCCTTCTGCAGAGCCTTGCGGGCCGCCGAAACGGCCAAAATCGCCTGATCATCTGTTTTGGGTGGCGTGCTGATGGCGTCTTGGTAGAGCTTGCGCAGGTCCTCGCGAGTCATTGTCTGGGCGAGGAGATCGACCGCGCGGTTATAGACCGCATCGGCGCCGTCCGTGCCGGCCTTCTGTCGCTCGGTCTCGATCGCTTTCAATTCGGCGGTGAGCTTCATGACCTCCTCCGCCGCCGCCCTCATCGCATCCACTGCGGCGGCGGCCCGCGCCTCGAGCGCTTCGATACCCTCGGCGACCATAACCCGGCGCTCTATTTCGGAAACGTGTGCCTTCGCGGCCTCCTCGTCGGCCTGCTTTCTCCTCGCATGCTCCCGCAGCCGGATCGGTATCTCATTGAGCATCGCGTAGTTCGCGCGCGCGCCGTGATAATCCACGAGTTGGGCCACCTTGCGGTCGAAGAACCGCACGAGCGTGCCGCTCGCATCCTCGGCCTGACCGTGCTTCTTGTTCCACAGGTACATAAACAGCGGATCGTCCTGGTAGGGCTTGCCTTTCGCGGCAAGGTCGGCCTCGGCGAGAGAGGCCTTCCGGTCGGCATTGGCGGCAATCTCGGTGGCTGATGCGAGGGCAATGGTGGCCGTCTGCCAGTCAGGGTCCGACTTCATGCGCTCGGCGCTCTGCTGACGCAGGGCGAGAGCGGCTTCAAGCGCGTCGGCGAGGTCCTGGTCCCGCTTGTGCTTGATCGCCTCGGCCGCATCGAGGGCCGCCTGCGCGGTGTCCCTTCGGCGCGCGAGTTCTTCCAGCTCTTTAACATGGTTTCTCATCATCTCGAGCGCTCGCTGCTCGGTCGCCTCGAGATCGCCGACCACCTGACCGCGCATCATCGCATCGAGCTTGACCTGCGCGACCGTGCGAAATCCGTGCGCTTCTTCGCGTCGCAGTCGCGTGGCCTCCTCCATCGCCGAGCGCAGCGCCTCGTCAAGGCGGCTCTCTTCGTTGCGCGTCTGGCTGATGGCCTGCTCAATCGAAACCAGCGCATCACGGCCCGTCAACATCTTGCCTATTATCCCTACCAGCGAGTGATCCGTCCTTCGAGCGCAGGCATCCGGAATTCGGGGTCGAGGACGCCACGCCGTTTCTCAGCCATGCGCGTGTTCTGCACTATGCCGTTCCTCGCCTTGTCGTTTCGGATGGAATCAAAGGTCTCCTGCGGAACCCGCACCGCAAAACGAGACACGGTTTCGGTCTGGTTCGTCTCGTCGTTGCGGATCGGCAATTGCACCGGATTGTCTGCCCGGTCCACCGCGTCGACCACGACAAAATAGGCGCGCCCGCCGAATTTGGGGTGCTCCCGGAATAACCCAGTCTGATCCTGGGGCCGCCCGGCAATGCGCAGCACATATTCCTGACGCAGCAGAACCGCCAGCCGGTCGAGTTCGGTAACCGCCGTTCGCGCCGCTTCCGCATTGCCGCGGTCGAGCGCAGCCCGACCCTCGGCGAGCATAGCGTCGGCCTGCCGGCGCACACTCGCAACCTGCGTCTCCCCCGTCGCCGCCTGGTGCGCCGCCGTCAGCGCACGCGGCAGCGTCTCGCCGATCTCGATCCGCGCCGCTTCCGCCGCCTGCTCGCGCGGGCGAATAACCCCGAAATGATAGAAGGCGGCCAGCAGGAGAAGCGCAGAGAGCCCTCCCGCCAGCCATTTGCCATAGGTTCCACGCCTGACCCAGAGGGCCGCAAGGCTGCGTCGAAAGCTTGGCTTGGGCGGCGTGTAGACGAACCGGCTGTCCTTCAACGCCTTGACGCCCTCGGCGATGACGCTGTCCGGCACGTCCATGCCCTGGCTCTTGTACAGCGCGCGCAGCCGCTCGATCAGCTGCTCTTCCCGCACCTCCTCGTTGAGCTCCCGCTCGACCAACCGTTCACGATGCCGGAGCGTGTCCACCACGTCCATGGCGAGCATCAGGTCATCGAGGGTGGCGGGCGCCGCGGCAGGTTTGACCGCCGCGGCCGCTGAT
>CAYGZV010000275.1:0-2767 GCA_964354425.1 uncultured Rhodoplanes sp. | reverse complement strand
GGGCCGGGCATTTCGATTCCGGATCCGGCGAAGCGCTCTCCGCTTCAGTGCACGCTGACCGTCTCGAGCTCCTGGCTCCAGGCGTTCGCGACCGCCGCCTCGCGGCTGTCGGTGAGCATGATCGGCGTGCCGTCGGCGGCGTGCAGCGCGAACAGCTGCAGGCCGGGCGCGATCTCGGGCGCCTGCGGAAACAGCGCCGGCACGTCCTCCGAGCGGATCGCCTTCACATAAGCGAGCCGGCCGCCGCCCAGATCGGCGAGCGCCTCCGGCGAGATGACGGGATCGCTGCGCGGGTTCAATTCGTGGTTCATGGCCCTCGACTCCTTACACAATGGGTCAAATTCATGCCGAGTCCGGTCAGTCTTGTTCGCTGATGGCGATCGTCTTGACGATGCGCGTCAATTCCGGGCGCGCGAGATCGACCGACAACAACCCGTTCTTCAACTCCGCCCCCAATACCTCCATCCCATCCGCCAAAAGGAAGGTGCGCTGGAACTGACGCGCGGCGATGCCGCGATGCAGATACTGGCGTTCCTTGTCCTCCTGCTGCCGCCCGCGGATGAGGAGCTGCTTCTCCTCGATTGTCACGTCGAGCTGCTCGCGGGTGAACCCGGCGACGGCGAGCGTAATGCGCAGGCGTTCCGGGTCGCCGTCGCCTGCGGAAATTCGCTCGATATTGTACGGCGGATAGCCGTCTGCGGTCTTGCTGACCCGATCGAGCGCACGCTCGATGTCGTCAAAGCCCAGCAGAAAAGGACTCGATAGCGAGGGAACACGCGACATGGTCTCAAAGCCCTAGTTCAGCGACTTTGCCTGCGGGCCCTTGCGGCGCCCCAACCGGACGAAGGGCCGGCTTCGGCCTTCCCTCGTTCGACACAAGACAATATGGGGCAAATCCTGAACGTTTCAAGCATCGAATGGCTCGAAACGGCGCCGGCGTGACCGCCGCGCGCATCCCCGACAGGCATGCCGCGGGGCCGGACATTGGGGCGATTGCCGAGGACGGATGAGGGCCGGCCTGAATTCCGTTGGATTCGTATGTCCCCGTCGCTTCAGAGCGACTCGCCAGGAGTAGGCAGCCATGAACCGGACCAGACGAGCGGCGCGTACGGCGTCATTCCTCATCGCAGCGGCGCTGGCGGCCGCGTGGCCAGCGCCCGCGAGCGCGCAGTTCCAGCGCGCGACGCCGCCGGAAACGATGCAGATCGACGAGCAGCCCGGCTATGAGCCGGGGGCGGAGGACGAGCGGACGCCGGCGGCCTATCAGCGCCAGCTCGTTTTCTTCCGCACCGCGGAGGCGCCCGGCACGATCATCGTGCACACCTCCGAACGGTTCCTCTATGTCGTGCAGGGCAACAATCGGGCGCTGCGGTATGGCATAGGGGTCGGCCGCGACGGCTTCCAGTGGCAGGGCCTCGTCAAGATATCCCGCAAGGCCGAGTGGCCGGACTGGACGCCGCCGCCGGAAATGATCGCCCGCCAGCCCTACCTGCCGCGCTTCATGGCGGGCGGCCCCGGCAATCCGATGGGAGCGCGCGCGCTGTATCTCGGCGCGACCGTCTACCGTATTCACGGAACGAACCAGCCGCAGACGATCGGCCACGCCGTATCGTCCGGCTGCTTCCGCCTGGTCAATCCGGACGTGATCGATCTCTATGACCGGGTGCCGGTCGGAACCCGAGTCGTCGTCAGGCAGACGCCGGAGATGTGACGATACGCATGACTCTCCTGTGCCGTCGTCTCCAATCCCGCAGCGTGCTCGGTCCCGGGGTCGAGGCCTTCGAACGGCTCTTTTAGGCGAATGCTCGGGCGGATGGACGATTCACAGCGGACAAGTCATTGCGAGAACCTGATTTTCGTATTAAGTTTTTATGGGCGATGCGTCCATCCTATCATTGGGCGGCCTAATGCTTTAGGCCTAGGGAACCTCGCATGAAAGCGCTCGGGGTTTTCCTTCTCTTCGAATGCTGCCTGTTCGCGGCTTACCTGGCGTTCCGGACGGCGCCGGCGCGCTTTCACGCGCGTATCCTGTTGGCCGCCATGGTCGGCATCGTCGTGATCGCGATCGATCGCGACCGCCTGTCCCTTCCGTTCATATTCTGGAGTGCCGTCTCGGTATGTTGGGCCGCCGGGATTGTATTGACGGCTTCCGAGATGCTCGGCAGGCTTGCGGACGCCAGCTTGGACCGGGCCGAACCCCTGAGGCAGACCGACCGCTGAACCAGGACGGTCATCATGCCTTCTCGGAACAAGCGCTTGACACTGCATCACGGAAGGTTTCGGGCGATTGATCGACACGATCCTTTTATCTCTACTGTTTTTCGTTAGTATTCTTATCAGTATTTCGTCGCTCGACGACGCCTTCATCGACCTTTTCGCGCTCGGCATCGTGCGACGTGGTCTTCCGACCGTCAACGAAAACGTGGAAATCCCGCCCACCGCGGTGTTCGTCGCCAATTGGCAGGAAGCGGACGTGCTCGGGAAGATGGTCGAGGGCAATCTCGCCCGGATTCCGATCGCCGCAGTCAAATTGTATCTCGGAGTTTATCCGAACGACACCGACACTTTGAACGTCGCCCTCGATCTCGCCAAAAAGCATCCGGAGCGCGTGCGCGTCGTCATCAATTCGCTGCCGGGCCCGACTTCGAAAGGGCAGATGCTCAACGAGATGTTTCGCCAGGTGTTCAGCGCCGAGGACGGCCCCGAGCTCGTCGTGCTGCATGACAGCGAGGACGTCATCGATCCGCGCACCTTCTCGATCTACGCG
>CAYGZV010000274.1:0-2772 GCA_964354425.1 uncultured Rhodoplanes sp. | reverse complement strand
GTGCTCGCGATGGCGATCCCGACCTCCTCGGTCTGCGTGATCCTCGCCGTGCAGTTCCAGACGGCCGAACAGGAAATGGCCTCGACCCTGTTCTTCAGCACGGTTCTGTCGCTGCCCACCATGGGCCTGTTCATTTGGCTCATGGGCGCGTGAACATGCGTCCGCCCGCCCTCCGGGACGCAGACGAGCGTCGTCCTCGCCGTGTCGCCGGATTTCGTCTCAGGCCCGCAAGTCTTCCGGCACCTTGCCGCCGTTCGCGGCGAGCTTCTGCATGACCTGCTTGTGCAGCCACACATTCATCGAGGCGGAGTCGTTCAGATTGCCTGAGTACTGCAGCTCCTTTGCGAGCTCCTTGCGCGCGGACACGCTGCTGTCGAGATCGAGCAGTTTCATCAGGTCGACGATCGAGTGGCGCCAGTCGAGCTTCTCCTTCTTTTCGGCGGCAAGCTTGGTGAGGATTGCCGCGACGTCGACTTGGGCGGCCGATCCGGCCGGCGCCGAAGCCGTCGCGGAACCACCAGACTTTCCGCCCGGCGCCGGCGCGCCCGAGGGAGGCGCGGGCGCAATGGAGGGAGACGCGCTGGAGGGTGGCGCGCCGGGAGTGGGCGCTGTGGGCGCGGCGCCTTCCGCGCTCGCGCGCCCGAAGATGGATGACATGATCTTGCCGAAAATGCTCATGGAGTGCTCCTCGCTCTAGGTGTTTATCGCACGCAATCTGTTCGATCGATCACGCGGCTCCGCTTGCTTCCTCGTCTTCGCCTGCTTCCCTCGAAAGCGCATTGCGGACGGCCGAGTTCCGTTTCATCGACGCAAAAGCCGCACTCAAAGCTGCGCGGCGTTGAACGTGTCGCAGCTCGTCATCTCGCCCGACTTCAGCCCGGTGCTGAACCAACGCACGCGCTGCTGGGATGAGCCGTGCGTGAAGGCGTCGGGCACCACATAGCCCTGCGACCGGCGCTGCAGGCGATCGTCGCCGATCGCGGACGCCGTCTGCAGCGCCGTCTCGACATCGCCCGGGTCGAGGAACTTCCATCGCTGCTGCGAGCGGTTCGCCCATACGCCGGCAAGGCAATCCGCCTGCAGCTCGGCCATGACCTGCAGACGGTTGGCGTCGCCCCGGTCCATCCCTTGCTGCATCTGTTGCAAGCGCGGCAGGATGCCGAGGAGGTTCTGCACGTGATGGCCGACTTCGTGGGCGATCACATAGGCCTGCGAGAACTGGCAGGCCTTTTCGGTTTCGCAGGCGCCGAAGCGCCGCTGCAAATCCTCGAAGAACGACGTGTCGAGATAGACCTGGCGGTCATTCGGGCAATAGAACGGTCCCATGGCGGCTTGGGCGAACCCGCAGGCTGACGAGGTCGCGCCCGAGAACATCACGAGTTTCGGCGCTTGATAGCGCGCATTGCCCTGCGCGAACACTTCGGTCCACTGCACCTCCGTGCTGCCGAGCACCGCGGCGACGAACTCCTTCATCTGGTCGGAGGGCGCGGCGCCCGTTCTCACGGTGTCCGACGCCGACGGCGGTTGCGATTGCTGGCCGCCGGTCAGGACTTCCGCCCCGCCGATCAGGAGACGGGGATCGATGCCGAGCGCCCAGCCGATCAGGGCGAGCACGAGGAGCGTTCCGATCCCGACCCCGCCGCGGCGCATGCGGACGCCACGGCGGTCCTCGATGTTCTCGCTGCGCGGGAGTTCATCAATACGCATGATCGACCCTCTGTGGCGACCCGAGCGGACCGGTTGGCGGCGCCGCGCGTGTCATCGCATCTGGTCGAGATCGGCCGCGGTGGGAAGCCGGCCCCGGGGCGTCAGCTTGTCGACGACGCCCGGAAGAACCTGCGACAATTGCCGGATGAGTTCTTCTTCCGACATGCCGGCACGCTCGGCGAGCGTCTTGATGATGTTCGGGCCGAGCGCGTTTCCGACCTGGCTGGGCGTCACCGGTTCGTTCGGCCCTGTGCCGATCCACGAATCGGCCACCTTGCCCTCGCCGCTCTGGCGGAAGCGGTCGAGCAGACCGCCCAAACCCTCGAGCAGACCGCCGCCCTCGCCGGCCGGCGCGCGCGTCGGGTCTGCGGTGACGGGCGGCGTCTCGCGCCCGCCGCTTCTGAACAAAGCGCCCGACGCGAGCAGCGCGAGAAGGGCGAGCATCAGCGGTTTGGAGACCTTGCCTCCGGGAACCGCGGACCCCAGCACGTCATCGAGGAATCCCATTGCTTGCTCCCTTTAGTGCGATGTTGATCGGATGGGAAACGCGGCGCGCGCTCGCGTCACACCGCGCGTCGCCCGCTCACCGAGTGATAGATCCACAGCACGACGATCGAGCCGATCACCGCGACGATCATGCTGTAGAGGTTGACACCCGTGACGCCGGAGGCGCCGAACACGCTGAAAATCACGCCGCCGACAATCGCGCCGACAATGCCGAGCGCAATGTTCAGCCACAGGCCCTTGCCTTCCCTGTCGACGATCCGGCTTCCGATGAAGCCGGCGATCAGGCCGAGAATGATCCAAGCGAGTATGGACATGCGTGTCTCCTTGTTGGCGCGGTGCAAATGAAAACGCGGCAGCGCCGGATTCGTACTTTCCTAAGAACGCGGCAGCGCAGGATTCGTACTTTCCTAAATGGTGGGCGCGCGGACGGTTTCGAGGATTCGTCAAATCAGCGCCATGCGAAAGATTAATGGCCCATCAATACTAGTCATGGATTAGGCGAAATCGCCTAATGCTTTCAATCTGCGCGCCGCTAATTTATCAAATACTTAGCCAATG
>CAYGZV010000273.1:0-2784 GCA_964354425.1 uncultured Rhodoplanes sp. | reverse complement strand
CTGGCTGAGCGCGCTTGCCGTGCAAGGCGAAGGGAGGGCGTCGGCGAGAGGCCCGAGCTGCAAACCCGCATCACGGCGACCGCCGGTGACGATACGGGACTGCGTCAAACTTGCTTTTCCGTGTTCGCGCCCGGCAGTCTGCCCGGCGCCAGGAAAGCTTGCCTCGGTCTCGCCGACGCCGTCTTCCGTCGAATTCTGTCGGCGTCATCGGCGGCGCTGTTTGCGATCCCCTGATGCCGCCCGTCGATCGACGAAGTTCACGGAAGCTTCGGAGGCTGATGCTCCGAAGCGCCGCTGCGTTATTTCTTGCGAGTCGGCGTCTTGCGCTTGGCAGTCGACTTCTTCGCAGTCGTCTTCTTGGCCGCAGGCTTCGTCTTCGCCTTGGTTGTTGCTTTTTTCGCCATGCCGTCCTCCTGACCGTGATAGATGGCGATACAAATAGTGCCTACGCGAATCGCAGGTCACTGCATCTCGATTACTACAGCACAATAAAAAAATCAGCGAGTCCAACGCGACTTGTCGTCGGCGCGCGCACGCGCCGCGCGCGTCGCCGCAGCGCGCCGCATGGCGTTTGATCGCCGCCGCGCGCGACCGCATCGCCGATCGGCCCGCGTTTTATGCTCAAAGCGCAGCATGCAAAGAAATGCCGATAAAATGGGCGTTTCTTCAACCGCATCGGCGCGCCGCGGGGCGCTGCGGGCAGTGCGCGCACGATCCTTCTGCGCGTCTCGATGCGCGCCGCGAACGCGTTTGATCCCGTCCGTCGCGCTTGAAAAAATTTCTGCGGATTCCTGCCGGAGACGGCCCGCCGCGCGCGCTCACGGAGAAAAAAACGCGCGAATCGCTTGGCGACGATTCGGATGGCGGCGTCGCGCGAGCAGCGCAGCGCGTCCGCCGACGCGCTCTGCGCGCCCGCGCACAGGCGCTCCTACAGTCCGAGCTTCGCCTTCAGGAGCTCGTTGACCGTCTGCGGATTCGCCTTGCCGCCCGATGCTTTCATCGCCTGGCCGATAAACCAGCCGATCACCGTCGGCTTCGCCTTGGCCTGCGCCGCCTTGTCCGGGTTCTTCGCGATGATCCCGTCGACGATCGTCTCGATCTCGCCGAGATCGGTCACCTGCTGCAGCCCGCGCGCGGCGACCACGGCGCGCGGATCGCCGCCCTCGCTCCACACGATCTCGAACAGGTCCTTCGCGATCTTGCCGGAGATGGCGCCCTCGGCGATCAGATCGAGGATCACGCCGAGCTGAGCCGCCGACACGGGCGACTTGCCGATCGTGAGCCCCTCCTTGTTGAGACGGCCGAACAGCTCGTTGATCACCCAGTTCGCCGCCGTCTTGGCGTCACGCATCGACCCGTCCGGCCGCTTCGCCACCTCTTCGAAGAAGTCGGCGCTGTCGCGCTCGCCCGCCAGCACGCCGGCGTCATACGCCGAGAGCCCGTAGTCGCGCATGAACCGCGCCTTCTTCTCGTCCGGCAGTTCGGGCAGGTCGCGCGCGAGCGCATCGACATAGGCCAGGTCGAATTCGAGCGGCAGGAGATCGGGGTCGGGGAAATAGCGGTAGTCGTGCGCCTCCTCCTTGTTGCGCATCGAGCGCGTCTCGCCCTTCGCCGCGTCGAACAGCCGCGTTTCCTGTTCGATCGCGCCGCCGTCCTCGAGAAGGCCGATCTGCCGGCGGGCTTCGTATTCGATCGCCTGGCCCATGAAGCGCAGCGAGTTGACGTTCTTGATCTCGCAACGGGTGCCGAGCGGCTCGCCCGGCCGGCGCACCGAGACGTTCACGTCGGCGCGCAGGCTGCCCTTTTCCATGTCGCCGTCGCAGGTGCCGAGATAGCGCATGATCGTGCGCAGCTTGCCGACATAGGCCTTGGCCTCTTCGGCCGAGCGCAGGTCCGGCCGCGACACGATCTCCATCAGCGCGACGCCGGACCGGTTGAGATCGACGAAGGACATCGCCGGATGCTGATCGTGCATCGACTTGCCGGCGTCCTGTTCGAGGTGCAGCCGCTCGATCCCGACACGGACGGTCTCGCCGTCCGGCATGTCGATGATCACCTCGCCCTCGCCCACGACCGGCGACTTGTACTGGCTGATCTGGTAGCCCTGCGGGAGGTCGGGATAGAAATAGTTCTTGCGGTCGAACACGGATTTCAGATTGATCGCGGCCTTGAGGCCGAGGCCGGTGCGCACCGCCTGCCGCACGCATTCCTCGTTGATCACCGGCAGCATGCCCGGCATCGCCGCATCCACCAGCGAGACATGCGCATTGGGCTCGCCGCCGAACTCGGTCGCAGCGCCCGAGAACAGCTTCGCCTGCGAAGTCACCTGCGCATGCACCTCAAGGCCGACGATGATTTCCCAGTCGCCGGTCGCGCCCTTGATCAGCTTGCTTTTGGTCGCACTGCGCACGGCTTCATTCATGACGGCACCCGGTATTTACGGTCGCTGATCGAGAGCTATGGGGCTTGGGCGGAGCGGTCAAGCCTGGCGGCGCTTCGGCCGCCGGTTCCTCGCGTCGGAACGATGCGTGCAGGCTCGCGCCGCCATGGCGCGGAAGCCGCGCTTCACTCGGCTTTGCCGAGCAGCGCCGCGACGATCGCGTCCCATTCGGTCTCGACGCGGCCGCTGACGGGCGAACGGCCGGCGCGGGCGTACCAGTAGCGCGCATTGCCGAGATCGCCTTCGAGACGATGCAGATAGGCATGCACCCAGGCGGCCTCGGCGCCGTCATCGCTCTGCGCGATCGCGTGCGCCTTGTTCCAGTCGCCCTTCGCCGCCCACCA
>CAYGZV010000272.1:0-2870 GCA_964354425.1 uncultured Rhodoplanes sp. | reverse complement strand
TGCCGCCATTCGACGGTCTCTCGAACGAGAGCGAAGAGGGAATGCGGTGCAGGACGCGTGTCCTCAATCCGCAGCTGCCCCCGCAACTGTGAGCGGCGAGCCTGAGCCACAGAGCCACTGGGGAGCGACCCCCGGGAAGGCGGTGACGGGCTAGGACCCGCAAGCCAGGAGACCTGCCGTCGATTCGTTCGCGGTCCGGGCGGGGTGCCTCGGCTTCGGTCGATGTCCTATTCGGCGCCCCCAAGACCTTGGCCACGGAGAGTGACGGGTGACCCTCGTCGACAGCACGGGCGCGAGCGCCGGCCTGGCCGCGGGGGACGCCACCGCGGATGCGACCATTTACGTCTGCATCACCTGCCGTCCCGCCGGCGAGCCGGACAGCGCGTTCCGCCCCGGCGCAGTCCTCGCGGAGTCGACGGCGAAGGCTGCGCAGGGCGCCCAGGTCAGGGTGGTGCGGGTGAAATGCCTTGCGGTCTGCACGCGCGGGCCGACCGCGGCGCTGCGCGCAAACGGCGCCTGGACTTATGTATTCGGCGGCCTCGCGCTCGACGGCGGCGCGATCCTCGTCGAAGGCGCGCGCCTCCTTGCGGGCGCGGCCGACGGCGTGCTGCCCTGGCGCGGCCGGCCGGAGCCGCTCAAGCGCGGGCTCGTCGCCCGCGTCCCCCCGCTCGATTTCCAAGAGGAAGGTGAATGACCGACTCGCTTGCGCGCGTGCCTTGCACGGTGGTGACCGGTTTCCTCGGCTCCGGCAAGACGACGCTGATCCGCCATGTGCTCGCCAATGCGAATGGCCGGCGGCTGGCGGTGATAGTCAACGAGTTCGGCGATATCGGCATCGACGGCGAGATTCTGAAGGGCTGCGGCGACGAGGCGTGCCCGGAGGAGAACATTGTCGAGCTCGCCAATGGCTGCCTGTGCTGCACCGTCGCCGACGAGTTCGTGCCGGCGCTCGATGCGATCCTGTCGCGCAGCCCGCGCGTCGAGCATATCGTGATCGAGACATCCGGGCTCGCGCTGCCGAAGCCGCTGGTGCAGGCGTTCCACTGGCCGGCGATCAAGAGCCGCGTGACCGTCGACGGCGTGATCGCGGTGGTGGACGGCGCGGCGCTCGCGGAGGGCCGCGTCGCCGCCGATCTCGCAGCGCTTGCGCGCGAACGCGCAGCCGATCCGGCGCTCGACCACGACGATCCGATCGAGGAGGTGTTCGCCGACCAGATCGCCTGCGCCGATCTCGTGGTGCTGAACAAGCGCGACCTGATCGATGCGGGCGGGCTCGACAAGGCGATGGCCGCCGTCGCCGGCGCGCTGCCGCGGGCGGTGAAGATCGTCACCGTGGCCGACGGCAAGGTCGATCCGGCGGCGCTGATCGGTCTCGGCCTCGCCGTCGAGGACGACATCGCGAACCGGCGCACCTTGCACGACGCCGAGCAGGAGCACGACCATGACGACTTCGACAGCTTCGTCGTGCCGCTTGCCGAGATCGCCGACCCGGCCGCGCTGATGGCGCGCGTCGCCGCGATCGCCGAAACCTTCGACGTGCTGCGGGTGAAGGGCTTTGCCGCCGTCGCAGGCAAGCCGATGCGGCTGCTCGTGCAGGCGGTCGGCCCGCGCGTGACGAGCCACTATGATCGGCTATGGGCGGCGTCCGAGCCGCGCGCAGGCGGCCTCGTCGTGATCGGCCTCAAGGGACTCGACCGCACGGCGATCGCCGGCGCGCTCGCCGGATAAGCGATGCACCTGCTCGCAACCAGTTCGACAACGCTCGACGAGATCGCCGAACCCGTCGATCTCCGCCAGGCGCCCGGCGACATCCTCGTGCTCTCCTTCGCGGACAGCGACCTCGCCGGTCTCGCCGCGGCCTGGGCGATCGAGCGCGACGTCCTGCCGAGCGTGCGGCTCGCGCATCTGCGCGACCTGCGCCACCCGATGTCGGTCGATCTGTGGATCGATCGCATCGGCGCGCAGGCCAAGGTGATCCTGGTGCGGCTGCTCGGCGGAATGGACTGGTGGCGCTACGGCGTCGAGCGGCTATCCGCGCTCGCGCGGGAGCGCGGGATCGCGCTGGCGGTCCTGCCGGGCGAAGACCGTGACGATGCGCGATTGGCCGAGGCCTCGACCTTGCCGCGCGCCGAGCTCGACACGCTGTTGCGGTTCTTCCGCGAGGGCGGACGCGAGAATTTGCGCGCGCTGCTGCGCCGGCTCGCGCGCCATGCCGGCGCGCCGCTCGATGCGCCCGAGCCGCGCCCCGTCCCGCGCGCCGCCGCCTATCTGCCGGGCGAGGGCGCGGTCGATCTCGACCGGCTTGCCGCCGCCCTTGCGCCGGGCCAGGCCGTCGTTCCGATCATCTTCTATCGCGCGCATGTGCTCGCGGCGGACACCGCGCCGGTCGACGCTCTGTGCGAAGCCTTGAGCGCGCGCGGTCTCAGCCCCGCGCCGCTGATCGTCACCAGCCTGAAGGACGAGGACTGCGCGGCCTTCGTGCGCGAGGCGCTCGCGCGGCTCGATCCGGCGGTGATCGTGACGACCACCGCGTTCGCCGTCGGCGGCGGACCTGGAACGTCGACGCCGTTGGATGGGCCTGACGCGCCGGTGCTGCAGGTCGTGATCGCCAACACCAAACGCGCGGCCTGGCGCGACTCAGCGCGCGGGCTCGGCGCGGCCGACCTCGCAATGCATATCGTGCTGCCCGAACTGGACGGCCGGGTGCTCGCCGGCGCGATCGCCTTCAAGGACCCGCTTCCGGCGCATGACGGGCTCGCCTTCACCGCGCTCGCCAACCGGCCGGAGCCGGACCGCGTCGCGATGGTGGCGGACCGCATCGCCGCGCTCGTTCGGCTGCGGACGACGCCGCGCGGCGCGCGGCGCGTCGC
>CAYGZV010000271.1:0-2871 GCA_964354425.1 uncultured Rhodoplanes sp. | reverse complement strand
TCCGGGGCTGCCCGGTTAAACTCTTATGAACGGTGATTATTAACCACGGCAATCACGGGACCCGGCGCGCCGGTCGGTCGCGCCGACTTCACGGGACCGTTCGGCCAATGGCGAGAAACTTCTCGCGCCGCTGCTGCCGCACCATGTCACGATCGAGCCCGCGCAATTCCTCGAATGCAAGAGCGACCGCTTCGCCGGCCGCCCGAATCGTCGCGGCCGGGTCGCGATGCGCCCCGCCGACCGGCTCGCGCACGATCGCATCGATGACGCCGAACCGCAGCAGATCGTCGGCGGTGATCTTCAAGTTCTGCGCCGCTTCCTGCGCCTTGCCGGTGTCGCGCCACAGGATCGATGCGGCCCCTTCCGGCGAAATCACGCTGTAGATCGCGTGCTCCAGCATCAGCACCCGGCTCGCCGTGGCGAGCGCAATCGCTCCGCCCGAGCCGCCCTCTCCGACGATCACCGCCACATTGGGGACCCCGAGGCTCAGGCAGGCCTCCGTCGAGCGCGCGATCGCCTCCGCCTGGCCGCGCTCTTCCGCGCCGATGCCGGGATATGCGCCGGCGGTATCGACGAAGGCGATCACCGGCAAGTCGAAGCGATCGGCCATTTCCATCAGCCGCACCGCCTTGCGATAGCCTTCCGGCCGCGCCATTCCGAAATTGTGCTTGATGCGGTCTTCGGTATTGGCGCCCCGCTCCTGTCCGATGACGCAGACGCCTTCGCCGCGGAAGCGGCCAAGGCCGCCGCTGATCGCTTCGTCCTCGCCGAATTTCCGGTCGCCTGCGAGCGGCGTGAAGTCGACGATGAGCTCGGCGACGTAATCGAGGCAATGCGGCCGCTGCGGGTGGCGCGCCACCTGCGCCTTCTGCCAGGGCGTGAGATGCGCGTAGACTTCCCGCAGCGCCTCGGCGGCTTTCGCTTCGATGCGCGCCACCTCCTCGCCGATTTCGACGCTCCCGGTTTCGCCGTCGAGCGCGCGCAGCTCCTCGATCTTCGCTTCGAGCTCGGCGACCGGCTTTTCAAAATCGAGATAGGTGCGCATCAAATCTTGCAGCCGGGAATGGTGGACCGATGACGGCGCGCGACAAAACCCGCAAAGTTCTCATCAAGTCAAGTGCCAGGATGTGTCGGCCGCGCATGGTCGCCCTTGCGGTCTTATGGCGTGCGGCCTATGTCACGGCCGCACGACCGGCGGCGCTCGGCGGTCGCTCTCGCCTGCGCGTTTCTTTCGGCGAGCGGGTTCCCACCGCGCTGGAAAATGCACTAATGATTCTTTTTAGCGCATCCGCGCGCCGCTCGCACGACTGATCTCCTCGCTTTTCTTGGTGCACCATGGACATCGAAAAGAGTCCGCTGCTCACCGATCTGTACCAGTTGAACATGATGCAGGCCTATCTCACCAATGGCCTGACGGGCACGGCGGTTTTCGAGTTCTTCGTGCGGCGGCTGCCGGAGCGCCGCGCTTTCCTGCTCGCCGTCGGCCTCGAGCAGGCGCTCGATTTCCTGGAGGGGCTGCAATTCTCCGACGAAGATATTGCCTATCTCGCAACCACCGGCCGCTTCGACCAGGCGATGCTCGCTTACCTGAAGTCGCTCCGCTTCACGGGCGATGTCGATGCGATGGCGGAAGGCACCGTGTACTTCCCCGACGAACCCATTCTGCGCGTGACGGCGCCGCTGCCGCAGGCTCAGCTCCTGGAGTCGCGCCTCATCAACATCCTGCATTTCCAGTCACTGATCGCGAGCAAGGCGGCGCGCGTGGTGCTTGCCGCGCCCGGCAAGCTCCTCGTCGATTTCGGCCTGCGCCGCGCGCATGGCGCGGAGGCTGGGCTGATGGCGGCGCGCGCAAGCTATGTCGCCGGCTTCGCCGGCAGCGCCACCGTGCTCGCCGAAGAGCTTTACGGGATTCCGGCCTACGGGACGATGGCGCATTCCTATGTGCAGGCGCATGAGGACGAGATCGCCGCCTTCGAGAGCTTCGCGCGCGCGCGCCCGAACAATCTGACCCTGCTGATCGACACCTACGACACCGAAGCGGCGGCGAAGAAAGTGGTTGAGATCGCGCCCCGCCTCAAGGCGGACGGCATCCTCGTCCAGGCGGTGCGCATCGACAGCGGCGATGTCGCAGCGCTGTCCCGTCGGGTCCGGCAGATTCTCGACCAGGCCGGGTTTCCCGACATCCGGATTTTTGCAAGCGGCGGTCTCGACGAGGACTCGATCGCCGCTTTGGTGCGCGCGGGCGCTCCGATCGACGGTTTCGGGGTCGGCACCAGCCTCACCACCTCGTCCGACGCGCCGACTTTGGATTGCGTCTACAAGCTGCAGGAATATGCTGGCGTGCCGCGACGCAAGCGGTCGGCGGAAAAGCAGACCTGGCCCGGCCGCAAGCAGGTGTGGCGGCGCCATGCGCCGAGCGGAGCGATGATCGCCGACGTGCTGTCGCTTGAATCCGATCGCCAGGAGGGCGAGCCTTTGCTTCAGCCGGTGATGCGGCAGGGCCGCCGGCTGGGGCTGAAGCCGTCGCTCGCCGATATTCGCGCGCGCGCGGCGGCCGAGCTTGCGAGCCTTCCCCGCGCGCTGCAACAGCTCGAGCCGGAGCGCGTTTACCCGGTGCGGATCGGGGAGTCCCTGATCGCGCTCACCGCCGAGGTCGATCGAAGGATCGCGGCGCATCACTGAATGGTTTATCGTCATGCAACGGAGTCCGACCGTGCTCGATCGAACCACGCTCTATATTGACGGTGAATGGGTTGCGCCGGACGGCCCGGGCGCGATCGATGTGCGCAGCGCCTCCACGGAAGAGGTGATTGGGCGCGTGCCGGAAGGCACGGCGCGCGACGTCGATGCGGCGGCGCGGGCGGCGCGGGC
>CAYGZV010000270.1:0-2881 GCA_964354425.1 uncultured Rhodoplanes sp. | reverse complement strand
ATCGCGTCGAAGCGGATCGGGCTTTCCAGGGCGTCGGGGTTTGCGGCGAGCCAATACTGGGCCGCGTCGATGATGCGCGCCTGCTGGCGCGCGGTCAGCGCCTCGGCCGCGGCGTCGAAGCTCTCGCGCGCCTTCACCTCGACGAAGACCAGCGTGCCGCGCCTGCGCGCGATGATGTCGATCTCGCCGACCGGCGTTTTGAAGCGGCGGGCGATGATGCGGTAGCCCTTGGCGAGGAGCAAGGCCGCGGCCCGGCTCTCGGCCGAGAGGCCGAACTGCAGCGCCGCCCGGCGTTCCGGCGCCGGCGCATGGCCCCGTCGCGGCGGAGCGCGGCGGTCAGGCCCGGTCATCGCGGCTGTCCTTGGCGAGCGCAAGCGCCCGTTGGTAGACGAGGCGGCGCGGCTGCCCGGTCGCGACGCTGACGGCCTCCACCGCGTCCTTCAGCGAGGCGGTCGCAAGCGCCGTGCGCAGCAATTCGTCGATCCGATCCGCGGCGACGGGCCCAGGCTCGTCCTGCGGAGGCGCGACCACGATGACGAACTCTCCGCGCGTCTCGGCGCCTTGCGCATAGTCGCGGGCGAGCCCGGCAAGGTCGCCGCGGCGCACCTCTTCATGCAGCTTGGTCAGCTCGCGGCAGATCGTGGCCTCGCGCGCGCCGAGACCGGCCGCGAGGTCGCCGAGCGCGGCGGCCACCCGCGGGCCGGTCTCGAACAGGACCAGCGTGGCGGGGATTGCGACGAGCTCGGCGATGCGCGAGCGGCGGGCCGCCTCCCGCGCCGGCAGGAAGCCTTCGAAGAAAAACCGGTCGGTCGGAAGCCCGGCGACGGCGAGCGCGGCGAGCACCGCCGAAGGGCCCGGGATGGTCGTGACCCGGTGTCCGGCCGCTTGCGCCTCGCGCACCAGCCGGTAGCCCGGATCGGAAATCAGCGGGGTGCCGGCGTCGGAGACGAGCGCAACCGCGCGTCCGCCGCGCAGCTCGTCGAGCAGCCGCGGGCGCATGAGGGCGGCATTGTGCTCGTGATAGGACACGAGCGGGCGCGCGATGGCGTAGCGGTTAAGGAGCTTGCAGGTGACCCGCGTGTCCTCGCAGGCGATCAGGTCGGCGGCCGCCAGCGTTTCCAGCGCACGCAGGGACATGTCAGCCAGGTGACCGATCGGCGTCGCGACG
The DNA here is from genome assembly GCA_964354425.1 of uncultured Rhodoplanes sp. GTDB lineage: Bacteria > Pseudomonadota > Alphaproteobacteria > Rhizobiales > Xanthobacteraceae > Rhodoplanes. Next base: position 1,713 of record CAYGZV010000270.1, on the reverse strand, counting down.
ATATACAGTCCCGGCGCGAGGGGCGGAGAGGCCCGATCCTCGCCGAACAGCGCGTAGCCTGTCCGGCCCGCAGTCTGCGACCCGTCCTTCGCCGTCCCGCCGATCGGCCCGGATTCGCGCATGCGTTTAAGTCTGGCCCCCGCCTTGGGGTTGATTAGAATGGAATATATGGGTGAGGTTCGCGTGCGCGCCCAAGGGCTATCCGCATGACCGCGAATGGAGATGAGACCAAATCCTCCCGGCCGACCCGGCGCGCCGTGGTGAGCGGCTTCGGGGCGGGCGCCGCCGCGCTCGTCGCCGGGTGCTCCGGGCTCGGCAATCTGGGCGATACGCTGCCGGGCGGCTCCAAGCTGCAGCCGGAGCCGGAAGCGCCGACAGCGGCCGCGCCGCCGCCGGCCGGCGCCGAACCCGGGAAGACCAAGATCGGCCTCATCCTCCCGCTCACCGCGACGGGCAATGCCGGCGCCGCCGCCCAGGCGATGCGCAATGCGGCGGAGATGGCGCTGGCAGATTTCAGCAATCCCGACGTCCAGCTCATCGTCAAGGACGACGGCGGCACGGCGCAGGGGGCGCAGGCGGCCGTTCGCCAGGCCATCGAAGAGGGCGCGCAGATCATTCTCGGGCCGTTGTTCGCGCACGCCGTGACCGCGACCGCGCCGGTCGCGCGCGCCTCGCGCATTCCGATCATCGCGTTTTCGACCGACTCGAACGTCGCCACCCGCGGGGTCTTTCTCCTGAGCTTCCTGCCGGAATCGGATGTCGAACGCATCGTCGATTACGCCATCGCGCAAGGCAAGCGCTCGTTCGTGGCTCTGGTCCCGGATAACGCCTATGGCAGCGTCGTGGAGGCCGCCTTCAAGCAGCTGGTCCCCGCCAAGGGCGGGCGCGTGGTCGCGCTCGAGCGCTACCGGCCCGACGATGCCGGCATGCAGGGGCCGGTGCGGCAGATCGCGCAAGCCGCCTCGCGCGCCGACGCGCTGTTCATTCCGGACAGCGGCGACGCCGTTCCCCGCGTCGCCCGATTGCTGGAGGCGGCCGGCGTGAGCGCCAAGCGCCTGCAGGCGCTCGGCACCGGCCTGTGGGACGATCCGCGCATTTTCTCCGACGCCGCGCTCGACGGCGGGTGGTTCGCCGCGCCGGATTCGAAGGGCTACAAGGCGTTCGCCACGCGCTATCGCAGCAAGTTCGGCCAGGACCCGGTGCGCACCGCGACGCTCGCCTATGACGCGGTCGCGCTCGTCGCCGCGCTCGCGAAATCACATCCCGGACAGCCGATCACCAGCGAGATGCTCACCAATCCGTCCGGTTTCTCGGGCATTGATGGGGTGTTCCGCTTCCGCGCCGACGGCACCATTCAGCGCGGCCTCGCCATTCACAAAGTGACGCCGTCGGGCGGCGAAGTGATTTCCGGCGCGCCGAAGAATTTCGGGTAGTCGGGCCTCCAGGTAAGCTCGTCGGTGATAGGGGGGCGCGGGCAAGCGCTCGCGCGCCGACCCGCCACGCCATCGCTCACTTCGCATCCGGCTTGGCGGAACTGTCCGGCTTCGCGGCGGCAGACTGAAGCTTGTCAACGCTCGCCTGCAGGCTCGCCACCGCGGCTTTCAGCGCCGCGATCTCGACGTTCGCTGCGTCGAGCTTCTGCTGCGCGGCCGCGGCGTTCCGGGCGATCAGCTTTTGCAGATACTCGACATTGCTCTGCAGGCAGCCCGTGCG
>CAYGZV010000269.1:0-2890 GCA_964354425.1 uncultured Rhodoplanes sp. | reverse complement strand
TCATGCCGCGCAACACGATGCGATCCGGCGACATCGTGCCCTGCGCCTGATTGCTCGTTGAACCGGCGCCGGGAGCGGCGCCCGTCGGGCCCGTGCCGGTGGTGCCGGCGCCGCTCGGCTGAGCCGCGATGATTTCGAGGGCTTCAAACGGGACCGCGACATCCTTCTCGCCGATGCCGAGGAAGCCGCCGACGCCGATGATGACGGCAACGACCTTGCCATTGCGGTCGATCAACACGTCGCTGATTTCGCCGATCGCCTCGTTGTTGGCGCCGTACACGGTGGTGTCTTCGAGGTCCGAACTCAGCATGTGGTTCGGGCCGGGCTTGGCAAGGGGTTTAAGCGCCTGCTGAGCGCCTGGGCGCTGGGCGCTCGGCGGTTGTTGCTGGGCGCTCGGCGGCTGAGCAACCCCGGGCGAGCCCGGTTGCGGCGGCGTTTGCGCGAGAGCCGGCGCGCCCGCAAGAGCGGTGGCGAGAAGGCAGGTGGTAAGGTGCAGCTTCAACATAAATCCTCCAATGGTTGAATTCCTCGACACGGCGGAACACCCGAGCCGCATCTGGCCATGAAACAACGCAGTGGACGCCCGCAAGTTCTGAAGGTCTTACGTTGACACCAAGTGGTAAGATGATCCGCTTGCGTATAGGTGATGATTTTACTATCTGGCTCAAGCGCAATGAGCGTGCATGACGTCGCGACCGTTCTGAGACAAAGAACTCTGCTTGATTTCTTCAGAGTTTTAGCGGGCTCGGTGGCGTGGTCGGCCTGGCGCGGCGCGCTGGCGACAATCACCCCGGCGTCGTACAAAGGCGCGCAATCCGCTCGACCTGTTTTTAGCCGGTCCGGGCGAATAGGCTGGGGCGAACATTTTTTGGAGCGGGCATCCATGGATGCACACCAGGTTCCGTCGGAAACGCCGCATGCGGCCGAACCGAAATCCGCCGCGGACGCGGCCTCGACCGTGCTCGCGCCGGAGGCGCCGGTTTCCGGCGCGGAACCGATCCTCGGCGCGCCGCGACCCGGCCGTCCGCGCGTTGCGATTATCGGTGCGGGATTCGGCGGGCTGGAAGCGGCCAAAGCCTTGGCGCGCGCTTCGGCAGACGTCGTCATCGTCGATCAGCACAACTATCATTGCTTCCAACCGCTGCTGTATCAGGTCGCGACGGCGGCCTTGTCGCCGGCCGACATCGCTTGGCCGATCCGCGCCATCGTTCGCAATCAAAGCAATGCCCGGGTGCTGATGGCGCGAGTCATCGGCGTCGACAAGGAGCGCAAGCGCGTGGCGACCGACGCCGGCTGGTTCGACTATGACTTTCTCGTTCTCGCGACTGGCGCGACGCATTCCTATTTCGGGCACGACGAATGGGAAAGCGTTGCGCCCGGACTCAAGGAGATCCCGGACGCGACGAAAATCCGCACGCGGATTCTGCGCGCCTTCGAGGAGGCCGAGCTGAGCGAAGACGAAGAGGCGCGGCGTCGGCTGATGACCTTCGTCGTGATCGGCGGAGGACCCACCGGCGTCGAGATGGCGGGCGCCATCGCCGAAGTCGCGCGGCAGACGCTGCGTTCCGATTTCCGCCGCATCGATCCGCGCCTCGCGCGTATTTTTCTGATTGAAGCCGGGCCGCGGCTGCTCGCCACGTTCCCGGATCACCTGTCGCGCTACGCCGTAAGCTCGCTGACCTGGATGGGCGTCGAGGTGCGCACGGGCGCGCGCGTGACCGCGTGCGATGCGCATGGCGTCAGCATCGGCGACGAGCGCATCGAGGCCTCCACCCTGATTTGGGCGGCCGGGGTCGCCGCTTCGCCGGCGGCGGAGTGGCTGGGCGCAGCGCATGACCGCGCCGGCCGCATTCTGGTCAATCCCGACCTGTCGGTCGGCGACATCCCCAACACCTATGCGATCGGCGATACCGCCGCCGTCAAGGATGCGTCGGGCCATCCGGTGCCGGGCGTCGCTCCCGCGGCCAAGCAGATGGGGCGCTATATCGGCGAGCGGATCGCCGCGCAGATCGCGGGCGCGCCGAAGACGGAGCCTTTCGCTTATCGCAATCTCGGCGAACTCGCCACGATCGGCCGCAAATCGGCGGTGGTGAAGCTCGGGCGCGTGCAGCTCACCGGTTTCGTCGGTTGGCTGTTCTGGAGCATGGTCCACATCTTCTTCCTGATCGGCGCGCGCGACCGGCTTGTCGTTGCGGTCAACTGGTTCTGGAGCTACCTGACCTTCCAGCGCGGCGCGCGCCTGATCACCTGACGCGCGACCTGTCGCCCGGCGGGGCTACGGCGGATTGTCTTTTTGCTTCAACGGGAAGGCGGCCGGACGGCGGTTCCTATTGACGGGAAGGACAACCGGCGCTCTTTAGGACCGGAAAAGCCTCTGGCAGGACGATAGCGCGGCGATTCTCCGCCCGCGTCCGCCATCGGACGGGGAATATTTTGCAGGACATCCAAGGGCACAGCGGGCCGGTACGCCCCGGTTCGGATCGAAGTTTCGGCGCGGTTTTCGTCGTCGTCTTTGTCGTGATCGGCGTCTGGCCGGCGATATGGGGCGGCTCGCCGCGGCTGTGGGCGTTCCTGGTCGCGCTCGCCTTCCTTGTGCCGACGCTCGTTGCGCCCCGCGTGCTGCACCCCCTCAATATCGTGTGGTTCCGTTTCGGCATGCTGCTGCATGCGGTGGTGAGCCCGCTGGTGATGGGCTTGATCTTCGTGCTGGCTGTAGTGCCGACGGCGCTGCTGATGCGCCTGTTCGGCAAGGACGTGCTCGATATCGGCCGGCGCGACCGGGCGCAGCGCGACAGCTATTGGATCGTGCGGGCGCAGCGCAGCATCGACGCAGAGTCGATGCGGAACCAGTTCTGATGCCTGATCGGGGGAGCCGATGTCGTTTCTTCAC
>CAYGZV010000268.1:0-2931 GCA_964354425.1 uncultured Rhodoplanes sp. | reverse complement strand
GCGGGCGTCGCGCCGCGCGTCAGGCGCGGCCGAGCAGGCCCGCCGCGAGTTCGCGATTGATGCCGATCAGGGATGTCAGCCGTTCGGGCCGCGGATCGGAAGCGATGGCGAGCGTCTGGTGGGTCACGAACAGGCCGAGATTGGCGATGTTCTGCCGGATTTCGAGCGGCAGGGGAGGGGCGGAATCGGCGATGGACGCGAGAAAAAGGCGCCAGAGATTCCGATTGTACAGCAACGCCTCGTCGACTTTGTCGCGGGCGCTGTCCCAGCGGCTCTGCACGTCCTGCAGCCGCAACGCGGCTTCCAGCAGAAGGGCCGCCTCGAATTCACGCGGATTTGCCATTGTTTTCTTGGTCGCAGCGCGCGGCATGAGAGCGTCTTGCATGGTCGTCGGCTCCGTTGCATGGGCGACGGGCTTGCGCGCAGCCTCGGCGCGTCGCCTGCGGCCAGAGGCGTCGCCTGCTGGCCGGCATTGATGACCACTCATGTTACGGACAATCCGGCGTCGGGTTTCAGCGCGCCCGCACGGCCATGGCGAATCGTCCGTAGTCCTACTATCGATGAAGCGTTCCACGGATGTGATTAACGCAAGGTTAACGGCGGCGCTCGCCAACCCCCGCGGGCCGGGCCTGCGACGAAACGCGCAAGTTGGCCGGTCTCAGGCGAGCCGCCCTGTCGTGTCGCTGAACAGGTCGTCGACGGTAACAAGGTGCGGGATGAGCTGCTGTTTCACCGCGTAAGCGATGATGATTTCGAGCGAGCGCCGATTGTCCTCGATGCCGAAGCGCAAGGGATCGAGCCCGTCCACGGGCTCGGAAAGCCCGGCCGCCGCCTTGCTCGCGCGGAACAGGCGAAACACCTCCCGGACGATATCGGGCCGCGCAGCGGCAAGCGTTTCCCGGATCGCCAGCATGTGATTGATCGGCACGCCGCCATGCGAACGGGCATAGGCGCGGTTCTGCGCCTCGGCGTCGGGAACGAGCGGGGCGAGGCGCGGATCGGGAAAGGCATCGCCGATGATCGCGGCGTCGAGCTCGCCGGCCAGCAGCATCGGCACGAGCTCCTTGCCCTTGGGCGCGCGCTCGACATGCGGCGGATCGGCGTAGCCCGCCACATGCGCATCCTCGAACGTCACCCAGCGGATGCGCGCGGGATCGACGCCGTACAGCTCCTCCAGCATGCCGCGCAGCCACACGCCGGTGGTCTGGCTGTAGGCGCGCACGCCGACGCGCCGTCCGGGAAGATCGGCCGGATCGAGCCGCCCGCGCGCCGGATCATAGGCGATCGTATGAAGCTGCCCGCGGCCCATCACCGTCACCGGGATCAGCACATAGGGCGCGCCTTTCGCCTTCGCCTGGAGATAGGTCACGATCGCGAGCTCGCCGAGGTCGAAGGCGTGCTCGCGCACCAGCGGCTTGAAGCCGCGGTTTGCCGGCGCGATGTCGGCGAATGCGAACGCGACGATATCGGAGCGGAGCGCGCCGCTGCGCAGGGCGCGCGTGTGCGGATAGTCGCCGAGCAAGGTGTGGAGGGTCGTCCTTCCGCCGGGTCCGGGCATCGCGCGCGCTATCCGCCGGCCGGAGCGGAGGATGTCGCCAAATGCGCGCCCAGCCGGCTGTAGACCTTGCGCGCATTGCCCTCGAAGATCTTGTGCCGGTCCTCGGGCGAAAGCCAGCTCACCTGATCGAGATAGCGCTTGGTGTCGTCGAAATCGTGCCCCGTCTCCGGGTCGACCCCCTTGACCGCGCCGACCATCTCCGACGCGAACAGGATGTTGTCGGCCGGCACCACCCTGGTCAGAAGCTCGATGCCGGGCAGATGATAGACGCAGGTGTCGAAATAGACGTTCTTCAACAGCTCTTCCAGCGGCGGGCGCTTGAGATTGATCGCAAGCCCGCGATAGCGGCCCCAGTGATAGGGGACCGCGCCGCCGCCGTGCGGGATGACGAATTTCAGAGTGGGAAAGTCCACGAACAGGTCGGCGGTGATGAACTGCATGAAGGCGGTGGTGTCGGCATTGATGTAATGCGCGCCGGTGGTGTGGAAGTTCTCGTTGCACGAGGCGCTCACATGGATCATCGCCGGCACGTCGAGCTCGACCATTGTCTCGTAGAGCGGATACCACCAGCGGTTGGTCAGCGGCGGCGCGGTCCAGTAGCCGCCGGACGGATCGGGATTGAGATTGCAGCCGACGAAGCCGAACTCGCGCACGCAGCGCGTAAGTTCGCCGACGCAGGTCGCGGGGTTGACCCCGGGCGACTGCGGCAGCTGGCACACGCCGACAAAGTTGCGCGGATAGAGCGTGCAGACGCGATGGATAAGCTCGTTGCACGCCCGCGACCATTCGAGGCTCAAACCGGCGTCGCCGATATGGTGGCCCATGCCGGAGGCGCGCGGGGAGAAGATCGTGAGATCGGCGCCGCGCGCGCGCTGCAGCCGGAGCTGCGCGCCTTCCAGGCTTGCGCAAATCTCGTCGTCGCTGATGGCGAGCGCGGCTCGGCCCGGCCTCTCCGTATGGTCTTTGAAAGCGGCGATCTGGCGCTGGCGAAAGTCGAGCAGCTGGCGCGGCTCGGTCGTGTAATGGCCGTGACAATCGATGATCATCGTTTCTCTGCCCAGAGCCAATTACGCCTCGTCGGGGTGGTCGACATAGACAAGGCCCGCGCGCGCGAGCGGTTGGCGCATATTGTACATGTCGAGGCCGAGCACGCCGGCGGCGAGCTTCTGCCGCTTCGCCTCCTCGTCGGCCCTGCGCGCCTCGCCCTTGGCGGCGACCTCGGCCGAGGCCGTGCGCGCCACCACGACGACGCCGTCCTCGTCCGCGGCCACGGCGTCGCCCGGATCGACGCTGACGCCTGCGCACACCACCGGCACGTTCACCGCGCCGAGCGTCGCCTTGACCGTGCCGCGCGCCGAGATCGCCCGCGACCA
>CAYGZV010000267.1:0-3013 GCA_964354425.1 uncultured Rhodoplanes sp. | reverse complement strand
TGCCGCGCAGCACGAGCTCGCTGCGGTCCATCTGCCAGGACGCCGCGCCGAAACGAGTGATCGACGGGTCGCAGCCGGGCTTGAGCGAGAGCGCATAGCCGTCGCCGGACGGCGTGTTGGCCAGCGTGAGGGAGCAGATCTTGCCGCCGGCCCGCACGATGTCCCAATCGCCGGCCATCTGGTCCACGGTCGGCGGGGGCGGCTCGACCGCTGCGACGCTCTGCAGGAACAGCACCCCGTCGCCCGGGCGCGGCGCCTCGAAAATCCCGTGCTCGACTTCGCTCATTTCGAGCACCGGCTTGCCCTTGCCGTCGTGCAGGCGGAGGAAGTCGTTTTCGGCGATCGTCCAGCCGGCAATGTCCTTCACGAAGGGGAACACGATCGCACAGCCCTTGTCGAATTCGAGCTTCAGCCCGGCGGCGCCGGCGAGGTCGGTCTTGAGCTCGACGGTGCAGCGCCGGTCGCGGTCGGCGTTGGAAAACTCATACGCGCCGGCCATCGCTTTCGCGGTCTCATTGGCCGGATTCGCGGGCGCCTGCGCGGGCGCTGCGGCAGGATACAGGCAGGCGAGAGTGGCGGCGAGCCAGACGGTGCGTTTCGTGCTCATGGTGAGTAGATTTAGCATGAGAAAAGCGAGGATTCCATGCGGCGCGGCCGGCATCCCCGAGTCAATCCTTGTTCGCCGGCCAGGGCGTTTCGGGAACCGGCGTCAGCGGTCCGCGCCCGGCGAACCAGGACAGGAGATTATCCACGACGAGCTGGTCCATCTTCTCGCGCGTGCGGAGCGAGGCGGAGCCGACATGCGGCAGCAGCACGACGTGCTCCATGGCGATGAGCTCGTCGGGCACGGCCGGCTCGTCGGCGAACACGTCGAGCCCGGCGGCGTGGATTGTGCAGTCCTGCAGCGCCTTGATCAGGGCCGGCTCATCCACCACGGAGCCGCGCGCGACATTGATCAGAATGCCGCTCGGCCCGAGCGCGCGCAGGACCTCGGCGTTGATCAGATTGCGGGTCGCCGCCCCGCCGGGGACGATGACCATCAGCGTGTCGACCGCGCGCGCCATGGCGACGAGATCGGGGTAATGCCGGTACCCGACGCCGGTCTGCGGGCGGCGCGAATGATAGACGACGGGGACCCCGAAGGCGTCGAGCCGGCGGGCGATCGCCTTGCCGATTCGCCCCATGCCGACCATGCCGACGGTGCGGTTGCGCAGCGTCGCCCGGGTGAGCGGATAAGCGCGCTCCCGCCATTTGCCGGCGCGCAGGTAGCGCTCCGCCTGCGGCAGCTCGCGCACGGTGCACAGAAGCAGCCCGATCGCGGTGTCGGCCACCTCCTCGGTCAGCACCTCCGGCGTGTTGGTGACGACGATGCCGTGCCGGCCGGCCCAGGCCGCGTCGACATGGTCGTAGCCCACCCCGAAGGTCGACACGATCTCCAGTTTGGGAAACCTGGCCATGAACTCGCCGTTGATCCCGTCGACCATATAGGTGACGGCGATCCCGCGGACCTTGTCCGCGACCCCGGCGAGAAAGGACTCGCGGTCCTTCGCGTCGCTCAGCCGGTGCAGCGTGCAGGCGGGCGAAAGCTCGTTGACGATCACGGGTTTCGGGGCTCCGACCACCAGGATGTCGGGCTTCTCGTCGGCCATGTGAGACTTCCCCATGAACGGCTTGGCGGATTAGGCGTTGACGACGCGGCGGACCGGCGCATAGCCGCTGGCGGAGAGTAGACGAAGCCATTCGCGCCGCCTATTGATACGATTGTCGTTTATGATTTCCGGAGCGCGACACGCATGGGCTATGTCGACACCGTACTGCAGCCGGACGAAATCGTACGTTTCAAAACGAATTACCATTGGGTCGATTTCGTCCCGGGATTGGCGCTCCTGCTGCTGGCGAGCTTTTTCTACTGGTGGTCCGATCGGCCGGACAGCTGGTACGGCCTGTGGATAACGCTGGCGGTCCTGCTGCTCGCGGGAGCGGGGATTCTGCTTATCCGCGCCGGTTTCCAGCGCTTGATCACGGAGATCGCGGTCACTGACCGGCGGGTCATCTACAAGACCGGGTTCGTCTCGCGGCAGACCGACGAAATGCCCTTGGCGAAGGTCGAGAATATCGAGGTCAAGCAGTCGATCCTGGGGCGTCTGCTCGGTTATGGCGACGTCGACGTCCAGGGCACTGGCGCCGGCGGCATCGGGCCCGACAAGCTCCATCGGATCGCCGCCCCGCTCGAATTCCGCAACCACGTGCTCGCGGCATAGCGTTCGCACCCCTCTCCCGGCGACGGGGCGAGAGTGCGGCCGATGTCGTCACGCCAGCAAGCCGATCGGGTGCTCGACGGCCTGCTTGACGGCGGAGAGGAGCTGCGCGCCGAGCGCGCCGTCGACCACGCGGTGGTCGCAGGACAGCGTGACGGTCATCCGCGTCTCGAAGCGCATTCCGCCATCCTTGGTCTCGACGGGCCGGCGCTCGGCCGCCCCGACCGCGAGCAGGCTCGACTGCGGCGGGTTGATGATGGCGGCGAATTCGCGCACGCCATACATGCCGAGATTGGAGAGCGTGGTGACGCCGCCCTGATACTCCGCGGGCTTGAGGCGGCGCTCGCGCGCCCGCGCCGCAAGCTCCCTCACCTCCGCTGAAATGGCGGTGAGCGTCTTCGTCTCGGCCGCGCGGATCACCGGAGTGATCAGCCCGCCGTCGAGGGCGACCGCGACGGCGATATCGACGCTGCGGAACAGCAGAATGCGGTCCTCCGCCCAGACGGCGTTCGCGGCGGGAACGCGCTCGAGCCCCCGCGCGAGCGCCTTGATCAGGAAATCGTTGAGTGAGAGCTTGTAGGCGCGCGCGCCGTCCTCGCCCCTGCCCGCCAACGCATTCGCCTCCAAGCGCACCGCTTCCAGGCGATCGACCGCCACCTCGCAGGCGAGATAGAAGTGCGGGATGGTCTGCTTCGCCTCGACCAGCCGCGCGGCGATGGTGCGCCGCATCGAATCGACGGCGATCTCCTCGTAGG
>CAYGZV010000266.1:0-3027 GCA_964354425.1 uncultured Rhodoplanes sp. | reverse complement strand
GGCGGTCTCTCTTTGTTTCGGATTCGTCTTGCGAAACCAGAGCCGCAGGAGCACGCGCCGATGCCTCATCCGCTCCGCCGTTGGGCGTCCGCCGCCGCGGCCGTCGCGCTTGCCGTGACCGTGCTGCTCGGCGCGGGATCGTCCGCGTCCTCGGCCGATGCCGCGTTCGAATCCTGGCTGCGCTCGCTGTGGCCGGAGGCGGAACAGCTCGGCGTGTCGCGCGCGACCTTCGACGCCGCGACCCGCGGCCTGGAGCCCGACCTGTCGCTGCCCGACCTCGTCATTCCCGGCCGGCCCGACGCGCCGCCGCGCGGTCAGGCCGAGTTCGTGCAGACGCCGGCGGATTACCTGCGCGAGGCGACGCTTGCGAGCCTCGCCGCGCAGGGCCGCAAGCTGCTCGACCAGCACCGCGCCACCCTTCTCCGGATCGAGCGCGAGTTCGGCGTCCCGCCGCATGTCGTGCTCGCGATCTGGGGGCGCGAGACCGCGTTCGGCAGCTACAAGCTTCCGCACAGCGCGATCCGCGTGCTCGCCACGCAAGGCTTTTACGGCCGGCGCAAGGACATGTTCCGCAACGAGTTCCTGGTGGCGCTGAAAATGCTCCAAGAAGGGCATGTCGCGCTCGCCGACATGCGCAGCTCCTGGGGCGGCGCGATGGGCATGACCCAGTTCCTTCCCTCGGAATTCTACAAGCAGGCCGTCGATTTCGACGGCGACGGCCGCCGCGACATCTGGCGCTCGGTGCCCGATGCGCTCGCCTCGGCGGCAAAGCAGCTCGCGGACAAAGGCTGGCAGCCGGGCAAGCACTGGGCTTACGAAGTGCGCGTCCCCACCGGGCTCGACTGCACGATCGCCAATCCCGACTACACGCTGACGCTCGACGAATGGCGGCAGCGCGGATTCGCGCCGGCGCGCGGCCGCAAGCTCGACGCGGCCGAGCTCAGCGAGAAGGCGTCCCTGCTGATGCCCGCCGGCATTTACGGGCCCGCATTTCTCATTCTGAAGAACTACTACGTCATCAAGGACTATAACTTCTCCGACCTCTACGTGCTGTTCGTCGGCAATGTGAGCGATCGCATCGCGGGCGGCTCAGCCCTCGAGAAGCCGTGGGGCAAGGTCGTACAGCTTCGCACCAAGGAGCTGGAAGACATGCAGCAGCGCCTGACCGCGCTCGGGCTCTATCGCGACAAGATCGACGGCAAGGCCGGCATGCGCACGCGGCTCGCGCTCGGGGCCTATCAGAAGGCGAACGGGCTTACGCTGGATTGCTGGCCGTCGGCCGACGTGCTCGCGCATATGCGCACGCGCACGGCGCGGAATTGAGCGGCGGCGGGCGGAACGGACGGCGGAATGCAGAACGGCCGGCTCAGCGAGCCGGCCGTTCATTGTTGCGTTCAGCGGCGATCGATCAGGGACAGAAGAAGCGCGGCCGCGAATAGCCCATGAATTCCCCGTACGGGTCATACAGGGGGCGGCGCGCCCAATAGCCGCCCGGGCAGCCGGCCGGATAGGGTGCCGCATAGGCCGGATAGGGCGCATAACCCCCGACCGGCGCATAGGCCGGCGGTGGAGGCGGCGGAGCAGCATAGGCCGGCGGCGCGCCTGCGAGGGCGCCGCCGATGATCGCCCCGGCGGCAAGGCCGCCGATGATTCCTGCGGCGACGGCGCCGCCACGCGGGCGCGCAAAGGCGTCGGCCGGCGCGAGCGTGAGCGCAGCGGCGACTGCCGCGGCAGCGGTTATGGCAGTCAGGGTCTTTCGCATAGGTCCCCCAAGTTGAACGATGCAACCGTCGCTCTGCGAGCGGCCGAAGGGCCGGACCTGCAGTCGTTCGACAGGCAGGTCGCGTTGCATGGTGGAAAAAAGCCCGCTCAATTTGTCGTTAGTTGGGCGAACAAGCGCCACGGCAGACAAATAGCTGCCGCTAAGTCTTTGCTGAACAACCGTTAACAACCCGAGACCGGCGAGTCGCCGACGTGCCGGGGCTTCGGCGCAACCCCCGGCTCGACACGAAGATGAGCGGCGGTCGGGCGGACCGCTCTACAGAGGGTGCGGGCCGCGAACGACCTGGATATGGTTGTCGAGCGACTTGACCCCTTTCGTTGCGGTCACGATCTCGACGGCCTCGGCCGCCAGCGCCTTGTGGACGGCCATGCCGGTGAGCAAAACGCGCCCGTCCGTGACCTTCGCCTCGAGCCAGCTGACGCCGGTTCCAAGGGTGAATCGCTCGCGCAGCTTGGTGCGCAGGCGCGCTTCCAGAACGATGTCGTCCAGGAAAGATCGCGACAGGTCGGTTTCGCGGTACTCCGGACGTTCGACGAGGTCGCATATCACCTTCACGCAGGTGTCGATCGACACACGGCCGGTGTTGAGCACGACGTCATAAACCAGCGCGTCCTCGCGCTCGACCCCGCAGGTGACCCGCAATATGCGCTCATGCGCAGCGTCGTTGCGCTCGATTTCGGCGCGCGCGGCGACCCGGTCGACGCCGGTTCTGCTCATCACCGAGTTTTCCCGCACCTCGATGGGGGCGCAGATGCGAACTCGGACGACATGCGGCACCTTGCTCAGAATGACGCAAGCGCCCCAACCACGGATCAGAACATTCCCCTTCTGGGCGAGTTCGTACACCTCTTCCGCCACATAGCTCGCGAGCTTTTTGCTGCCGATCTGCCAGCGTTCGAGCAGAGAGTCGCCGCCTTCGAGACGATGGTGGATGTCGCTCTCGCGCACTTGCATCTGCTCGGCCACGTCATGTTCGACCAACTCATGCAGAATCAGCTTCAGCCCGAGTTTCTCGGAGACGCGCAGCGCGACGTCCCTGCTGCCGCTTCCCATTTCCCTAGTCATCGCGATAACGGTCATGCTGTCCTCCTGCGGGTGCGCCCCGACCTCTCTCAGGCCATTTCGAGGGCGCGAAGGGCTGCCGGCAGACCGCGCACGATCCTCCGGCCGCTCCTCGCGGTGCATTTCCTGGGCAAAGGTCTCGCTGCAACGCTTCACGGCGTTGCCGGAACGGCCGGAGAAAG
>CAYGZV010000265.1:0-3060 GCA_964354425.1 uncultured Rhodoplanes sp. | reverse complement strand
GGGCGTCGAGCTCGGGGTCGCTCGTCTCCGGCAGCACGATGCGGACGCTCACCAGGAGATCGCCGGCGCCGCGCTTGTCCGGCAGCCCCTTGCCCTTGAGGCGGAAGGTGCGTCCGCTATTGGTGCCCGCGGGAATCGACAGATCGACCGCCCCGTCGAGGGTCGGCACCCGCACTTTCGCACCGAGCACCGCCTCGTAGAGCGTGATCGGCAGGTCGACCCGCAGATTGCTCCCCTCCCGCGCGAATAGCGGGTGCGGCGCGATGGTGACAGTGATGAGCGCGTCGCCGACCGCGCCGGGTCCAGCCAGGCCCTGCCCCTTCAGCCTGATCTGCTGGCCGTCGCCGAGCCCGGCCGGGATCTTCACCTCGACATCCTTGCCGGTCGGAAGATGCACCCGGCGCGTGCCGCCCTTGGCCGCCTCCGCCAGCGTGATGGTGACCGGGACTTCGACATCGCGGCCGATCGGCGGCTCCGCGAAGCCCTCCGGCTCGAAATGCTGCGCGCCGAATCCGCCGCGCCGGCCGCGCGCGGCGCCGCCGAGGCCGAACATGTCCTTGAGCACGTCCTCGAAGCCGGCCGCCCCCGCGCCGCCCGGGGAGCTGCGCCGCAAACCCTCCGGCCCGAACGAGAAGGTCTCGAAATGCGCGTTGCCGCCCGGGCCAGCGCCCGCGCCGGGATGCGCGCCGGGATGCGCGCCGGGGTGCGCTCCAGGGTGCGCGCCGAAGCCCTCGAAGCCCTGGAACCGCGGCTTGCCTTCGGCATCGATCTCGCCGGCGTCGAACGCCTTGCGCTTCTTCTCGTCGCCGATGATCTCATAGGCCGAGTTCACCTCGGCGAAGCGCGCGGCCCCCTTGGGGTCGTTCCGGTTGGAATCGGGATGCAGCTTCTTGGCAAGCCGCCGGAAAGCGCTCTTGATCGCGCCCGCGTCCGCCGTTCGCGGCACTCCCAAGACCTCGTAAGGGTCACGCATCGTGTGAACACTCCACTGTCCGAGCGAATTGGATTGCTCGGTCGCTCGGAAATGTGGGAGGAATCAGGCGCTTTCGCAATGCAAAGTGGGCGTGAGCCCGCAGCTTCTCTTCAGGTCCGTTTCCACGGCGCGAGCCGACGCACCTCCCAACGGCCTTTTTGGCCGCGGCAAGCCGCCCCTTCGAGCCAGGTCTCATTGCCGGCATGCACATAGCTCGCCAGGAAGTCGCGGCAAAGAGCGCCGTCCTGCGGCGCCGCGGCGGCGATCGGCGTGATCGTTCCGCGTGCGCCGGTTTCGGCGTTCTCCCAGGCCGTGCTCTTGCTTGTTCCGTTCTTGGCGAGGGCGGTGGCCACGGCAATGCGCGCATTGGCGAGATCGGTCTCGCTCGGTCGGGCTGCCGCCTCCTCGGACGGGCCCGACGGCGGCGCGCTTTGCTTCAGCTTGTCCTCGCCATTTTCGAGGAGGGACCCCAACTGGTAAGAAAGGCTGCAGCCGCCCGCCGCAAAACCGAGCAGGGCGGTGCACAGCCACAGTCGCGAAACGATCGGCCGCCAGGGGCGTGCCGGTCCCGCGGTCCGAAAAGCCTGCCGACGAAACGCACAGTCCGGCGCTGAAGCCGCCACGAGGAACTCCACCAATGTCCGAAGCGCCTCCGATTGAACAACGGAGCTGGTTAACGGCCGGTGATTTTACCGAGGCGGACGAACCGCTGCGTCTGTTTGCCCACTGGTTTGCGGACGCCAACCGGACCGAACCGGCCGACGCCAATGCGATGGCGCTTGCCACCGTCGGGCCGGACGGCCTGCCGAATGTGCGCATGGTGCTGCTCAAGGGCTTCGACGAGCGCGGCTTTGTCTTTTATACCAACGAGAACAGCCAGAAGGGCCAGGAGCTCGCCGCCAATCCGCAGGCGGCGCTCGTATTTCACTGGAAGTCGCTGCAGCGCCAGGTGCGGCTGCGCGGCGCGGTCACCCTTGTGACCGAGGCGGAGGCCGACGCCTATTTCGCAAGCCGCCCGCGCATTTCCCAGATCGGCGCCTGGGCGAGCCAGCAATCGCGCCCGCTCGAGAGCCGGCTCGCCTTCGAGAAGGCCGTCGCCTACTACACGGCCAAGCACCTGGCCGGCGCGGTGCCGCGTCCGCCGCACTGGCGTGGATATTGCCTGCAGCCCTCGGCGATGGAATTCTGGCAGGACCGTCCGTTCCGGCTGCATGATCGCATCGTTTTCAGCCGCGATCATCGCGACGCGCCCTGGACCAGGACCCGACTTTATCCTTGAATGGTGCACCGCATGCAGCGGCATTCCCATGGACCGGAACGGCTAATCCAATGACCGCCTCGTTATCCAACCAACCGCGCCGGATCCTCCTGCTGACCGGCGCAAGCCGCGGGATCGGCCACGCGACGGTGAAGCGCTTCCAGGCGGCCGGCTGGCGGGTGATCGCCTGCTCGCGCCATCCCTTCCCGGAGAACTGTCCGTGGGAGGGCGGCGCGCAGGACCATATCCAGGTCGACCTGGCCGACCCCGACAGCACCTTGCATGCGATCGACGAGGTGAAGCAGCGGCTCGACGGCGGCGAACTGCACGCCCTCGTCAACAATGCGGGGATTTCGCCGAAAGGCGCGGACGGCAAGCGCCTCGGCACGCTCGAGACGATGCTCGAGACCTGGCAGCAGGTGTTCCAGGTGAATTTCTTTGCCCCGATCATGCTGGCGCGCGGCCTCGTCGACGAGCTTGCGCGGGCGAAGGGGTCGGTGGTCAACGTGACCTCGATCGCCGGCATGCACGTGCATCCGTTTGCGGGCTCCGCCTACGGCACCTCGAAGGCGGCGCTCGCCGCGCTCACGCGCGAGATGGCGGCCGATTTCGGCCGGCGCGGCGTGCGCGTCAACGCGATCGCGCCGGGCGAGATCGACACCGCCATCCTGTCGCCCGGCACCGACAAGATCGTCGCGGAAATCCCAATGCAGCGGCTCGGCACGCCCGACGAGGTGGCGAAGATCATCTACGTGCTGTGCACCGAGACCTCGTCCTATGTGAACGGGGCGGAAATCCACATCAATGGCGGCCAGCACGTGTGAGGGGG
>CAYGZV010000264.1:1434-3066 GCA_964354425.1 uncultured Rhodoplanes sp. | reverse complement strand
TAGTCGGCCGCGTTTGCCCAGACCTCTCCCCGCGCGCGGGGAGAGGCGAAGAACCGAGGAGCACGCCCATGCTGATGACCGGGGCCGACTATCGGGAGTCGCTGCGGGCCTATCGGCCACGGGTCTACATCAACGGGGCGACGGTCAAGAGCGTGGCGGACGAGCCGCTGCTCGCCCCCGGCGTGAACGCCGTCGGCATCGCCTATGACCTCGCGCATGCGGAAGAACATCGGCCGCTGATGACCGCCCGCCAGGGCACGTCCGGCAAGATCGTCAACCGAATGGTGCATATCGACGAGACCGCGGCGGATCTCCTTGCCAAGCTCGAAGCGGTGCGGCTCGTCTGCCGGACCTCGGGCTGCGCGCAGCGCTATCTCACCCACGACGCCCTGAACGGCCTGTACCAGGCGACCAAGCGCACCGACGAGGCGAACGGCACCGATTATGCGCAGCGCTTCGTCGATTACCTGCACCGCGTGCAGGACGAGGACCTGACGCTCGGCATCGCCATGACCGACGCCAAGGGCGACCGCTCCAAGCGGCCGGGCGAGCAGGCCAATCCGGACGTCTATGTGCACATCAAGGAGCGGCGACCCGACGGCATCGTCATACGCGGCGTGAAGGCGATCGTGACTGGCGCGCCCTATATGCACGAATTCCTGGTCATGCCCTGCCGCACCCACACGCGGGAAGACGCGGCCTTCGCCGTGTGCTGCGCGGTGCCGGTCGATGCGCCGGGCGTCACCATCGTGGCGCGGCCGGCCGGACGGCCGAGCGAAGCCGCCGCGACGTTTTCGGCCCGCTACGGCCAGTCGACCGGCGTCGTCATCTTCGACGACGTGCTCGTGCCGCATGACAGCGTGTTCCTGGCCGGCGAATACGAGGAGGGCGGGTTTCTCACGACCGCCTATGCGACGCATCACCGCCATTCCTGCATCGGCGCGCGCGGCGGCTTCGGCGACCTCCTGATCGGCGCGGGGGCGCTGATGACCGACGCGAACGGGCTCGATCCGGAACGGCACGGGCATATCCGCGACGCCCTGGTCGAACTCATCACCATCACCGAGAGCTTCTACGCCTGCGGCGTCGCGTCCTCGGTCTACTGCACGCACGACCCGGCCGGGAATGTCATGCCGGACGCGGTGTTCGCCAATATCGGCAAGCTCCTGCTCGCGACCAAGATCTACGACATGCACAGGCTCGCCCATTACGTCTCGGGCGGGCTCATCGTCGCGCTGCCGGGACCCGACGAGGACCACAATCCGGAGACGCGCGCCTCGCTCGCGGCCGTTCTCGGCGGGCGAGCGGATATCCCGGCCGAACAGCGGCTCGCGGTGTCGCGCCTGATCGAGGACCTCACCGTGTCGCACCAGGCGGGATGGTACTCGGTCATCTCGCTGCATGGCGGCGGCTCGCCCGAGGCGATGAAGCGCGAGATCTGGCGCAACTATCCCGTGATGGAGAAGTCCGAGCTGGTCGCGACCTTGCTCGACCGCGGCATTTATCCCGACGGACGGCGCGTGTCGAAACAGCCCGGCCGCTGCTGCCTGACCGGCTGCCAGGCCCCCGGGTCGGAGGGCTCCGCCGGAGTCGATCCGGACGAGGTGGCGAGCGCAGCCGAGTGAGGCTCAC
>CAYGZV010000264.1:0-1334 GCA_964354425.1 uncultured Rhodoplanes sp. | reverse complement strand
GGCGATCGCGGTCGTCGTGCTCGAACTCGCGGCGATCTCCTATATCCGCTACCGGTTCATGGACACGCCGTTCCTATCGGCCACGTTCCAGGTCGCGCTCGGCGGCGCGCTCGTATTCCTCGCCGGCATCCTGATCGGCAGTTCCTGACCGGTTCGATCACCATCCCATGTTCGTCCTCGCCCATCTGACCGATCCGCATATCGGCCCGCTGCCGCGGCCGCGGCTGCTCGACCTCGCCTCCAAGCGGCTGTTCGGTTATGTGAACTGGCGGCGCGGGCGCTCGCGCGTGCATCGGCTGGAAACCCTCGACGCGCTCACCGCCGATCTCGCCGCGCAGCCGCATGACCACACCGCGGTCACCGGCGACCTTGTCAATATCGCGCTGCCCGAGGAGTTCGCGGTGGCTCAGGCCTGGCTCGACCGGCTGGGATCGCCGGCCGACGTCACCTTCGTGCCTGGCAATCACGACGCCTATGTGCGCGCCGCGCTCGCCTACTGGGACACGCATTGGAACGCCTTCATGCAGGGCGACGCCGAAGCGGAACGCGATCCGCAGGCGCTCGTCCCCCGCTTCCCCTTCGTGCGCCGGCGCGGATCGGTCGCGCTGGTCGGATTGTCGAGCGCCATCCCGACCCCGCCGCTGTCCGCCGTCGGGCGGCTCGGGCAGGAGCAGATCGCGCGCATGGTCGCGCTGCTGCGCCGGCTCGCCGAAGAGGGCCTGTTCCGGATCGTGCTGATCCATCACCCGCCGAAAAGCGAATGGACGAGCCCGCACAAGCGGCTCATCGACGCCGCGCCCTTCCGCCGGGCGCTCGCGCAGGCGGGGGCGGAACTGGTGCTGCACGGGCACGATCACCGGCGCGCGGTCGTCTGGCTGGAGGGTCCTGGCCGCCTGATTCCAGCGATCGGCCTTCCTTCCGCTTCGGCGGAAGCCAACGAGCATAACGATCCGGCCGGCTACAATCTTTACCGCATCGCCGGGCGCCCGGGGCAGTGGACCTGCGAGGTGGTGTCGCGCGGGTTCCGCCCCGGCGAGGCGGGCATCGGGGAATTCGGCCGCGAGACCCTCTCGGCGGACGGGCCGCGGTGACGATCCCTGCACACGTTTGTGGGAGATGTCCCACTCTCGTCCCACGTCCGGAGTGGGACATTTTGTGGTTGACGGAACTCGGCGTCGCGGCTTGGAATTGACCGGTCAGGCGATCGAAGTCGCGCTCAAGAATTGCGACCGCGCTTGACGAGGAACGCCGATGACCGCGCAGGACCTGCTGCAGGAAATCTCGGTCTTTTGCCGGCAGACCGGACTTGCCGAATCCACCTTCGGCCGGCGCGC
>CAYGZV010000263.1:0-3081 GCA_964354425.1 uncultured Rhodoplanes sp. | reverse complement strand
GTAAGCACGGGAGCGGCCGAGGTGACGTCGTCGGTGAACACCTTGAAGCCCGCGAGTGTGCATGGGCCGAACGAGGTCCCGATCGCGACGTCAGTGGCGTCGCGCCCGCGTGCCATCAGGATGCGGCCGATGCGCGGTACGTTGTTCCGCGGGTCGAAGGCATACCAGCGTCCTCCGAGATAGGCTTCGAACCAGGCGGCGAAGTCCCCCGGACCGTAGGGCGGCTCTGTGCCCATGTCGCCGAGATAGCCGGTGCAGTAGCGCGCCGGAACGTTCATGCAGCGGCACAGCGTGATCGCAAGGTGCGCGTAGTCCCGGCACACGCCGCGCTGTCCGGTGAAAGCGTCAAACGCGGTCTTGTTTGGGCTCGCGTGTTCGTAGCCGAATTTGATGCGCTCGTGGGCATAGTCGCAGATCGCCTGAACCAGGGGCCAACCCTTCGGAACATGCCCGAACAGCGACCACGCCGTATCCGACAGGCGATCGGTCTCGCAGTAGCGGCTGCCGAGAAGAAAGATCAAAGTGTCTACCGGAAGCCCCTCCAGTGGATGCTGCTCGGCTCCCGGGACCACTTCATCCAGCTCCCCGCTATCCTGCACCAAAAAGTCCGTGGACAGGGTGAGCCGGCCTGCGGGGGCGCGGATCACGTGGCAGAAATTGCCGAAGCTGTCGTGATAGGTGTTGGCGGGGATGGGTGGATCGATTTGCAGCCCGTCCCAGCTTATCAGATCGGACATGCGGGACGGATGAACGCTCACCTGCAAAATCATGGGTGTCGGTTGCGGGCAATCGTAGGAGATTTCGTAACCCGCACGAATCCTCATTGAAAGCCTCTTACGTCAGCGCGAGCGGGGCCTACCGGATGTGCGCTCAGAACACTGCGGCAATAAAGTTCCGCTCGTCCGTCACGCGGCAACGACTTTCACCGCGACCTTCATCGCGAGATGGTCCGACGCGGTCCCGATCCATGTGCCCTGGAGCGGGATCGCCTCGCGCGGCTCGTGCACGACCGCGACGCGAACGAGGTTCTGATTTCCAATCATGCCGCTCGACGGGTCGAAGTCGACCCAGCCGGGACCGGGAACATAGACCTGGACCCAGGCATGGGTGTTACCGCCGCCGACGCCTTCCTCGTCGCCGTCGTCGTGATCGGCATTGGCAAGATGCACATATCCGGATACGAACCGCGCGGCGAGTCCAAGCGAGCGCATCGCCGCAATCATGAGCACCGCCAGGTCGCGACAGCTCCCGCTCCCGAGCTTCAGGGTCCGGATCGGATCCTGGGTGCCCTTCTCGTGCCGCGCCGCGTGCTTGAAGGTCCGTCTGATGGTCTGCGTCATGCCGACGAGAAGCTCGTAGGTGTCGGCTGATCCGTCCTCGCGGAGGAAACCGGCGGCCCAGAGATCGACACTGGGGTGCGGGGACAGCGGCGCGATGAAGCGCGCCAGACCGGGCCGATCTTCCGCCGCATAGGCAAACGGATGGGTCCGGGCGAAATCCTCGATATCGGCTGCGCAGAAGCGCGCCGGCGTGTGGTCGACATGAATGGTGGTTTCGAAGCGCAGCTCCGCGGCCCGATCCGCGAAACGGACAGCCGCGACATGATTGCCGAAGATATCCTGCGTCCAGGTCAGTTGGGTCGGCTCGGGCGTGATTTCGAGCTCGGATTCGAGCACCTTCTGGTCGTTGTCGTCACGCGGACGCAGCATTATCCGGTGCTCGCCGAATGCGACCGGTTGCTTATAGCGATAGGTTGTGACGTGCTTGATGGTGAGAATCGGCATTGCGGCCCCACAATGATGCGCGTCCCAATAACATGCATTTTTCGCGCCAGGAACAGTGCTCGTAGCTCTCTGCACCGTCGCCGCTTCCGCGAGCGTGAGCGCCAATGAACGAATTGCCGGACAGCCTGTTGGCGGCCGACGAGCCGGCGCCCGTCACGGTTCACAACGAAAACGGCCGGTCGCCGTTCCTGATCGTCGCCGATCACGCGGGCAACTTCATGCCGCGCGCGCTCGGTTGGCTTGGCGTTCCGGAAAGCGAATGCGAGGCCCACATCGCCTGGGACATCGGCATCGCCGCGGTTTCCCGCCTCGTGGCGGACGCGCTCGACGCCACCCTGGTGCAGCAGAACTATTCGCGCCTGATCATCGACTGCAACCGCCCGCCGGGCTCGGAGACGTCGATCCCGGAAACGAGCGAGCTCACCTCGGTACCGGGAAACATCGGATTGAGCGAAGGCCAGAAGGCCGCGCGCGTGCGCGAGATTTTCCGGCCCTACCATGATCGGATCGAAACCGAGCTCAACCGCAGACGCCGAGCCGGCCGGCCGGCGGCATTGATCGCGATGCACAGCTTTACGCCGGTCTTTATGGCAGCGGTGCGGCCCTGGCACGTCGGCGTGCTCTACAATCGCGATCCGCGTTTTGCCCATCTCCTCATGGCGCTGCTGAAACGTGAAGAGGGGCTCGTCGTCGGCGACAACGAGCCCTACAGCGTGACCGATGCGTCGGATTACACCATCCCGATGCACGGTGAGCGCCGCGGTCTGCATCACGTTGCGATCGAAGTCCGCCAGGATCTGATCGCCGACGATAAAGGGCAGAGAGCGTGGGGTCGGCTGCTCGCGCGCTTGCTGCCGCACGCGTATCAGGAGCTGGTGGCGGTCGAGGCACTCAGGCCTGCGTGACATCCACATGGATCGCGACCGCAGCGCCTGCCACGCATTTCCGGATCGCCCAAGAAGCTGACGCGACTTCGCTCGTTCTGCATTCGTCTTCGTTCGGCGCCGCCTGGAAGAAGGCCTCGAACGAAGGCCGCGAATATCTCTCGGTCAAGCTTATAGACGTCGTGGTGGCCGCCATGGCGGGGTTCCCAACCCTCCCGTTCGAGATGGGGCGGCGACCTTTCTGCGGTTCGTCTCGGGTTCGATCGCTTGGCCAAGTCCCGCTTTGCGTCTTCGTCCGGCGTGGCCAACTCGACCGGAGTCACGCCGAGCGTGTTTTCGGCATGCTTCCGATCGCCCGCGTAACAGCCCGGTGATGAAGTCGCGGTGGATCAGAGCGTGTCTGGTGCGATGAC
>CAYGZV010000262.1:0-3123 GCA_964354425.1 uncultured Rhodoplanes sp. | reverse complement strand
TGCGCGCGCCCCCTCCACCATGCTGCGCATGGTCCCCCTCCCCCGTTGCACGGGGGAAGGATGAGTTCGGGACGAATCGCGTGAGTGTCAGAGTGCGCAATCACGCATGACAACTCACCCGCCGAGCGCCGCAAATCCCTTGCCGACGGCCGCGAGCCGTTCCAGCTGCGCCGAGGGCCGGTGCCGCTCGTCGCCGGTCTTGGCGGCGAATGCGATGAGCCGATCATGCACATAGCCGAGCCCCAGCGTGTCGGCGTAATGCATCGGCCCGCCGCGCCAGGCGGGAAAGCCGTAGCCGTTCACCCAGATCGCGTCGATGTCGCCCGGCCGTTGCGCGATGCCTTCCTCTAGAATCCGTGCGCCCTCATTGATCATCGGAAACAGCAGGCGCTCGACGATCTCCTCCGGCGCGATCGGCGCGCGTGCGATGCCGAGCCTCACCGCGGCGTCGATGATCAGCTGCTCGACTTCCGGGTCGGGCTTGGGCGTGCGCGAGCCCGGCTCGTAAAGATAGAAGCCGCGGCCGGTCTTCTGGCCGAACCGCCCCATGTCGCATAGCAGGTCGGCGATCTCCGCGCGCAGGCCCTGCGCCTTGCGCATGCGCCAGGCGATGTCCAGACCGGCGAGATCGCTGACGGCGAACGGTCCCATCGCGAAGCCGAATTCGGTGAGCGCGCCATCGACGTCCTGCGGCAGCGCCCCTTCGAGCAGCAGGCGCTCGGCTTCGACCGTGCGCAGGCGCAGCATGCGGTTGCCGACAAAGCCGTGGCACACGCCGACGACGACTGGCGCCTTGCCGATGGCGCGCGCGACGGCGACGGCGGTCGCGAGCGCATCGGGCGCCGTCTTCTCGGCGCGCACCACCTCGACGAGCCGCATCACATTGGCCGGGCTGAAGAAGTGGAGGCCGAGCACGTCCTGCGGCCGTTCGGTCATCTGCGCGATCGCGTTCACGTCGAGATAGGAGGTGTTGGTCGCGAGCACCGCGCCGGGCTTGGCTAGCCGATCGAGATCGGCAAACAGCTTGCGCTTCACCTCCATGTCCTCGAAGACGGCTTCGATCACGAGATCGGCGCGCGCGACCGCCCCCATATCGGTCGCGCCTTCGATCAGCCCGAGCCGGCGATCCATCTCCTCCGCCGCAAGGCCGCCGCGGGCGACCGTGCCCCGATAAGTCCTTTCGATGGCGTCGCGGCCGCGCGCCAGCGCCTCCGCCGAGACTTCGACCAGGCTCACCGGGATGCCGGCATTGGCGAAGCACATTGCGATGCCGCCGCCCATGGTGCCCGCCCCGATGATGGCGGCGCGCACCACCTTGCGCGGCTTCACGCCGGCGGGAAGGTCGACCTTGGCCGCCGCACGCTCCGCGAAGAAGACGTGGCGCAGCGCCTTCGACTGCTCGCCGTCGCGCAGCGCGACGAAGATGGCGCGCTCGCGCGCGATCGCCTCGTCGAAGGTCAGCGTCAGGCCGCCGCGTATGGCGTCCACCGCCGCCGCCGGCGCATTCAGTCGTTTGGCCCGTTTCAGGTGGGGCGCGGCGATCTTGTCGAACGCGGCCGGGTCGGCGACGAACGGCGCGATCCGGTCGGCCTTGTCGCGGGCGCGCGGAAGCGGCCGCCTTTGCGCGATGTCGCGCGCGAACGCGACGCCGCCGGCATCGGGATCGTCGACGATCGCATCGACGAGCCCGGCCGCGTGCGCCTCCTCGACCGTGATGAGGTCGCCCGAGAGGATCATCGCAAGCCCCTTCTCGACGCCGACCAGCCGCGGGAGCCTCTGCGTGCCGCCGGCGCCCGGAATGAGGCCGAGCTTGATTTCCGGCAGGGCGAGGCGCGTTCCCGGCGCGGCGATGCGGTAATGGCAGCCGAGAGCTACTTCGAGGCCGCCGCCCAGCGCCGTCCCGTGCATGGCGGCGACGACCGGCTTCTCGCACGCCTCGATTGCGGCGATCACCTCGGGGAAGGTCGGCGGCAGCGGCGGCTTGCCGAACTCGGTGATGTCGGCGCCGGCGATGAAGGTGCGGCCGGCGCAGCGCAGCACGATGGCCTCGATCGCCGCATCGCCGCCGGCGCGCAGGAGCGCGGCCAGCACCCCGGCCCGCGCCGGCGCGCCGAAGGCGTTGACAGGCGGGTTGTCGATGACGATGACGCCGATATTTCCGTCGCGCCGCAGGGTGACGAGGTCGGTCACGTGAGCCTCTCGGGTGGGGAACTCGATGAGACCGCATAAAGCCGCTGCGCCCGCGAGGTCAACAGCGTCCCCGCCGACGACCTGCGCATGCGGCCGCAATCTGCCCGTCACGCTCCGGTCGGCCCTCCGCCTTTCGCCATGTCCTCCTCGCTGATCACGAGGCCCGACATCGGCTCGATCCAGGACAGATGGCTCACGACGGCCTTCACGCCGGGAACATTCTCCGCGCAGACTTTGAGTGCGTCGCCCTGCTTGGCTTCGGTGATGCTGCCCCACAGCTCCACCACGCCATCCTTCACGATGATGTCGATCAGCGCGATCGGGGCCCATGGCTGCTTTTCGAGTTCGTCCATCACCCGCTGCCGGATCTCGGCGTCGCTCTTGGCCAGGGCCGGCAGGTTGCGGCTCATGGTCGCGAGCGCGTGGAGGAGATTGGCGCGGCTGACGATGCCGACGATCTCTCCTCCCCGCATCACCGGCAGGCGCTTGACTCGCTTGCGCTCCATGATGCGGACCACCTCGTCGAGCGGCATGTCCTCGCGCGCGGTGATCAGCTCTTTCGTCATCACCTCATCGACCTTGCGGCCGTGCGAACGAACATAGTCGCCCGCCAGGCTGTTCGGCCCGAGCAGGAATTCGAGCCAGCGCGGCCGCTTGCGCTCGGTTCCGGTCTCCGCGCGGCGCAGAAAGTCGCCTTCGGTGACGATCCCGACCAGCGTCCCTGCGCGATCGATCACGGGCAGGCCGCTGATCCGGTTTTCCAGCATCAGCTCGATCGCTTCCAGCACCGTCGCCCCGGGCGCGATCGAGACCACCCGGCTCGACATGACGTCGCTTGCCTTCATCGCGCGCTCTCCTTCTCGCAACTGTGACTTCGAGCGAACGGAATCTAGCGCGCCGCTCGCAGCCGATCTTGATCCGGGTCAACGCGGG
>CAYGZV010000261.1:0-3127 GCA_964354425.1 uncultured Rhodoplanes sp. | reverse complement strand
GCGAACTCTTGCAGGAACTTGTTCGTCCCCCGCCGCCGCCGGAAGACGAGCCCGTGCAGCCGCCGGAATATCAGGAACGCATCGCGCCCGCGCCTGACGACCAATTCACGCCGCCACCGCGCCGGGGCCGCGGGGCCGGCGGCTGGGAGGGCATGCGTGAAGAGATGTTCCAGCTGCGCGAAGGCTGTCAACAGGGCGATCGGCGATCCTGTGTCCGGCTCGGCATCATCATCGGAGAGAACAGGCAGCGGCGGGCGCAATGGCGGCGGGAGCATCCGGAGCTTTTCTGGTACGAACGCTGAGTTTGCTTGCGTCTGATCAGGTCGTCCCGATGCGCGCAGGCCCGTGCGGATCGGGGCCGAAACGGTTCGGCCCGCTGGTGCCTTTGCGAAATCCGAACTCGATCAAGAGCGCGCCGGCGAAGACCATCCACGGGATGGTCATGAGGACGACGACCGAACTCGGATCGTCTTGCGTTCCGGCCGCGCCGATCACGAAAATCAAGTCGATCAGGGCGCTATAGGCGTAGAACGCGCCCGGCACCCAGGTCGTTATGTTGCGGTCGTGCCCGCGCTTGGCGAGGATCGCGAATTCCGGATAGCCGAACGCAAGACTGATGATCGAGCTGAGCCGGTCCTGCTCCAGCGATTGCGCCGCGAGGTGGCAGGCGAGCTCGATCAAGCCGACCGCGAGAAACGCGATCCAGAAGGTGCGGCGGTCGATGCGGCCGTCGAACCGCCAGAGGAGATAGTTCCAATCCACCTCACGGCTCCAAAACGTAAGTCATGGCGTGAATCCGCTCAGTCGCGCAGCAGTTCGTTGATGCTCGTCTTGGCGCGGGTCTTCGCGTCGACGCGCTTGACGATCACCGCGCAGTAGAGGCCGGGGCCGGGCGAGCCGTCCGGCAGCGGCTTGCCCGCCATCGTGCCGGACACGACCACGGAATAGGGCGGCACCTCGCCCTGCAGCACGGCGCCGGTCTCGCGGTCGATGATTTTCGTCGACGCCCCGATGAACACGCCCATCGAGAGCACGGCGCCCTCGCGCACGATCACGCCCTCGGCGACCTCCGCACGCGCCCCGATGAAGCAATTGTCCTCGATGACCACCGGGCCCGCCTGCAGCGGCTCGAGCACGCCGCCGATCCCGGTCCCGCCCGAGATATGGCAGTTCTTGCCGATCTGCGCGCAGGAGCCGACCGTCGACCAGGTGTCGATCATGGTGCCGGAATCGACATAGGCGCCGAGATTGACGAAGGAGGGCATCAGCACGACGCCCGGCGCGATATAGGCGGAGCGTCGCACGATCGCGCCCGGCACCGCGCGAAAGCCCGCGTCGCGGAAGCTGGATTCGCTCCAGCCGTCGAACTTCGAAGGCACCTTGTCCCACCAGGCGGCCTTGCCGGGCGCGCCCGGAATGACGCTCATGTCGTTGAGCCGGAACGACAAGAGCACCGCCTTCTTGAGCCATTGATTGACATGCCAGGACCCGTCCGGCTGTTTCTCGGCGACGCGCGCCTTGCCGGCGTCGAGGAGATCGAGCGCCGCCTCGACCGCCTCGCGCACCGGCCCTTTCGTGGTCGGGGCGATGGCGTTGCGCTGCTCGAAGGCCTCGTCGATGGTCTTGGCGAGATCGGTGTGCGGCATGCGGGAATCCTCGAAATCGATCGCGCCCGCCTTGTCGGGGTACCCGCCAGGGGAGTCAAGGGGATGCGGCGGCGGCGCCGTTGATGGATACGAGGAATCCCGCGAGATCGTCGGTCACGTAATCGACGTGCGGCGCGTCATGGCCTTCCAGTTCCCAGTCTTCGCGGAAGACTTCGCGGGTTCGCTCCGGCACCACCAGCACCGTCGTCATGCCGAGCGCATGCGGCACTTCGAGATTGCGCGCGAGATCCTCGAAAATCGCAGCCTTGTGCGGATCGACGCCGTGGCGGGCGAGGAACCGGTCGTAAGTCTGCGGCAGCGGCTTCGGATCCATTTCGCCGGCGACGATGTCGAACACGTCCTCGAAATGCTCGTGCACCTTCAGCCGGCGCATGACCGCCTCGGCGTGGATGCGCGTACCGTTGGTGAGGATCAGCTTGCGGCCGGAAAGCTTTCTGAGTGCGTCGCCGAGCGCCGGATTGGGTTCGATCGGCGTGTGATCGATCTGGTGGACAAACTCCAGGAAATCGTCCGGCTTCATGCCGTGCTCGGTCATCATGCCGCGCAACGTCGTGCCGTAGCGGCGGTAATAGTCCTTCTGCATGCGGAAGGCTTCGTCATGCGTCACATCGAGGAATTTCGCGATGTAGTCGCGGATGCGCCCATCGACCTGCTGCCACAGATTGAGGTGATGCGGGTAGAGCGTGTTGTCGAGGTCGAACACCCAGGTCTCGACCCGGTCGAATCCGCGTCGCCGGGCGGGCGACGTAACAGGCTCAGCCGTCGCCATTGGCCGTCTTCCCTTCCACACACTGCTTTCCTTGCCCGGACGCCATCTGCATCGCCAATCCCCCGTTGCACGCAAGCGGCGCGTGCGCTGCCCGTCTTTCGCCTGCATTGCGGCTTGCATTGCGGTGCTCACCTCCCGAATTGGTCATGGCGTCCGCCTGGGACAAGGCCGGTCCCGACACGATCATGGGTGGTGCAAACGGATCGGATAAGCCGATCTAGCGGAGCGCCCGCAGTCAGGCCGCTTGTTTGACGGCTGCTCCTTAAGTTCTATGCTCGCCCGGCTGCGGCGGTCCAGCGGGCCGGCGGCCTAAGCCAAACCCTAAGCGCCTCGGGCGAGGGCATGATGAACAAGCCGCTCGACTTCGCGACCATTCTCGGCATGAACCCCTTGTTTTCCGGGCTGGGCGCCGAAGCAATCGGGGCGATCGCGCGTCTCTGCCAGACGCGCCGGCTGCCGACGGGGCAGACGCTGTTCGTCAAGGGCGACGCCGGCGATTCGCTTTACGGGGTTCGCCGCGGGCAAATTCGCATCGAGACCGGGACCAGCGGAGGGGAGCGCCTCACCATAGAGGTGTTCGGACCGGGCGATCTGTTCGGAGAGATCGCCGTGCTCGACGGCCGCCCCCGCACCGCTGACGCGGTCGCCCAGGAGGACGCGGAGCTGTTCGTGCTTCCCCGCGCCGACTTTC
>CAYGZV010000260.1:0-3152 GCA_964354425.1 uncultured Rhodoplanes sp. | reverse complement strand
CCCCGCTTGACCCCTCGCCGGCCCGGTTCTATCGGTGCCGCATGATCATCCTCATCGACAATTACGACAGCTTCACCTTCAACCTCGTCCATTATCTCGGCGGGCTCGGCGCCGAGGTCGCGGTGCATCGCAACGACAAGATCACGACCGCCGAGGTGATCGCGGCCGAGCCCGAGGCGATCGTGCTCTCGCCCGGCCCGTGCACGCCGAATGAGGCCGGCATCTGCCTCGACCTGATCATGCAGGCCTCGGCCGCCATCCCGATGCTCGGCGTCTGCCTCGGGCACCAGGCGATCGGCCAGGCGTTCGGCGGCGACGTCATCCGCGCGCCGCAACCGGTGCACGGCAAGCTCTCGGAGATGAGCCACGAGGGCAAGGGGATTTTCCGCGGCATCAATACGACGTTCCGCGCCACGCGCTATCACTCGCTGGTGGTCGATCGCGCCACCCTGCCGGACGAACTCGCGGTGACGGCGCAGACCAAGGACAAGCTCATCATGGCGATCGAGCACAAGTCGCGCCCCGTGCACGGCGTGCAGTTCCATCCCGAGAGCATCGCCTCCGAGCACGGCCGCGTGATCCTCAAGAATTTCCTCGACCTCGCCCGCGATTGGAACGCCGCAGCGGGACGTCGCAACGCAGCGGGCGCGGCCCGCTCGCGCCCGGCGCATCGGGGGGCCGCATGGCCGAGCTGAAGGCGCTCATCGCGCAGGTCGCGACCGGCGCTGCGCTCAGCCGCGACGAGGCGGCGGAGGCGTTTGCGAGCATGATGTCGGGGGAAGCGACCCCCTCGCAGATGGGCGGCCTGCTGATGGCGCTGCGCGTGCGCGGCGAGACCGTCGACGAGATCACCGGCGCGGTCACCGCCATGCGGGCGAAAATGCTGCGGGTGGACGCCCCGCCGCAGGCGATCGACGTGGTCGGCACCGGAGGCGACGCCTCCGGCTCGTACAATATCTCCACCTGCGCCGCCTTCATCGTGGCCGGGGCGGGCGTGCCCGTGGCCAAGCACGGCAATCGCGCGCTGTCGTCGCGCTCGGGCGCGGCCGACGTGCTCGCCGCGCTCGGCGTGCGCATCGATCTGCCGCCCGAGCGCATCTCCGACTGCATCCGCGAGGCGAATATCGGCTTCATGTTCGCCCCCGCGCATCATCCGGCGATGAAGCATGTCGGTCCGACCCGGGTCGAGCTCGGCACCCGCACGATCTTCAATCTGCTCGGGCCGCTGTCCAATCCGGCCGGCGTGAAGCGCCAGATGGTCGGGGTGTTTTCCAAGCAATGGGTCGAGCCGATCGCCCATGTCCTGAAGAATCTCGGCTCCGACCGCGCGATCATCGTGCACGGATCGGACGGCCTCGACGAGATCACCATTTCCGGTCCGACCGCCGTCGCCTCGCTGGAGAACGCAGCGATCCGCACCTTCGACATCACGCCGGAGGACGTCGGGATCGACCGGGCCGAGCCGCAGGCCTTGCGCGGCGGCGATGCGGCGGCGAACGCCGTGGCGCTGAGGGGCGTGCTGGAAGGTAAGAAGGGGCCGTTCCGCGATGTCTCGCTGTTCAATGCCGCGGCGGCGCTCGTCGTCGCCGGCAAGGCGAAGGACCTCAAGGCGGGCGTCGCGCTGGCGCGCCAGACGCTCGATTCGGGCGAAGCCGAGGGGAGCCTCAACCGTCTGATCGCGGTGTCGAATGCGTGACTCGCGTTTTCTGTCTCATGTCCCGGGCGCGATGCGACGCGTTTGCGGTGCATCGCAGAACCGGGACCAATGGGGTTTACAAGACGAAGCAGATGGGTCCCGGGTCTGCAGCGCACCGCTTTGCGCTGCGCTGCGCCCAGGAAACGTCTCCCTGATTGGCGCGTAATGGCCGATATCCTCGCCGAAATCGAAGCGTATAAGCGGGCCGAGATCGCGGCGGCCAAGGCCGCCCACCCGCTGCGCGCGATCGAGGCTTTGGCGACATCCGCCCCCCCCCCGCGCGGTTTCCTGAGCGCGATCGAGCGGCGGCTCGCGCGCGGCCGCTACGCGCTCATCGCCGAGATCAAGAAGGCCAGTCCCTCGAAAGGCCTGATCCGCGCCGATTTCGATCCGCCGGCGCTCGCGCGCGCCTACGCGGCGGGCGGGGCGACCTGCCTGTCCGTGCTCACCGACGGGCCGTCCTTCCAGGGCGACGCGAACTATCTGGCGGCCGCGCGGGCCGCAACCGAATTGCCGGCGCTGCGCAAGGACTTCCTGTACGACCCTTATCAAGTGGTCGAGGCGCGCGCCTGGGGGGCCGACTGCATCCTGATCATCATGGCGGCGGTCGACGACGCGACCGCCCACGCGCTCGAACAGGCCGCTTTCGAGCATGGGATGGATGCGCTGATCGAGGTGCATGACGAAGCCGAACTCGACCGTGCGCTGCGTCTGACGTCGCGCCTCATCGGCATCAACAACCGCAACCTCAAGACCTTCGAGACGGCGCTTGACGTGAGCGAGCGGCTTGCGCCGCGCGTGCCCAGGGACCGGGTGATCGTTGGCGAGAGCGGGATTTTCACCCCTGCCGATCTCGCGCGCCTCACCAAGGTCGGCATATCGACATTCCTCGTCGGCGAGAGCCTGATGCGGCAGGCCGATGTCGCGGAGGCGACGCGCGCCCTACTCGCGCAGGAGATAGGCCGCACCGCTCCTGCCGCGGAGTGGTGATCATGGCCGCGCGCAAGAAACTCACCCATCTAGGCCGCAGCGGCGAGGCGCGGATGGTCGATGTGTCGGACAAGGCGGTGACGGATCGCGTCGCGGTCGCGGAGGGCCGCGTCGCGATGACGCCCGCGACGCTCGACCTCGTCCTGCGCGGCGACGCCAAGAAGGGCGACGTGCTCGGCGCGGCGCGCATCGCCGGCATCATGGCGGCGAAGAAAACGCATGAGCTTATTCCGCTATGCCACCTGCTCGCGCTGTCGAAGGTCGAAATCGAGATCGCGCCCGTGCCCGACTCCTCCGGCCTGCGCGTGCGCGCGACGGTCAGGCTCGCGGGGCGGACGGGCGTGGAAATGGAGGCGCTCACCGCCGTCGCGGTCGCCTGCCTCACCATCTACGACATGGTGAAGGCGGTCGAGCGCGGCATGCGGATCGAGGGCATACGCCTTGTCGAGAAGCGCGGCGGCAAGTC
>CAYGZV010000259.1:0-3203 GCA_964354425.1 uncultured Rhodoplanes sp. | reverse complement strand
ACTCACGATCTCGATCGATCTCGAACTCGCCTGGGGCGTCTGGGATCGGCTGACGCCGGAAGACTTGCGGATGGCGGAGACCGCCGAGCGTCCGATCTGCGCGGCGCTCATCGAGCTGTTCGATCGGCACGGCGTGCCCGTCACCTGGGCGATGGTCGCGGCGCTGCTCGACGAAGCAAGCGCGAAGCCGCGGCCCGGGCCCGTTCATTGCTGGTACGCCCCGGACGTGATCGAGCAGATCGTGCGGGCGAAAGCGGGCCACGAGATCGGCAGCCATGGCGGCCGGCATATCGACCTGGCCGCCGCCGGCGCGACGCAAGCCGCCGACGATCTTCTGTTCGCCAAGGAAACGCACCGCAACGCCGGCCTGCCGTTTCAATCCTTCGTCTTCCCGCGCAACCGGATAGGCAATCTGGATGCGGTGGCGCAAGCCGGGCTGCGCGTCTTCCGCGGCCGCGACATCGGCTGGACCAGCGCAGCGCACCGCGCCGGCCGCTGGGCCGCCAAGGCCGCCAACCTCGCCGACAAGATGCTGCCGATCCCGCCGCGCTCCGTCGCGCCGCACGCGCAGGCCGACCTGATCGACCTGCCCGGCTCCATGCTCCTGATCGGCCGCAATGGCGCGCGCCGGTTCGTGCTGCCGGCGGTCACGCGCGCGAAGCTGTCGATGGGCCTCGCCCACGCGATCAGCACGGGCGGCGTGTTCCATCTCTGGTTCCACCCGTCGAACTTCTATTATCGGCGGCAGGAGCAGTTCGACACATTGGCCTGGTTCCTCGCCCTTGCCGCCGAGGAAGCGGGCCGCGGCCGCATCGAGATCGTCCCGATGGGATCGTACGCAACGCCCCTGCCCGCTGCGCCGCAGGACAGCGGCTCAATGCGCCGATCCATATCCGAGAGAGCGCCGCCCGCGACCGCGCCGGCAGGCTGACAAGCTCAGCGCCGCGCGATCGCGATCAGGTGGCCCGCGAACGCCCTGCCCCATTCGCTGCCGGACAGCATGGGCTCATGCGGCATGGTCTGCCGCGCGACCGTCCGCGCGAGGCCGCCTGAGAGCTTGTGCAGCGTCCGCAGCGGCGCGAACATCGCTCCCCGCACGACCACTTGCGAGAACCCCGCCTTGCGGAGCTTCGCTTCGATCGATGCGGGCGTTTCGAATTCGACATGGTAGCGCGGCGCGATCCCGCGCAGGCGCGCCGCGATCGCGCCGAGCTGGACGAACTGGCGGAATCCGTCCAGCGCCCATTTGTTCACATAGGTGCCGAAATAGGTTCCGCCCGGCTTGAGCACGCGCGCGATGTCGCGGTGGCCGGCGTCGTTGTCGGCCGCGTCGAGATAGCGGAACACCTCGATGGCGTAGACGAAATCATACGACGCATCGCCCGCATCGAGGTTCAACACCGAGCCGTCGGACACGAGCTCCGCCGGCACGTGTTCGGCGGCGAGGCGGCGCATCTCCGCGCTCGGCTCAATGCCGGTCACCTGGAAGCCCGCGGCCAGCAGGCGCGCCATGTAGACGCCGACCCCGCATCCGATGTCGAGACACGTCGCGTGCTCGGGCAGTTCCGCCACGCATTGCGACCAAGCCCGATCGATCAGATGCCGGCCGTAGCGGAACGGAGAATCGAACACATCGTCGCCGCCGTATTCGGCGGCGAACATTCCGGCCGTCTCGTCGTGAACCTCGACCGCCCGCCGGCGCGACCAGTCGGCGCCCCTTGCCATCACGTCCACCATCGCTCGGGCGCAAACCGGCCGGCCTGCGCCTCGATCGCGGCGGCGAGCGAGAACAGCGTCTCCTCGTCGAACGGCCGGCCGATGAGCTGCAGGCCGAGCGGCAGGCCCTGCGCATCGAGGCCGCCGGGGACCGCGATGCCCGGGAGCCCAGCCATGTTCACCGTCACGGTGAACACGTCGTTGAGATACATCTCGACCGGATCGCCCGAGGATTTCTCGCCGATCGCGAAGGCCGCCGACGGCGTCGCCGGCGTGAGAATGGCGTGGACGCCGCGCGCGAAGCAGTCCTCGAAATCGCGCTTGATCAATGTGCGCACCTGCTGCGCCCGCAGATAATAGGCGTCGTAATAGCCGGCCGAGAGCACATAGGCGCCGATCATGATGCGCCGGCGCACCTCGCGCCCGAAGCCCGCCGCGCGCGTCTTCTCGTACATGTCGGTGATGTCGCGCCCGGCCACGCGCAGGCCGTAGCGCACGCCGTCATAGCGCGCGAGATTGGACGAGGCTTCCGCCGGGGCGACGATGTAATAGGCGGGCAGCGCGTATTTCGTATGCGGCAGCGAGACCTCGACGACCTCGGCGCCCGCCGCTTTGAGCCAGTCGGCGCCGCGCCGCCACAAGGCCTCGATCTCGTCCGCCATTCCCTTGACGCGATACTCCTTCGGAATGCCGATCTTCATGCCTTTGACCGAGCGGCCGACGGCGGCTTCGTAATCGGGGACCGGCCGGTCGACCGAGGTCGTGTCCTTCGGGTCGTGCCCCGCCATCGAGCGCAGCAGCAAGGCGCAGTCCTTCACCGTGCGCGCGAACGGCCCGGCCTGATCGAGCGAGGAGGCGAAGGCGACGATGCCCCAGCGCGAGCAGCGGCCGTAGGTCGGCTTGATGCCGACGATGCCGGTGAAGGCCGCGGGCTGGCGGATCGACCCGCCGGTGTCGGTGCCGGTCGCCCCGAGGCAGAGACCGGCGGCGACCGCCGCCGCGGAACCGCCCGAGGAGCCGCCGGGCACGAGCTTTGCGTCCGAGCCCTTGCGCCGCCAGGGCGACACCACCGGGCCGAACGCCGAGGTCTCGTTCGACGAGCCCATGGCGAACTCATCATTGTTGAGCTTGCCCAGCATGACCGCGCCGTCGCGCCACAACTGGGTGGTGACCGTCGACTCGTAGACCGGGACGAAGTTCGCAAGGATTTTCGAGCAGGCGGTGGTGCGTATGTCCTGCGTCGCGAACATGTCCTTCACGCCGAGCGGAACGCCTTCGAGCGGCCCGCCCGCGCCTTTGGCCAGCTTTTCGTCGGCGCGCTTCGCCATCTCTCGCGCGCGCTCGGGCGTCTCCAGCACGAAGGCGTTGAGCGCGCGCGCCTGCTTTATCGCGGCGAGGTGCGCCTCGGCGAGTTCGAGCGCGCTGAACTCGCGTTTGCGCAGGAAGTCGCGCGCTTCGGCCAAACTGAGCGAGGTGAGGCTGGTCAT
>CAYGZV010000258.1:0-3203 GCA_964354425.1 uncultured Rhodoplanes sp. | reverse complement strand
AATGGCCGTCCGGCGCATCCTGGCGGACGCCTGTTTCGATGGCGAGGCGCTGCTCGAGCGCGGCCCCTTCCTCGTCACGATCGACGGCGGCCTGATCGTGCAGGTCGACCGCGTCGCGCCGGACGCCGCCGCCGCCGATGTCACAGGCGGTTTTCTCATGCCCGGTCTCGTCGAGGCGCATGCGCATGTCTTTCTCGACGGCGCGCTCGTCGATGCGGGCGCGCGCAATGCCCGCCGCGCCGCGGGTCCCGCCGAATGGCTCGCGACGGCGCGCGCCAATCTCGCCGGATGCACGCGCGCGGGCGTCACCGTGGTGCGCGACGCCGGCGACCGCCACGGGGTCAACCACGCGATGCGCGACGAGCTTGCCGCGCGCGCGGACGCGCCGATCGTCCTGCGCTCGCCCGGCGCGGCGCTCAAGCGGGCGAAACGCTATGGCGGCTTCATCGGCAATGATGTGGCCGGCGGAGACGAGCTCCGGTCGGCGGTGGCGGAGCTTTGCCGCACGAGCGACGACATCAAGATCATCCTCACCGGCGTCGTCGATTTCGCTGCGGGCGGCGTCAAGGGCGCGCCGCAGTTCGACGCGGACGAGCTGACGCTGATCGTCGCCGAGGCGCATGCGCGCGGCCGCAAGACCTTCGCCCATTGCAGCGGTCTCGCCGGGCTCGACGTCGCCGTGGCCGCGGGCGTCGACTCGATCGAGCACGGCTATTTCATGAACCGGGACAGTCTCGCCCGGATGGCCGACAAGGGGATCGTCTGGGTGCCGACCTTCGCGCCCGTGCATGTCCAATGGGCCTGTCCCCAGCATTCGGGCTGGGACCGGGCGACGATCGACAACCTCTCCCGCATTCTCGACGCCCATGCCGAGCACGTGGCGCTCGCCCATGAGCTCGGCGTGCCGGTCATCGCCGGGTCCGACGCCGGCAGCCCGGGCGTCGAGCACGGGGCGGGGCTCATCGACGAGCTCCTGCATCTCCTGCGCGCCGGACTGCCGATGTCGGCCGCGCTGCGGGCGGCGACCAGCCGGCCGCGCGCGCTGTGGGGCATGGCGTCGGCCGGGATCGCGCGCGGCGAGCGCGCCGACCTGATCCTGCTCGACCGCTCGCCGTTCGCCGACCCCGGCGCGCTGCGCGAGGTCCGCCTCGTGGTGAAGGGCGAGTGCTGGGCGGCGGCGAATGCGTCCGAGCGCTTCGGCGTCGCGGACCTGCCGACATCGGCTCCCGACGCCGACGATTTCGACATCTTTCTTCCGTGTGTCTCGCCATGTCCGCCCGAGCGATGAGCGACCGGCCCGACTCCGCGCAGCCAAAGGCAGACGCGGCGCGCGCGTCGCCGCATGCGCTCGATCTCGACAATTATATTCCGGCCTATCTCACCTATCTCGCCGGCAAGATATCGGCGAGCGCTTCGGCGATCTATCGGCCGCGTTTCGGCGTCGGCATCACCGATTGGCGGATCATGGCGCTGGTCGCGGCCGAGCCGTGGATTTCCGCCGCCCGCATCTGCGCGGCGACCGGGCTCGACAAGGCCGCGGTGAGCCGCAGCGTGCACGACCTTGCAAGGAGCGGCCTGCTCGAGGTCCGGCCCGACGCGGCCGATCAGCGCCGGCAGGTCATCGCTTTGACGCGCGACGGCGTCGCGCTGCACGACCGGATCGTGAAGCTCGCGATTGCGCGCGAACAAAAGCTGCTGGAGGGGTTCTCGGCGAGCGAGCGCAAGACGCTGCTCGGCTTCCTCATCCGCCTGCAGGCGCAGGTCGGGGCGGCGAACTCGGTCGATGCAGTCTGAAACGGCGAAGGCGATCCAGGCCTTCAGCGGCGATTGCGCGCGATCGAGGCGCAGCGATAGGCCGCGGTCGGAGAATCCTCGCGGCGCGGCCGCGCGCGTTTTCTCAACACGAGACGAATTGCGGCCATGCGCAGCTTCAAGTCGCGGCCTGCGGCGTCCCGCACGCGGCGAGGCGCGATTGACATTCGTCCCCGTTGCCTCATTTTTCGCAAGGGATGCAGCGGCTTTCGCAAGCGTATGATCTGCACGGGCCTGGACTCACCGCCGTGACGGGACGGGCAAGTCCCGGTCGGCCGACAAGGCCCGGGTCAGAAATGAGGAGAGCAAGTTGAGAATACACCAGGTGATTGCGTCGGTCGCAGCGGTCGCTCTCGGTGCGATCTTGTCGCCATCGGCCATGGCGCAGGAGCCGATCAAGATCGGGTTCATCTCGACCTTCTCCGGGCCGACCGGCGGACTGGGACAGGAACTGTTCGACGGCTTCAAGCTCGGCCTGAAAAGCGTCGGCAACAAGCTCGGCGGCCGGCCGGTCGAACTGATCCAGGGCGACGACCAGGCCAAGCCCGATGTCGGCCGCCAGATCGCCGACAAGATGGTCGAGCGCGACCGCGTGCACATCGTCACCGGGATCAATTTCTCCAATGTGCTGCTTGCGCTCGCCAAGCCCGTGCTCGACTCAGGCACGTTCCTCGTCAATGTGAATGCCGGGCCGTCGCTGCTCGCCGGACGCCAGTGCCATCCGCACTTCTTCTCGGTCTCGCACCAGAACGACTCGACCGCCGAGGCGATGGGCATCCATGTGCAGGAAAAGGGCGTCAAGCGCATGTATCTGATGGCGCCCAACTACCCCGCCGGGAAGGACTTCGTCGGCGGGTTCAAGCGCTACTACAAAGGCGAGGTCGTCGACGAAATTTATACGAGCTTCGGCCAGCTCGACTATGCCGCCGAGATCGCCCAGCTGCGCGCCAAGAAGCCGGACGGGGTGTTCTTTTTCTATCCGGGCGGCATGGGCATCAATTTCGTGCGGCAATATTCGCAGGCCGGACTGAAGGAGGAAATTCCGCTCTACGGCCCGGGACCCTCGCTCGACCAGACGGTGCTGCCGGGGATCGGCGACGCCGCGCTCGGCGCATTCGCATCGCTCTACTGGGCGGAGACCTTCACCGACTCCGTGAGCAAGAAGTTCGTCGCCGATTTCGAAGCCGAGTACGGCCGCATTCCTTCGCCGAATGCGGCGCAGGCCTATGACGGCGCGCGCTTGATCGCCGCCGCGCTCGATTCGATCGGCGGCAAGATCGAAGACAAGAAGGCGTTCCGCAAAGCCTTGGAGACGGTGACGTTCGAGACCCTGCGCCCCGGCTTCCGCTTCAACACCAACCATTTTCCGATCCAGACCTATTATCTGACCG
>CAYGZV010000257.1:0-3221 GCA_964354425.1 uncultured Rhodoplanes sp. | reverse complement strand
TAGGGCTCCGTCGTGCCCCGCCCGATCGCCTGATTCAATGCTGCTTGATTGATCCTTACGCCGAAGTCGATCTGCAGTTGTGCGACATATTGCGCGATGAGGTCGTCGCCGTAAGAATTGTTCAGCGTGTCCAGCAGCCGCTTCGCGGCAGCGCCTTGAGCATCGAAAGCGGGAACCGAGACGCCGGTGACGCGGAACACGATCCGTTGCGTCGGCTCGGCGCCGGGGGCGTTCGCCACGCCGTCTTTCGGCGTGCGGAAAACGTCCGCGACCACGGCGGGCGGCAGCGGTCCGCTGCCCTGCCGCTTGAGGCCGTTCGCGCGCTCGAGCGTGACGCCGTTGGCGGCGGCGATTTCGGCGAACCAGGCGCCCGCCTTGAGCTTGTCGGCGATTTCTGTCGCTTTCGTCTCGAGACGTTTGGAAATCTCCGCCTCGCGCCAACGCGCCTCCACCCGATCCTTGACCTCGTCGAAGGAGCGCTCGCGCGACGGCGTCACGCCGGCAACCTCGTACCAGACGAAGCCGCCCCCAGGGATTTGCAGCGCCTCGTTTTCGATCCCGGCCTGGCTCGAGAAGGCGGCGGCCACCATGTCGATGTCTTTCGGAAGATCGGGCACAGGGTCGCCATTCGGTCCCCGACCGGACCGATCGATCGCATCGATCGCGCGCACCGGAATTTCGATTTTCTTCCCGATCTCGTCGAGCCGCTGTCCGGCGGCCAGTTCGTCTTCGATCTGGTCGCGGCGACGCGCGAGGTCGGCCCTGGCGCGGTCGAGGGCGAGGCTTTGCTTGATCTCGGCCGCCACCTCCGCGAAGGGAGTCGCATGGCCGGGTTCGATCTTGGTCACGCGAATGATCGCCGTGCCGAAGCGCCCCGTCACCGGAGCGCTCACCTCGCCTTCCTTGAGGGCGAAGGCGGCGTTGGCCATGGCCGGATCCAGCATGTCGGCCTTCGCGACGAGACCGAGATCGATGTCCTTGTCGGCGAGGTTCCGCTCCGCCGCGAGCGCCTCGAAGCTCGCGCCGCCCGCGAGCCGGTCACGCGCTGCGCCTGCTTCCTCTGCGCTCTGGAACACGATCTGCTGGACCTGCCGCTTCTCCGGGACCGTATAGCGCGCGCGGCGCTCTTCATAAGCGCGCTGGGCGTCCGCCTCGCTCACCTCGATGCTCCGCGCGAGCTCTTGCGGCGACAATGTCAGCAGCACGATCTTGCGGTACTCAGGGGCGCGGAACAGGAACTTCCGCTGCTCGAAGAACTCGGCAAGCTGCTCCGGCGTAGGCGGGGCGATGTCGCCGGCGCTCCGCCCGTCCAGCACGATAAACTCGATGCTCCGCTCCTCGTTCTCGAAACGGTTCGACAGGTCGGCGGCGGCCTGCGGCGCCTTCAGGTCGCCGTCGATCGCCGAGACGAGCTGGCGGCGGAGCGCGGAACGCCGCTGCTCGGCGATGAATCGCTGCTCGGTGAAGCCGGCCTGGCGGATGAGATAGAGGAAACGTTGCTGGTCGAACTGGCCGGCCGGTCCGCGAAATGACGGGTCCCGCGTGATCTGGCGGGCGACTTCGGCGTCCGACATGGCAAGGCCGAGCTGGTGGGCGCGCTCGTCGAGCACGGCTTCGGCGATGAGCTGGTTGAGGATCTGCCGGTCGAGCCCGGTCGCGCGCGCCTGATCGGGGGTGATCGGCCGCCCCACCCGGCGCGCAACCTGCTGGAGACGATCATTGTAGAACTGGCGGAACTGCTCGACCGTGATCTCGGTCGAGCCGATCTGGGCCACCGTCGCCACGCCGAACCCGCGGAATATATCGCCGATGCCCCAGACCACGAAACTGAGGACGAGAAACAGCACGACCGCCCCCATGACGGCCTTGCCGATCCAATTGGCAGACGCTTTTTTCAGACCCCGAAGCATTGCGTTCCATTTGCTGGGTTGGTTCGGACGACGGCGGACGCCGCAAACCCGATCTCAGAGCGGCGATGCAAGCGAATGCGGCCTCGCCCAAGCCGGCCGGCGCGCCGATCGAGGGGCATCATAAGGAGCGCGACAGGACCCCGCAACACGCGAGCCCGAACAGCCGCCGAGGCATTTGTCGCACCGGGAAAACCGTGCCATAAGCAGCCGCCGCATTCGGGGCCGCGGCCCATGCATTCCCTTAATGTCACGTCGGGTGCGTTTGCCCGGGGACCTAAACACAAGATCCGAGGATGACGATGGCTGCAGCGCGTCGCCCGCTGGTGGCGGGAAACTGGAAGATGAACGGACTGAAGGGTTCGATCGCCGAGCTCGAGAAGCTGATGGGCGCGGCCGGCGCCTTCACCGGCAAGGTCGAGCTGATGGTCTGCCCTCCGGCTACGCTCCTTGCGCAGTTCGCGGCGAAGGCGCAGGGCTCGCCGGTGGCGATCGGCGCGCAGGATTGCCACGCCGAGACCGCGGGCGCCTTCACCGGCGACATCAGCGCGGAAATGCTCAAGGATTCCGGCGCAACCGCCGTCATCGTCGGCCATTCCGAGCGGCGCACCTATCACAAGGAGACCGACGCCGAGGTGCGCGCGAAGGCGCTCGCCGCCTGGCGCGCCGGGCTCTTGGCCATCATCTGCGTGGGCGAAACAAAAGACGAGCGGGTCGGCGGCAAGACCCTGGATGTGATCGGCCGGCAGGTCGAAGGCTCGCTCCCCGACGGGACGACGCCCGCCAATGTCGTGATCGCCTACGAGCCGGTCTGGGCAATCGGCACCGGGCTCACGCCGACGACGGCGGACGTGGCGGAGGCGCATGGGTTCATCCGCGCGCAGGTCGCCAAGCGCTTTGGCCAGGCCGTCGCCGACGGCGTGCGCATCCAGTATGGCGGCTCGGTCAAGCCGTCGAACGCCAAGGAGCTGATGAGCGTGTCCGACGTGGACGGCGCGCTGGTCGGCGGGGCCAGCCTGAAGGCGGACGATTTCCTCGGAATCGTAGGCGCCTACAAGTAGCCGATGAGGCGGTTTCGGACGCGACCCGCGTCGCTAATCGCGGCGAAACGCGGTGATAGTTCTGTAATCACCGTCTTTCTCCTCGATCGGCCGGGACGCGGCTCGGCGGCTCGGCTGTATTCGGCGCTGAAGAGATTGCGTCTGGAGTTAATCTTGGACGAAGGCCCCGCAACGGGCTGATGGCTCG
Source organism: uncultured Rhodoplanes sp. (assembly GCA_964354425.1). Taxonomy (GTDB): domain Bacteria; phylum Pseudomonadota; class Alphaproteobacteria; order Rhizobiales; family Xanthobacteraceae; genus Rhodoplanes. The sequence continues at coordinate 66 of CAYGZV010000257.1, read as the reverse complement.
GGGCGCTCAAGTTCCGGCGGAGTAGCGTCCGGGAGCGCCGGGCCTATATGAGAGCAGTCCGGGTCC
>CAYGZV010000256.1:0-3250 GCA_964354425.1 uncultured Rhodoplanes sp. | reverse complement strand
TGCATGACCGGCTGGCGCATCGGCTTCGCCGGCGGGCCGGAGCCGCTCATCAAGGCGATGGCGACCGTGCAGTCGCAATCCACCTCGAACCCCTGCTCGATCTCGCAATGGGCCTCCCTCGAGGCGCTGGACGGGCCGAAGGATTTCATCCCGAAGCACAACAAGGTCTTCAAGGAGCGGCGCGACCTCGTCGTCTCCATGCTCAACCAGGCGAGCGGCTTGAACTGTCCGACGCCGGAGGGCGCGTTCTACGTGTTCCCCTCCTGCGCGGGCGCGATCGGCAAGACCGCGCCGTCGGGCAAGACGATCGCGAACGACGAGGATTTCGTCACCGAATTGCTGGAGGCCGAGGGCGTCGCGGTGGTGCAGGGATCGGCCTTCGGCGTCGGCCCGAACTTCCGGATTTCCTACGCGACCGCGACCTCGGCGCTGAAAGAGGCGTGCCAGCGCATCCAGCGTTTCTGCGGGAATTTGCGATAGGCTGCGCGGCGTCGGGGCCTTGCCGCGCGCCAAGCGGAGGGGAATGCATGAGGAAGCACATTGCGGGCGCGGGCGTGCTGGTTGCGGCCGCCGTGACCGCCGCGGCGGCGCTCGCGCAGGAACGCATTCAGGCGGGCAGCCTCACCTGCGACGTATCGGCCGGATTGGGCCTGATCCTGGGATCGCAGCGCCAGGTCTACTGCACCTTCACGCCCGCTGTTCCCGGCGCCGTCGAAGTCTATACCGGCAGCATCACGCGGATCGGGCTCGATCTCGGCGCGACCGCCGGCGGCGTCATGATCTGGATGGTGTATTCGCCGACCGCGCGTCCGGCGGGGGCGCTCGCGGGCGAATATGCCGGCCCGAGCGCGGAGGCGTCATTCATCGCCGGCCTCGGCGCGAATGTGCTCGTGGGCGGCTCCGGCAGCACGGTTGCGCTTCAGCCGGTTTCGGTTCAGGGTCAGGCCGGTTTGAACCTCGCCGCCGGCATCGCCGGCCTCCAGCTGCAGTTCGTGCGTTAAACCTCACAACTGGTCTCGCACGGCGGGCGGTCGGCGGAAGCGTCGCAAACCGCGGGTTGCGCGCGCCTCGCGGCGTCGCATCGGTTGCTTCGCCGCCGCGAACGCGAACAGCCGCCCGCGCTTCGCGAAGACCCGGAAACGATGCGGCGGCGCCCGCCCTTGCCAAGCGGCGCGGCCGCTGGAACGATACGCTCGAAGCCTCGCGGGGCCGAGCTCGAAACGACGGAGAACAAAATGGGAGACAACGTCGGCGGACCAAGAGGACCGCGCTGCATCGCCATTGTCGGGCCCTTCCAGAGCGGGAAGACGACGCTCCTGGAGGCCATTCTCGCCCGCACCGGCGCGATCACGCGGCAGGGATCGGTGGATGCGGGAACGAGCGTCGGCGACGCCAGCAAAGAGGCGCGCGAGCATCGCATGAGCGTCGAGCTCACCGTCGCCACCACCACCTTCATGGGCGACGTCTACACGATGGCGGACTGTCCGGGCTCGGTCGAGTTCGTGCATGACATGCGCATGGCGCTGCCGGCGGTCGACGCCGCGATCGTCGTGTGCGAGGCCGACGAAAAGAAGATCCCGCAGCTCCAGCTCATCCTGCGCGAGATCGAGGAGCTGAAGATTCCGCATTTCCTCTTTCTCAACAAGATCGACAAGGCGGATACGCGGCTGTCGGATGCGCTGAAAATGCTCCAGCCGGCCTCCCGCGTCCCGCTGCTCTTGCGCCAGATCCCGACCTGGAACGGCGATATCGTCACCGGCTTCGTCGACCTCGCGCTCGAACGCGCCTTTGTCTACAAGGAGCATGTGCCGTCCGAGATCGTGCCGCTCGAAGGCGAAGTGCTCGACCGGGAGAAGTCCGCGCGCTTCTCCATGCTGGAGACGCTCGCCGATCACGACGACGAGCTGATGGAGCAACTGCTTGAAGACATCCCGCCGCCGCGCGACAAGGTGTTCGAAGACCTCGCGAAGGAATTGCGCGACGGCCTTGTCTGCCCCGTACTCATGGGCGCCGCGCTCCGCACCAATGGCGTGCTGCGCCTCTTGAAGGCGCTGCGCCACGAGGCGCCCGGCGTCGCCGAGACGGCGAAACGGCTCGGGGTGAAAGCGGGCGCCGAAGCGGTCGCCTATGTGCTCAAGACCTTCCACACGACGCATGGCGGCAAGCTGTCGGTCGCGCGCGTCCTCGCCGGCCAGCTCCCCGACTCCTCGACGCTGCATACGCCTGCCGACGAGGCGGGCCGGGTGGCCGGCGTGTTCAAGCTCCTGGGCGCTGCGCATGAGAAGCGGCCCGCGGCCGCCGCGGGCGACACGGTCGCGCTCGGCAAGCTCGACGGGGCGAAGACCGGCGACACGCTCTCGACCGGCAAGACGCCGCACAAGCCGCTCGCCGAGGTGAAGCCCGTCCCGGCGGTGCTCTCGATCGCGATCTCGGCGAAGGAGCGCAAGGACGACGTCAAGCTCGGCCAGGCTCTCACCAAGCTGGTCGACGAAGACCCCTCGATCACGGTGGTGCACAATCCGGAGACGCACGAGGTCGTGCTGTGGGGCCAGGGCGAGATGCACCTGCGCGTCGCGACCGAGCGGCTCGCGGACCGCTTCGGCGTCGCGATCGAGCGCCGCCGCCCGAGCGTCGGCTATCACGAGACCATCCGCAAGCCGATCACCCAGCGCGGCCGCCACAAGAAGCAGTCGGGCGGGCACGGCCAGTTCGGCGACGTGGTCCTTGAGGTCAAGCCGATGCCGCGCAGCTCAGGCTTCGAGTTCACCGAGCGGATCACCGGCGGGGTGGTGCCGCGCAACTACATCCCCTCCGTCGAGGAAGGCGTGATCGACGCGCTCAAGGAAGGCCCGCTCGGCTTCCCGGTGGTGGACGTTTCGGTGACGCTGATCGACGGCTCGTATCATACCGTCGACTCCTCGGACATGGCGTTCCGCACCGCCGGCCGCATCGGCATCGTCGAGGCGCTGCCGCAGTGCAATCCGGTGCTGCTCGAGCCGATCCACCAGGTCGAGATCGTGTGCCCGAACGAGGCGACCGCCAAGATCAACGCGATCCTGTCCGGCCGGCGCGGCCAGATTCTCGGCTTCGACACGCGCGAGGGCTGGCCCGGCTGGGACGCGGTGCGCGCGCTGATGCCGGAATCGGAGGTCGGCGACCTGATCATCGAGGTGCGCTCGGCGACCGCAGGAGTGGGCACCTTCACCTTCAAGTTCGACCACATGGCCGAACTCACCGGCAAGCCGGCCGA
>CAYGZV010000255.1:0-3250 GCA_964354425.1 uncultured Rhodoplanes sp. | reverse complement strand
CGCGCGGGCGACGCCGGCGTCCTCGTCCATGCGCCTTACCAGTTCTCCGACCGTGTCGAATTTCAGCTCCGGCCTGATCCAGGCGAGGAAGGCGACGTCCAGGGTCTTTCCGTAGAGATCGCCGGCGAAGTCGAACAGGAACGCCTCCAGGAGCACGACGCCGCTGTCGAACATCGGGCGACGGCCGAAATTGGCGACCCCGTCATAGCGCTTGCCGCCGACCCCGACGCGCACGGCGTAGACGCCCTGGCGCAGCCCGCATTGCGGATCGAGCCGGATATTGGCGGTCGGAAAGCCGAGCTCGCGCCCGCGCCGGTCGCCGTGCTCCACCACGCCGGTGACGAACCAGGGATAGCCGAGCAGGCGCGCCGCCAACCCGACATCGCCTTGCGTCAGCGCCTCGCGGATCGCTCCGGAGGAGATGCGCTGCGATCCGTCGCTAAACGCCGGCACGATGTCCACCGAAAAGCCAAGCCTGCGCCCCTCCGCCACGAGGAAATCGGGGGCGCCGGCGCGCCCTTTGCCGAAATGGAAATCGTAGCCGACCGCAACGCCTGCGACGGCATAGCGCCCGACCAGGACCTGCGCGACGAACGCCTCGGCGGTGAGCGCGGAGAGCGCCGCATCGAAGCGCATCACGATCGCCCCGTTAAGGCCGGTCGACGCGAGCAGCCGCAGCTTTGCCGCGACATCGGTCAGCCGGAACACGCGGGAGTCGGGATTGAAGAAGGCGCGCGGATGCGGCTCGAAGGTCATGGCCGCGGCGGGCCGGCGCAGCGCGCGCGCCCGCGCGAGGGCGGCGTCGAGCACGGCGTGGTGCCCGCGATGGACGCCTTCGAAATTGCCGAGGGCGAGCACCGCGCCCGTCAGCGCGCCGTTGTTCGCGGGAGGCGGCATGGCGAGCGCGTCGTGGACGACGACGAAGGGCGCGGCCGACGAAAGATGATCGTTCATGCGGGGATCACGCGGTTCACCGATCACCAGACCAGATGCCGGGTCACGGCCTTCGGCAGCACGCCCGCTTCGCCGAAAATATCGGCGAGCGCCCCGTGGTCGATCGCCTCGCGCCCGCCGAGCTCGGTTGCGTGAATGCCTGCGGTGACGAACAGGCAATCGACCCCGAAGGCGGATGCGCCGAGCAGATCGGTGCGCACCGAATCGCCGATCGCCAGCACGCGGGCGAGCGGAACCTCGGCGCGGCGCAGCGCGGCGGCGCGTTTCAGCGCCTGTTCGTAGATCGGGCGATAGGGCTTGCCGGCATACAGCACTTCTCCGCCCATCGATTGATAAAGGTCGGCGATCGCGCCGGCGCAGTAGACGAGTTCGTGGCCGCGCTCGACGACGAGATCGGGATTCGCGCACACCATGAACAGGTCGCGCGCCTTCAGCTGGGTAAGCAGTTCCCGGTAATCCTCCGGCGTCTCGGTCGTGTCGTCATAAAGGCCCGAGCAGACGATGTAGTCGGCGCTCGCGACCGGGGCGAAGCGGACCTTCAGTTCGGTGAAGACCGAATGATCGCGCTCCGGCCCGATGTGAAAAACCGCCTCGTGCCGGCGCGCCTCGATCACCGCATGCGCGACGTCGCCCGAGCTGACCACGGCGTCATAGGCGTCGCGCGGCACCGCGAGGTTGTCGAGGAAGCCGACCACGACCTCGTTCTGGCGCGGCGCATTGGTGAGGAGAATGACCGTGCCCCCGCCCGCGCGGAACCGGGTGAGGGCGTCGCATGCGCCCGCAAACGCGGCGACGCCGTTATGCACCACGCCCCAAACGTCGGAGAGCGCCACGTCGTAACGCGGCGCAAGCTCAGAAAAACTGTCGATCAGCGTGGGTAAGGGAATGGACATCGAGCTTCGGGGATCGAGGAAGGATTGGCTGTAGACGATCGGAACCGGTTCGTCATCGGGGACGCGGCAATCCGCGACGGATGTTGATGAACGCGCGGCCGAGCCGCGCGACGGACACGCTCCCGATATAGTGGGAACGACGGTTCGGCTCAACCGCATGTTCGTCCGACGGCTCCATTCCGCGGCGCCCGGCGCGGGCGATCCGATTGCGAGGGCCCGCGCCGCCATTCGGTGCGGCTTGTTCGGCGGCATGCCGAGTTATAGAAGCCAGACCTTCCAGGACGAAAAGCGTCACCGCGCGGGCGTGCGCAGTTCGCCCGTTGCGACGGCGCGCTACCGCAGGGGGCGCGTATGGTTGTCGAAATCACGGGCTATGTGGCGTCCGCCCTGGTGCTCGCGACCTTCTGGATGCGCACCATGATCCCGCTGCGCATCGTGGCGCTCGGCAGCAATATCGCCTTCATCACCTACGGCCTGATCGGCGGCCTCATGCCCATCCTGGCGCTCCATCTCGTTCTGCTGCCGCTCAACCTGTACCGAGCGGTCGAGATGGTGCGCCTGCTGCACCGGGTTCGGCGCGCCGCGCGCGGCGATCTCTCGCTCGCCTGGTTGAAGCCGTATATGAAGGCGGAGCGTCATCCGCCCTCACACGTCCTGTTCCGGAAGGGGGATGCGGCGGACCGCCTGTATCTCATCCTGCAGGGCGAAATCCGATTGGAGGAATCCGGCGCCCGGCTGGAGCCGGGGCAGATTTTCGGCGAGATCGGGCTTTTCTCTCCGGACCGGCGGCGCACGCAGACGGCGATCTGCGCGACCGCTGCGGAGCTGCTTTGGATCAGCGAGTCGGAGCTCGCCCAGCTCTGCTACCAGAATCCGGGAATGGCCTTTCATCTCCTGCGACTGATCACCGCCCGGCTGATGGGCAACATGGCCCGCCTGGAAAACTCGCTGCCTGCGAATTGAGCGGGCCGAAAAGGGGCACGCCGCGTTGCGGAAGACGATCCTCGCCTTCAATGCCCCGCAGACCGCGGCGGACCAGCGTCACGCCCTGGCATGCCGCGCGAAGACATGCTTATGAGTTCATCGAACTCCTTGGGCATGCGAAAAGCCCGAGATCTAGGCGAAGAAGAGGCTTCCATGGTCACGTTGCACGTCACCGGAATGTCCTGCGACGGCTGCGTAAAGGCGGTCGAGCGGGTGATCAAGGCGCAGGACCCGCGCGCGAGCGTAAGAGTCGATCTCGGCTCCGGGCGGGTCGAGGCCGATACCTCGGCCGCTCCGGCGGCGCTCATCGCGGCGATCGAGGCGGCGGGCTACGGCGCCAAGGCGGCCTGATGGCTGACCTTTGATCGGTCTTTCCGGAAGCCGAGCGAAGCGAGGCGGTCCGGGACCCATGACCCCTT
>CAYGZV010000254.1:0-3262 GCA_964354425.1 uncultured Rhodoplanes sp. | reverse complement strand
GTACCAGTCCTTGTCGTGCGAACGGATCTCCCAGTCGTGCGTCTTCGGATAGAAAGGGGGGTTGCCGACCACGAGATCCCACTGCTCCGACGCCGGGATGCTCTTCAGATTGTCGGACCGGTATATCGAGACCCGGTCGGACAGCCGGTTGGCGCCGACGGTTCGGCGGCAGGCCTCGACGGCCTGATCATTGATGTCGGCGAGGCACAGCGTTTTGCACAGCCCGTGCGCGAGCAGGGAAAAGCCGATGAAGGCGGGGCCCGAGCACCATTCGAAGACGCGCTCATGCTGGGGCATTCCGCGCGCCTGAAGAAACGGGATGTATTCCTGGCCAAACCAGGAGCCGCCGCCGTCGAGATGTTTCTTGTAGTGCACGCGAAGGTCGCCATAGCGGACCGTCCGCCATGGCCGCAGATAACGCCGTCTGAATCGTTTCCAGGAGGTCGCAAGCGAAGGATCAAACAAGTCCATGCGGACCGGTTACCGCCCGCTATTGAGCGAGTCAACACGCGCCACAACCGGTTGCGGGACGTTCCCGATCCGCTTCGCTGACAGATTGCAATGCGTGCAATCACTGCGAGCCCAGCAGGAGCGCGACCCCGGCAACGATGAGGAGCATGCCGATCGCCTCGCGCGCGGTCGCGCGCTGGCCGAAAATGAAATGCGACGCCGCTTGCGCGAACAGCACCTCCACGAGGCCGAGCGTGCGCACATTCGCCGCGCTCGTGAGCGCAAAGCCGAGGAACCAGAACTGCGAGGCGAGCGCGCCCATGAAGCCCGCAAGCAGCGACGCGGACCACGCCTGTGCGATCGCGACGAGCACGGAGCGTTCGCGCACGAACAAGTAAAGCGATAGCAGCGCCGCCTGCAGCGTCAGCGCGGCGCAGAGCGTGAAGCTCGCCGCCATGAGGAAATCGGAAGCGGGGAGACTGACGATCGCGCCGCGATAACAGACCGCGGCGAGCGCGAAGAACCCGCCCGCGGTCAGCCCGAGCACCACCGGCCGAACCCCGCCATTTTGGCCGGACCGCGCCGACATCGCCACCACGCCGGTTGCGATCACGATCGCGATCGTCATCCACAAGGTCAGGCAGTCACCGAGGAAAACGAGCCCGAACAGGGCGACTTGCACCGGCTCGGTCTTGGTATAGGCGATCGTGACCGCGAAGGAGCGCTCGCGCATCGCGGCGAGCATCATGGCCGTCGCCGCGATCTGCGTCGCCGCCCCGGCGAAGACCCAAGCGAAAAACGCCGGATGCGGCCGCGGCGGCGAGGCGCCCGTCGCGACCATCGTCAGGGCGAGGAACAGGAGCGCGAAGGGAAGTCCGAACAGGAAGCGGACATGCGTCGCCCCGACGGTGCCGAGATCGCGGGTAAGCTGCCGCTGCGTCGCATTGCGCACGGTTTGCGCGGCGGCCGCGATCACGGTGAAAACGGCCCATAGCCACCAAGGGTCGGGCACTCGGTTCCGGAGGCGTCGACGCCTCTTCCGCTCCCAGTTATGCCGCCGCGTCTTTGGTTTTCATGCGCACAGACGCCCTCCCCCGCAAGCGGACGCAAGCGGAGGAGGGTCGGAGAGAAGAATGCGCAGGCGTATTACTTCTTCAGGATTTTCTCGACTTTCGGCGCACGCAGCCGGTGCATCCCGGGGAAACCGGAGCCGAGCAGCGGGGTCGCGTAATGGAAGAACTCCGGCGTGACATTGTTGCCCTCGGGAGCGATGAACTCCTTCGGCATGTGCTTGGTCTTCGCCGCGATCTCCTTGAGCGCCACCAGCCGGTAGTCGACGGCGTAATTGCCGACGCGGTTGATGGTGACCGATCCGGTCTGATCATGGCCGATCGCAAACTGCGCCGCCTTCTCGCCGACCTCCCACGCCTCGGTCGCGTCCACGTCCGAGACGACGCCCAGGAAGGAGCGCTGGGCATAGCCGAGCGTGTCGGCGCGCACGCGCTTGAGCTTGAGCTTGGTGGTCACGAGGTCCGACAGCATGTCGCCGAGCGCGCCGGAGCCGGACAGCTGCACATTGCCGTGCGCGTCGGTATCCGTCCGCCCCGACAGCTTGATCATGAACGGCTTGCCGTCCTTGTCGTGAATGCCCTCGCTGACGGCGACGATGCAGCGGCCGTATTTGTCCATCGCCGTCTTCACGTCGCCCAGGAACTGCTCTTCGGAAAACGTGCTTTCCGGCATGTAGATGTAATGCGGCCCGTCGTCGGCGAACTGGCGGCCAAGGGCCGATGCGGCGGTCAGGAAGCCGGCATGGCGGCCCATCACGATGCCGATGAACACGCCCGGCAGCGCGCGATTGTCGAGATTGTAGCCGGCAAAGGCCTGCGCGACATATTTCGCCGCCGACGGCCAGCCCGGCGTGTGGTCGTTGATGACGAGGTCGTTGTCGACCGTCTTCGGAATGTGGACGCAGTGCATCTCGTAGCCGGCGGCTTTCGAGGACTCGTTGACGATGTGCACCGTGTCGGAAGAATCATTGCCGCCGATATAGAAGAAATAGCGCACGTCATGCGCCTGGCAGACCTTGAAGATCTCCTTGCAATAGGCGGCGTCCGGCTTATCGCGGGTCGAGAAGAGCGCGCTCGAGGGGGTGTCGGCGACCTGCTTGAGGTTATGCGTCGTCTCCTGAGTGAGATCGACGAGCTCCTCGTTGACGATGCCGCGCACCCCGTTGAGCGCGCCGTAGATGCGGGTGACTTCCGGATATTTGCGCGCTTCGAGCACCGCGCCGGCGAGCGACTGGTTGATCACGGCGGTGGGGCCGCCGCCTTGTGCGATAAGGACTTTTCCCGTCAATTTGGCCATGCAACGCCCCTGTTCTTCCCTTGAGTTTTCCGCGCTTTTTCCGTGTGCGACGGGGTCTAGTGGGTTCCTCAGCGCGCGTCAAGGCAAGCCCGGTTGCACAGGCAAAGCTTCACCCCCGATGCGCTTGCACGCAAGCGCATGCTTAATATCGGTGACATTTCGCCATGCTATTTTCGAGGTGCGACCGACCGCGTCGCCCCGACGCGTCGGAAATCTCAAGTCCCGCGGCCGTGAAAAAAGGGCCAGCGCAAGCGCCGGCCCTTTTTTCATCACGGTGATCACGGTGCGCCGGCTGCGAAGGCGGCCGGCCCTCACAACATCGACAGCGCCGGCGTCTGCATGCGCGCCGAGGGCGTCTCCATGTCGGCCACCCGGGTGCGCACCGCCTTCTGCACCTTCTCGAAGGCGCGCACCTCGATCTGGCGGACGCGCTCGCGCGAGACGC
>CAYGZV010000253.1:0-3263 GCA_964354425.1 uncultured Rhodoplanes sp. | reverse complement strand
GCCTTGCGGTCGGAGCCCGCCGCGAAGGCGATCGGCTCGCCCCAGCTCACGACCGCATCGAGCGCGCCGTGCTGCACCACGGCGCGGAGATGCGGAAACAGGTCGAGCCCCCCATACCAGGCCGCACGCGGCCGGTGCTGGCGTCCCATCGGCAGGCCGTGAAACGCGACATAGGCGATCGACAGCGGCTGGATGAGGACGCGTTGGACATGCGCGCCTTCCGCGAGCGCGTCGCGCGCGGCGCCAATCAGCGCGGTGCGGAACGGCAGCACGCGGTTGCCGTCGCTCGACGTGCCCTCGCCGAACAGCACAACCGGATCGCCGTCGGCGAGCCGCCGGGCGATCTGCGTATTCACCTCCGGCGTCTTGTGCCGCCGGGTGCGGTCGACGAAGACCGAGCGCTGCAGCTTGGCGAACAGCCCGAACAGCGGCCAGGAGGCGACCTCGCGCTTGGCCACGAAGACGACCGGCGCGAGCGCGGTGATCACCGATATGTCGATCCAGGACACATGGTTGGAGACAATGAGCAACGGACGCCGCGGCGACGGCGCCCCGATGACCGTGACGCGCACGCCGAGCAACGCGCAGACCAGCCGGTGGAACACCGTCGGGATGCGCCGCTGCATCGGCAGGGCGAACCGCACGGCGATGATCTGGAGCGGCAACAGGACAGCGATGGCGGTGACGATCCCCGCGCCGGCGAGCACGAGGCGCAGCATCAGCCCGTCGCCGCGTCGTCGAGCGGAACTGCGTAGAGCTCGAGTCGATGGTCGACCAGGCGATAGCCGAGCTTGCGGGCGATCTCGCGCTGCAGCCGCTCGATCTCCTCCGACTGGAACTCGATCACCTCGCCGGTGCGCAGATTGACCAGATGATCATGGTGGGCTTCGCGGATTTGCTCGTAGCGGGCGCGACCCTCGCGGAAATCGTGGCGCTCGATGATGCCGGCGTCTTCGAACAGCTTCACCGTGCGGTAGACGGTGGAGATCGAGATATGCGGGTCGATTCCGGCGCAGCGCCGGTACAGCTCCTCCACGTCGGGATGGTCGGCCGATTGCGCGAGCACGCGCGCGATGATGCGCCGCTGCTCGGTCATGCGCATGCCCTTGGCCACGCATTTCGCCTCGATATTGGTCGCGCTCAGCTCGGTCACAGAATGATCCGCCATTGTGGAGAAGGCTGCACGATCATAAGCGGCCCAAGAATTACGTCCATCGGCGCGCTCAGGCAAGATCGCGCCGCAACACCAACGCGGCGGCTTCCGCGGCCGAGCCCGGCCGGTAATACCCGGCCCGGCGGCCGACTTCGCGAAAGCCCGCCCGGCGGTAGAGTCGGCGCGCGGCGACATTGTTCTCGTCGACTTCGAGGAACACCCGCCGCACGCCGAGCCCGGCGAGTTTGCGCAGATGCAACATCAGAAGCCGGCCGGCGAGGCCGCGCCCGCGCCGGGCGGCCGCCACCGCGACCGAGAGGATTTCCGCTTCGTCAGCCGCCCGCCGCGACATGATGAACCCGACCAGGTCGCGCCCGACCGCGGCGCGGTCGACCAATACGCTGCGATCGAGCAGCAGCCTTTCAAACTCCGCCTCGCTCCAGCCGCGCTGGAACGACTTGGCGTGCAGGCCGGACAGGGCGGCGGCGTCGGGCGGGCGCGCTTCCGAGAGCGCGGCGTCGCCGCGCGCAAACCATTTGCGGACGAGCGCGATCATCGGCGGCGCAGGCGGAACGCATCCTGCGGCCGGGCGTCGGGGTTGCGGAGATAGAGCGGCTTCGGATGTGCGGTCGTTTCGACGGCGACGGCGCCCAGGCGGGCGACCCAGTCGATGTCCGGCGCCGGCGTCGTCTCCACGAACAAGGGCGGCGGCACGCCCGCCAGCCAGTGAGCCTGGATGAGACCGGCGCCCGAGCCGACGATGCGGGTCGGCGTTCCCGAAGCGATGCGGACGGTTTCGCGCAGGCCCGCGAGGCGCGGCGCGATGATCGCGCGGCCGCCCCGGCCGACCAGCTGGATATAGAGCTGCTCATTGCGCGCATCGATCGCCGATAAAAGGGGATTGGTGTCGTCGTCGGCGATGTGAGGGGCGGCGAAGGAGGCAAGCGTGGTGAGCGCGACGATCGGCTTGCCGGCGGCGAGCGCAATTCCGCGCGCGGCGGCGACCCCGACCCGCAGGCCGGTAAAGCTCCCGGGCCCGATCGTGACGGCGATCCGGTCCAGCTCGGCAAACTCCATCTTCGCCTCGCTCATCACGTCGGCGATCATCGGCATCAGGGCTTCGGCATGGCCGCGCTCCATCGCCCGCGATTCGTGGGCGAGGATTCCGCCTTCGTCGAGGTCGAGCAGCGCGGCGGAGCAGGCCGCAAGCGCCGTATCAATCGCCAGAACGCGCATGAGAAATGGTCAGCTCCCCCGGTCCGTCGCCCTTGCCGCAGCGTAACCTGCCGCCGCGCGCGCCAATGCGCAAGCGCCGCCCGGCGGCGGCAGCTCTGCATGCCCGGCAGTTGCGGAGCTCAAAGCTTCTCCGGCCAGCGACGTGCGCCATGGTAGACGCGCAGGATCTGGATCGTTTCGGCCTGAATTCGGTACGGAACTATGAATGGCGTTCTTGGAATGACCAACTCGCGCGTGCCCGGGACACGGCCGGGACGGCCTATGCTTGGGTTCTTGGGAAGCAGCGTCTCGACAGTTCCGATAACGTGCAGCGCGACGCGCTGGGCGGCTTGCGGATTGTCCTGCTCAATATAGGCGCGCAGCGAACGAAGGTCGTTGATCGCCTCGGGCGACCAGACGAGCGTCATGCTTTCGAGCGCTCTGGCAGGGGACGCTCGCTCTCCCCACCCCAGGACGCAACCCAGTCCTTTACGGTTTCGTGAGCAACGCCTTCCCCACGATCGATCGATGCGATTCCGCGTTTGACGCCATCGACCTGCCATTCATTGACGTCGAGATATGCGTCGATCGCCTCGGCGGTGAGAAATGATCGGCTGCGGCCGGTGCTCTTGGCAAGCTTTTCCAGCCGCCTCTTGACCGAGCTATCGACTCGCACGGTGAATGTCGTCGTAGCCATCGAATCCGTACTCAGTTTCAATTGCGTACAGAACACATTCGACGCGCGTAAGGCAAGAACCGCTCCGGGCAGCGCAGCGCCGCCCTATCGGCGAACGACGTGTATGCCGTTCGCCTGATTGTGACGTGCGGTCTCACGCAGCTTCAAACCGGCCGCACCTCGACCACCTCCGGCACGTAGTGCCGCAGCAGGTTCTGG
>CAYGZV010000252.1:0-3269 GCA_964354425.1 uncultured Rhodoplanes sp. | reverse complement strand
AGCGCTTGAATGGCATTCAAGAGGTCGGGGGTTCGACTCCCCCTGGCTCCACCAATTTAAGCCTATTCGCTCGGGTTGTCTGCATTCCGCTCATTCCCGCCCAAAGCGGGCATCCGGGTTTTCGTCAACAGCTACTGGGTCCCGCTTTGCGCGGGGACGAGCGGAATCCAGATCGCTTCACGTCAGCGAAACTCGCGTTACAGCGTGATGGATTGGCTTCGAATCGACCAACTCCTGGCGTCATCGCTCGCGCAAGCGGGCGATCCAGTAAAAACAATGCTTTTCGGTGATTACTGGATGCCCCGCCTGCGCGGGGCATGACCACTGAGGTGGGATGATCCAAGGCAAATCATTACCGCTCTGGCCGCACGGCTACGCCGTTCAGGTGATTGCGTCACATCCGCGCTCCTCTTTTGGCCACGCCGCCCGCACCGCACATAAGCGGGGGGCCAACGGGAGCATCGATGCGGTGGCGACAGTTCTGATAATCGGCGCAAGCAGGGGGATCGGCCTTGCGACCGTGAAGGCGGCGCTCAAGGCGGGCCATGCCGTGCGGGCGCTGGCGCGGTCGGCGCGCGCGATCGCGGTCGAGCATGAGAGACTCGAGAAAATGGCCGGCGATGCGCTCGATGCCGACACCGTCAAGCGCGCGCTCGAAGGAGTCGACGTCGTCATCCAGTCGCTCGGCGTGCCGGCCGAGCCCGCGGCCATCCTCAAACCGACGCGGCTTTTTTCCGAGGCGACGCGCGTGCTCGTCACCGCGATGGAGGAAAGTCCGGTGAAGCGCCTGATCTGCGTGACTGGATACGGGGCGGGCGACAGCCGCGACAGCAGCGGGTTTCTGTTCAGCACGGCGTTCCGGCTGCTGCTCGGGCGGGTCTATGGCGACAAGGACGTGCAGGAACGCATCGTCCGCCGCAGCAAGCTCGATTGGGAGATCGTGCGTCCCGCGATCCTGACCAACGGGCCGGCGACAAAATCCTATCAGGTGATCGCCGAGCCGCGCGACTGGCGGTGCGGGTTCATCTCGCGCGCGGACGTTGCTGATTTCCTCGTCAAGGAGATCGACGACAACGCCTATATGCGCAAGACGCCGCTGCTGACGGGCTGACGCCGGACGGCCGCGTCGTGCGGCGCTACGCCATCATTGCAGCGGCGGGGCATATTGGATGCCGCCGCTCGTCCACAGGTGATTGAGCCCGCGCGGAATGGCGAGTTTCGACTGCGCTCCGACATTGCGCTCGAACGCCTCGCCGTAATTTCCGACGGCGCGCACGATGCGGACCACCCAGTCGGTCGACAGCCCGATCTCCTCGCCGAGATTGCCCTCGGCGCCGACAAGACGCCTGATCGCCGGCTTCTGCGATTGCAGCGCCTGCTCCACCGTTTTCGCGCCGACGCCGAGTTCCTCCGCGTTGAGCATGGCGAAATGGGTCCATTTCACGATCAGCGCCCACTGCTCGTCGCCCTGGCGCACCGCCGGGCCGAGCGGTTCCTTCGAGATCACGTCCGGCAGGATCACGTGCTGGTCGGGCTGGGCGAGCGTCAGGCGCTCGGCAAAGAGCTGCGAGACGTCGCCGGTGAACACGGTGCAGAGATTGCCGTCATAGGCCTTGACCGCGTCGGCTGCGCTGGTCCTGGCCACGAGGTCATATTTCAGCGAATTGGAGCGGAAATAGTCGGCGACATTCTGCGCGCTGGTGGTGCCTTCCTGCACGCAGACCTTGGCGCCGTCCAGTTCGAGCGCGGACTGCACCGGCATCGACCGGCGGACGAGGAAGCCTTGCCCGTCATAATAGGTCACGGCCGGAAAGATGAGCTTCAGCTCCGCCTCCCGCGCCATGGTCCAGGTCGAATTGCGCGAGAGAATGTCAATCGCCCCCGATTGCAGCGCGGAGAACCGTTCCTCCGCATTCAGCGGCACGAAGCGGACCTTGCCGGGATCGTTGAAGATCGCCGCCGCGAGCGCGCGGCAGAAATCGACGTCGAACCCGCTCCATTCGCCCTTGGCGTCCTTCGCCGAGAAGCCGGGCAGGCCTTCGCTGACGCCGCAGACGAGGGCGCCGCGCTCCTTCGCCGTCTTCAGCGTCTGCGCCTGCGCTGCGCGCGCCGCTCCGTCCGCGCTCGCGAGCGCCAAAGCCGCGAGCAGCGCGCCGGCGACGCGAGACCAAGTCTGACGGGTCATGCTCATGCTCATTTGTTCACATCTCCGGCGCCTGCCGGACGACCACGCGGGCGCCGACTTGCACACGTTGGTAAAGATGGATCACGTCTGCATTGACGAGGCGGAAACAACCTGAAGAGACGGCGTGTCCGATCGCCTCCGGCTGGTTGGTCCCGTGAATGCGGAAAACGGTCTTGTCGAGATAGATGACGCGCGCGCCGTTCGGGTTGCCGGCCCCGCCCGGCATGTTGCGCGGCAGGTCGGGCCGGCGTGCGATCATCTCCGGCGGCAGCGTCCAGTCGGGCCACTCCGCCTTGCGCGAGACCTTCGCGAGCCCCTGCCATTGGAAGCATTCGCGGCCGACCCCGATACCGTAGCGCAGCGCCCGGCTATTCCCCAGCACCACATAAAGCATGCGTTCGGGAGTGCTTATGATGATCGTTCCCGCCGGCTCCGGGGTGCGGAAGAAGACGAGTTGCCTTAGATGGGCCAGCGGAGGGCTATCCTCCACTGCCGGTTCGTAGCCGGGCCGCTCGTTGATCTGCAACGTTTCCGGAGGAGCCGGTAGTTGGTGTTGTGCGCGCGCCGCCCAAGTTCCGGCCAAGACCGCAACGGCGACGAGCTGAAGAGCCCGTATGCTTAGCCTGACGCGGTCCATGACTCCACCGATCGCTTGCCGTCTCCGACCGGCATACACCAGCACGGAATCTCCCCGTCACTAACCCGTTTAAAACATCTTCGCACGAAGTGGGACCGGTTCGCGGTGGAAAATGCGGTCACGCAAGCACAAAGGGAGGCTGTTCCGATTCACCGAAACTTAATTCGCCATTAATAACGCAAAGCTGCGGCGTCGCCTATTCGTCTTTGCCGGAACGGCGTCAATGGCTTGCACGGATAAGTTGAGGCGCGTCCCCGGTTTCTGGATTGCGACGCCGAGGCCGACGGAAGCGCTGAAGCCAAGCGGCTCAGCCTTTCAGGCCGCGCCGCGGACGCGCCAGGCGAGCATGCATGGACAAAAGCCGCTCCACGCGACCACATGCAAAAGGGGAGCGCCGGCCATCGCCGAACGCGCCGGGCATTCAGTCGGCGGCGGTGGCGGGCGGCT
>CAYGZV010000251.1:0-3270 GCA_964354425.1 uncultured Rhodoplanes sp. | reverse complement strand
CCGCGCAGAAAGGCCTGCAGGAATTTGTTGTAGTCCTTGAACGACACGCATCCGAACGACTGGCCGGTCGGGCCCAGCATGTAGGTATGCGCGAGTATCCCGTCGCGGCCATACATGGTGCTGCCGGCGACAGGATTGAGGCGGATGGCGCGCACGCCGTGGAACAGGCTCTCGCGCATGCGAAGATCATAGACATTCGGCGGCGTCGGCCCGCGGTTCTTCTTGTTGACGGATTGCGGATCGTCACGATGCTTGCCGAGCCCCGAATGCGCCTCCAGCCGCGTCCCGTCGGGCATGTAAACCGTACGCGCTGCGATGTCGTAGACGGCGGTGCGGCTGTCCAGGTCGCGCAGCCAGATCGAGCCGTCGCGCGGCCGTTCCGGAAGTGTTGGTTTCGGCGCGATCGACGCCGTCACCAGCGGATCAGTCAGTTTCGCCGGGGGCGGCGCAGCGCTGACGGCGATGCGCGTGATCGTCTGCGCCGCTTGGGCGCGCGCAGCCTGCGCCGGACGTAGCGCCGGCGATGCCCAGGGCATGAACTCCGCGCGCTCGAAAGCCCCGCTTGGCACGAGCGGCGCGACGCTTGCGAGGACGTAGGCCGGGGCCGCCGTGTCGGCCCGCTCGGCTTTGCTCGCCGCATCGCCGGCATCCGCGGTGGCGCTGAAATGGGCCGCACTCGCGCGACCCACCAGCGCGAACCGCATGCGGCGCGGGCCGCCCAGGGCGATCGTCTCGAGCACGGTCGGCGCTCGTGCGCCAGGATGCGGCTCGTTTGAAGAAACGCCGGCGACGATCCAGGCCGCAGCCGTCGTGACAAAGGCGGCCATTACGCCTGCAGCGGTCGCAGTCCCGAGGCAGATGGCGGCCCCGCGAACGGCGACCCTGCGACATTCACCGAGAGAATAGACCAGGCTGCCGAAAGGCGTGAACTCAGGGAATCGCACGACGGCACACGTCATGACCCAACACTTGCTTGCACTGAGGCCGCGCCCCGTCGCGCACGACGGATCGCTTCGACCGGGCCTGATCCGTCCGAAAGGACGGCGTGTCGGCTTCACGGCCTGACCTGCCGTTCGGCGCTGGGTCACAATGCGGGGATTACGGTTAAGCGAGCCTAAACAGGCGATCGCGCGGACCGAATTCTCTGATCGCTGGCGTGTTTCGAGCGCGGGCGCGGCGGCCTAAATCACGGCTTCGCCGATCAGAATTGCACGCGCGCTTCGATCGAGCCGAACAGGTCGCCATTGCCCGGCTGCCCGGAAAATTCCTGGGTGCGCTTGGTGACGGTGAAGGCGAGCCGGCTGCCGTATTGGGTGAATATCTCCGCGCCCGCGACCAGGTCGGCGACGAATGCCTGATGGTTGACCGAAAGACTGGAGGTGAAGGTGTTCCCGTCGAGGAAGACATTGTAGGCGACCGCGCGCGCCTCGGCGCCGGCGAACAAGGAAAATCCCCAAGCCGGCCCCTGCGGATCGGGCGCGAAAAACGATGCGCCGGACGGGGCGGGCCGCACCCGCGTCGGACCCCAGGTGGACGACAGCGAACGGCCCCACCGCAACAGCGCGCCGGCCGACGCATAGGTGTAGACATTGCCTGCGGTCACGCCGAGCGAGGGGACGATGTCGGCGCCGAAGCCGTCGCCGTAATCGACGCCGAATTTCCAGCGGCGCTCCCAGGCGGCGAGAAAGGCCGGCTCGTCCTTCAACTGGTAGCTCCAGCCCTGCGGGCAGGACTGGCCGAGCGCCGAATGGAAGCTGCACTGAACGGCTTTTCCGCCCGCGCTCGGTCCGACCACGCCGCCCAGGAACTCGAACGAATCGAGCTGCACGCGCGCGGTCTCCACCGCGAGCGAGCCGCCGGTATAGAGCCAGCCGGCATAGGGACGGTCGTTGGGGTTCGGCGGGACGAGCTTGAGGTCTTGCGGCGTGAAGATGCTCTGGCCGACGATCCATTCGAACTGGCGGCGCACCGGGCCGGCCGGCGCGCCGAGCGTGACCACCAGCCCGCCGACGAGATCGAACGGCGTATCGACGAAGGATTTGTTGAAGAAGTCGTTGAACGCCAAGGAGGCGCGGAAGCCTTGCGTGTAGCCGTAGTCGCGCTCGGAGGCGAGCGCGTCGTTCTCCTCGACGAGGACGAGCGCAGGCTGCGCGCGCGTCTCGGCCGTGACGGCCGCGAGCGCCAGCGCCGCAAGAACAATGGTTCGCGCCAATCGCAAGAAAGACTTCCCCCGCTGGTTCCGCCAGCATTGCCATCACAGCTTCGAGGATTCCGCATGGCGGCGGAAGCGTAACCACCACAATCGGCGCGAAAACGGCGCAGGCGTTGCCGAAATGCAACGCCGCGATCGTGTGTTGTGCAATTCGGGCGCTCGGGCGTCGCGCGGCACGAAGCGCCCGCTGCATAAACGGGGACCTCCGGTCGGCGGTGCTCTATTCAGCCTATTCAGCGATGTCCGCTGACACGCCCTGAGAGTGCACGGAGAGGTCGCGGATGCTCGGCCGCTCGCCGGACAGCGGGTTGCTCGGGTCCCAGGCATAGGAGAGCGTTTCGAAGCGCAGCGCGCGGGCATCGACCATTAGGAGGCGTCCGACCAGCCCTTCGCCGAAGCCGACGATTTCACGGATTGCTTCAAGCGCCATCAGCGAGCCGATCACGCCGGTGAAGGCGCCGAGAATGCCCGCCTCGGCGCAAGCGGGAAGCGCGCCTTCCGGCGGAGGCTCGGGAAACAGGCAGCGATAGGTCGGGTTCGGCCGGCCGCCGGCGTCCCGCTCATGCGCGCGGACCGTCGTCAGCGTGCCGTCGAAAATGCCGACGGCGCCCGCGACGAGCGGCTTCTTTGCGAAAAAACAGGCGTCCGAAACGAGATAGCGCGTGGCGAAATTGTCGGAACCGTCGGCCACGAGATCATATTCCGCGATCAGGGCCATGGCGTTCTCGGCGGAAAGCCGCACCGGATGCGTCTCGACCGCGACATGCGGATTGAGCCGCGCGATCGCGTCCGCTGCGCTCGCGACCTTGGGCCGGCCGAGATCGGGGGTCGCGTGGATCACCTGGCGCTGCAGGTTCGACAGCGATACGACGTCGTCGTCGACGATGCCGAGCGTGCCGACGCCGGCCGCCGCGAGGTAGAGCAGCGCCGGCGCGCCGAGCCCGCCCGCTCCCACCACCAGGACGCGGGCCCGTTTGAGCGCGGCCTGTCCGGGCCCGCCCACGTCGTGCAGGACGATGTGGCGGGCATAGCGTTCGAGTTCGTCGGCGCTCAGCATG
>CAYGZV010000250.1:0-3278 GCA_964354425.1 uncultured Rhodoplanes sp. | reverse complement strand
CGCGCAACGCGGGGGCGGCGGCGCGGATCGAACGAGGCAAGCGGAGCAAGGCGTGGTGCAGTTCGAGAATGTAGGGCTGCGGTATGGGCTCGGGCCGGAAGTGCTCCGCGACCTGACCTTCCGCATCGAGCCGCACTCCTTCCAGTTCCTCACCGGCCCGTCCGGCGCGGGCAAGACCTCGCTGCTGCGCCTGTTGTTTCTGTCGCTGCGGCCGACCCGCGGCCTGATCACGCTGTTCGACCAGGACGTCGCCACCCTCGACAAGGATTCGCTCGCGATCCTGCGCCGGCGCATCGGCGTCGTGTTCCAGGACTTCCGCCTGCTCGACCACCTGACGACCTATGAGAACGTCTCGCTGCCGCTGCGCGTGCTCGGGCGCGAGGAGGCGACCTACCGCTACGAGGTCGAGGAGCTCCTGCACTGGGTCGGCCTCGGCGAGCGCATGGCCGCGCTCCCGCCGGTGCTTTCCGGCGGGGAGAAGCAGCGCGCCGCCATCGCCCGCGCGGTGATCGCGCGGCCGCAGCTCCTGCTCGCCGACGAGCCGACCGGCAATGTCGATCCGAACCTCGCGAAGCGGCTGCTGCGGCTGTTCGTCGAGCTCAACAAATCGGGCACCTCGATCGTCATCGCGACGCATGATATCGGACTGATGGACCAGTACGATGCGCGTCGCCTGGTGATCCACGAAGGACGGATCCACGTCTATGAATGAGATCAAGCCGCTGGCGGAGATCGCCGCGCGGTTGCGGCAATGGATCCCGCGGGAAAGGCCGCGCGAGACGGCGATCGTGCCGAAGCACTCGATCGCCGGCCGCGCGCTCGTATCCGTCATCGCCATCATGACCTTCCTCGCCTCGCTCACCCTCGGCGCGGTGTTCATGGTGGTCGTCGCGGCGTCGGAATGGCAGACCGACGTCACCCGCGAGGTGACGATCCAGGTGCGCCTCATCGCCGGCAAGGACCTTGAAGCGAGCGTGCGGCGGGCGGCCGAGATCGCGCGCGCCTCGCCCGGCGTCACCACGGTGCGGCCGTATGACAAGGAGGAGTCGGCGCGACTCCTCGAGCCCTGGCTCGGCGGCGGCGCGGTGCTCGAAAGCCTGCCGGTGCCGCGCCTGATCGTCGTGCAGGTCGCGCCCGACCGGCCGCCGGATTTCGCCTCCTTGCGCGCGGCGCTCGCGGCCGAAGTTCCGGGCGCGAGCCTCGACGACCACCGCAGCTTCGCCCAGCGGCTGCGGACTATGGCCGACACCGCGATCATCATCGGGCTCGCGATCCTGAGCCTCGTGCTCGCCGCGACCGTGCTGTCGGTGAGCTTCGCCACCCGCGGCGCCATGGCGACCAACCGGTCGACGGTCGAAGTGCTGCATCTGATCGGGGCGAAGGACAGCTACATCGCGGGCGAGTTCCAGCGCCATTTTCTCCTGCTCGGCCTCAAGGGCGGGGCGATCGGCGGCGGGGCGGCGATCGCCCTGTTCCTGCTGCTCGGCCTGCTCGGCGGCAGCGTGTTCGGCGCGGGCGGCGGCGAGGACGTCGCCGCCATGTTCGGCGGCCTGTCGCTCGGCGTCGGCGGCTACCTCGCCGTGCTCCTCCAGATCCTCGTCGTCGCCGCCGTGACCGCTTTCGCTTCCCGCCAGGTGGTGCAGTCGACGCTGCGGATGGTCGCCTGAGCGCCGCCTCCGCCGGAATCGATTGACCGGAGGCCGCGAAAGCCCCACATGCGTCGGTTCGGCCTTTGCGCCGTCAAATTTGGAGATATCCTTGCGCTGAGGTCGCGTTTCCGATGACGGTCAGCGAACGAGAACTGGCGCCGGACGGCGCGGGCGGAGGCTCAGGCGGGGAGCACCCGTCGGCGCGCCCCGCCCGCTCGCGGATGCGGTTTACGCTTGTGGCCCTGGTCGCGGCCGGGAGCCTCGTGTTCATCGCCTTCATGGCCGGCTTTCTGTGGTTCGCCTGGCGGGTGCCGCGCAAGGAGGTGGTCCTGACCGCGCGGGCGGACGGGATCGTCGCGCTGACCGGGGGCGCATCGCGCGTCGTCGATGCGGTCGAGCTCCTCGCATCCGGGCACGGCCGGCGGCTCCTGATCACGGGCGTGAACCGCACGACGCATTCGGGCGAGCTTGCGCGCCTTGCTCCGGACTATGAACGGCTGTTCATGTGCTGCGTCGACCTCGACCATGCCGCCCGCAACACCATCGGCAATGCGGTGGAGACGCGGCGCTGGAGCCTGAACCGCGGCTTCCGTTCGCTGGTCGTGGTGACGTCGAGCTATCACATGCCGAGAGCGATGGCCGAACTCGCCCATCGCCTTCCGGACGTGCGTCTCATTCCGTTCCCGGTGGTGACCGAGAAACGGGCCAAGCCGTGGTGGTCGAACGCGTCCAATGCCCGGCTGCTGATGTCCGAGTATTTGAAGTACATCGTGGCGGTGACGCGCATCCGCTTTGAGCCGGAGATCGAGTCCGCCGGCCTGCCCCCGCGCGCGGGAGCGCGCAGCTAAGGCGTGAACCGCATGTCCGGCGCCGTCGTCTTTCGCTCCGCGCTGTTCAATCTCGCCTTCTATGTGAATTTCGTTGTCTGGCTGCTTGCCGCCGTGCCGACGCTCGTCATGCCGCGCCATGCCATCATGGCGGTCGTCAAGGCGTGGGGGCGGGTCAATCTCTGGCTCCTGCGCGTGATCTGCGGGACCCGCGTCGAGTGGCGCGGGCTCGAAAAAATCCCCCCCGGCCCGCTACTCGTCGCCGCCAAGCACCAGTCCGCGTGGGAGACCTTCGCGCTCCTCCCGCTGTTCAGCGATCCTACCTTCGTTCTCAAGCGCGAGCTGATGTGGCTTCCTCTGTTCGGCCGGCTCGCGCGCAAGGCCGGGATGATCCCGGTCGACCGCGCCGCCGGCAAGGATGCGCTCGGCGCCATGACCAAGGCCTTCCGCGCCGCGCTCGCCGAGGGGCGGCAGGTCATCATCTTTCCGGAAGGCACGCGGCGTGCGCCCGACGCCGAACCGAGCTACAAGCTCGGCATCCTGTTCCTGTATGCCGGCGGGCAGGCGCCGTGCCTGCCGGTCGCGCTCAACTCCGGCCTGTTCTGGGAGCGGCGCGGGTTTCTGCGCCGCCCCGGCACGATCCGGGTCGACGTGCTCGATCCCATCCCGCCCGGGGTCAACCGCCGCGTTTTCTTCAGGCGACTGCAGGGCGACATCGAGACGGCGACGGCGGCGCTGGTCGCGCAGGGCCGCCGCGAACTGGGCGAGGCGGGGCCGCCGGTCGCGGGCGGCGGCGGGGCGG
>CAYGZV010000249.1:0-3306 GCA_964354425.1 uncultured Rhodoplanes sp. | reverse complement strand
AGTCGCGCTCGGCCCTGATCAGCTCGAGTTGAAGCTGCGCGCTCGTCGCCGCGGTCTCGAAGCCGTCCGCAAGCGTCTTGGGCAGCCCGAGCGTCCGCCGGTGGTTGCGCGCGCTCAGAAGCTTCGCCACCTGCGCTTTGAGCTCGGACGCGCCCGCCAGCGTTTGCAGTCGGCGCTCGGCGGCGGCGAGCGCTTGGCGCCGCGCGCGCAGTTCCGCCTCCTTCTCCTCGTGGCCCTCACGCGCCGCCATTTGCGGCAGGCGCAGCCACCGCGCGACCACGGGCATCAGCAGGCCCTGGCCGACCAGCGTGAGGATGATGACCCCGAAGGCGATGAAAAGGATGTCGTCGCGATGGGGAAAGGGCGCGCCGTTCTGCACGGTGAGCGGAATGGCGAGGGCGGCGGCAAGCGACACCACGCCTCGGATGCCGATGAAGGCGAGCATGAAAGGCATCCGCCACGGCGGCGAGGGGTCGCGGCGCCGTATCGCCGGAACGAGCAGACGCGGGAGATAGGTCGCCGGGAACACCCAGACGAACCGGGCGAGGATGCAGATGACCGTCGTCACCACGACGGCGAGCAGAAGCTCGCGCAGCGATGTCGCGCTGATGCGTTCGAGCAGCGTGCGCGCCTGCAGCCCGGTGACCAGGAACACGAAGCCCTCGATGAGATAGATGAGGAAGTCCCAGAAAAAGATGCCCTGCAACCGCGTCGCCGCCGAGATCAGCCGCGGGCCGTTCCAGCTCACATAGAGCCCGGCCGCGACGGTCGCGAGCACGCCGGAGCCGCCGAGATGCTCGGGAATCCAATAGGCGAAATAGGGGGTCATCAGCGACAGCGTGATCTCGACGCGCGGGTCGCGCGCCCAGTTGCGCAGGCGCAGGCTGACCCAGCCGACGCCGAGACCATAGGCGATCTCGCCCACCACGATCGCGCCGAACGTGCCCACCGCTTCCGGAAACGAGAACGCGCCGGTGCTGATGGCGGCGACCGCGAAGCGATAGAGGACGAGCGCGGTCGCGTCGTTCGCGAGCCCCTCCCCTTCGAGCACGACGATGAGCCGCCGCGGCAGGCCGAGCCGCCGCGCCAGCGCGAGCGGCGCGACCACATCGGGCGGCGATACGATGGCGCCGAGGAGGAAGCCGATGCTCCAGGGCAGCCCGAGCAGATAATGCGCCGCCGCCGCCACCGCGCAGGTCGTGAAGACGACACAGCCGAAGGCAAGCAGCGCGATCGGCCGCAGGTTGAAGCGGAACTCGCGCCAGCTCATTGCGACGCCCGCCGAATAGATGAGCGGCGGCAGCACGACCAGGAGCACGAATTGGGGCGACAGCTCGACCGGCGGAATGCCGGGAACGAGGGCGAGCGCGACGCCGACGACCACGAGCAGGATCGAGGGCGCGGTGTCGAGCCGCCGCGCGAGCAGTGCGACCGCCGCCAGCACCGCCAGCAGCGACAGGAAGGTTTCGTAATGAACCGTCGCCGTCATCGCCCCAAACTGGGCGTACTCTGCTCCGCATTCAAGGACGCGCGCGCCGGCGCCGGGCTAAGATGGCGCGCATGGCTCCCGCCCCGAAATCCCGCCGACCCGCCTGGCTTCGCGCGATCAAGTTCATCGCCGCCGGGCTAATCGGCCTCCTGGTTCTGCCCTACCTGCTCGCGCCGCTCTATCTGTTCGGCCGGCCGGTCTCGACCCTGATGCTGGCGCGGTGGGCGACCGGCGCACGGGTCGAGCGCCTTTGGATTCCTCTCGACGCAATGGCGGCAAGCCTGCCGGCCGCGGTCATCGCCGCCGAGGACGCGCGCTTCTGCCGCCATCCGGGGCTCGATCTCGCCGAGATCCGCGACGCGATCGAGGATGCCGAGACGCTGGGCGAGGTCCGCGGCGCATCCACCCTGTCGCAGCAGACGGCGAAGAACCTGTTTCTGTGGCCGGGACGCAGCTTCCTGCGCAAGCTCCTCGAAGCGCCGCTCGCGCTTTGGCTCGATCTCGTTCTCGGCAAGCGGCGCGTTCTCGAAATCTATCTCAACGTCGCGGAATGGGGGCCGAATGGCGAATTCGGCGCGGAAGCCGCGGCGCGCCGAGCGTTCGGCAAGTCGGCGCGCAACCTGAGCCCGCGCGAGGCCGCGATGCTGGCTGGCGCCCTGCCCAACCCGATGAAGCGCGATCCCGGCCGGCCGGGCCCAGGACTGCGCCGGCTCGCCGGCATTTACGAGCGGCGCGCGGCTGTGGCGCAGCTCACCGGCTGCCTCGCGCCGCGGCCCCGCCCCTAGCGTTGTGACGCTAACGCTTGTCTTCTCAAGGAAGTGCGTTTCGCGCTCCCTCCCCCTGAAAGGGGGAGGGTCGGGGTGGGGGTCGCGTGAGGTTGACCCCCTCCCGGCGAGCTTCGCTCGCCGACCTCCCCCTTCCAGGGGGAGGTCGGATCAGCAGCGCGTCGGTTCCACGCCGATCCAGTGCACCAAGGCAATGTGACCCTTTTGAAAGTGCCGCAACACTAGCCTCGGCGGCGCGCTTGCTCTATAAGCGCGTCTTCCACAACGCATGGGCGTTTTCGGCGCGCGGCTGCGCGACCTTCGATCGAGGAGACTGATGCCATGGCCGTGCCGAAAAGAAAGACTTCGCCCTCCAGGCGCGGAATGCGTCGTTCCGCCGATGCGCTGAAGGCGCCGACCTATGTCGAGGACAAGGACTCGGGCGAGCTTCGCCGTCCGCACCATATCGACCTGAAGACCGGCATGTATCGCGGCCGCCAGGTCCTCAAGAAAAAGACCGAAGAGTAAGTCGCCCGGGCGGCTCGGCGGGCCGGAAGGCCAGCACCCCCGAAAGCCAGCGCCCCCGGAGCGAAACGGAAGGAGACGGCGATGTTCCTGTTGGGGGTGCCGCTGCTCATCATTCCCTTCGCCATCTACAACATCATCGCTTTCCTGCTGCCGGGACTCGACTGGGCGCAGCCGCTCGCCCAGGTCAAAATGATGTCGCAGGCGATCTGGACCCTGACGCTCGGCGACCTCGTCGTCGCGATCGCGGTGTTCATCCTGTTTCTGGAAGTGGTCAAGTCGATCCAGGCGGCGCGGCGCAGCATCGTCGATCATCTGCTGTCGCTGCTGCTGTTCCTCGCCATGCTGGCCGAGTTCCTGCTCGTGAAGGAAGCGGCGACGGCGACCTTCTTTCTGCTGCTTGTGACCGCCTTCGTCGACGTGATCGGAGGCTTCGCGTTTTCGATCAAGGCGCTGCGTCGCAAGGTCGCATTCGAGGGCGTCGATCCGGCTTTGCCGCCTTAGCGCCGCCCGTCTCCGCCGAACAAA
>CAYGZV010000248.1:0-3307 GCA_964354425.1 uncultured Rhodoplanes sp. | reverse complement strand
AACGGTTTTGCAGACCGCTGCGTAACCACTCCGCCACGTGGCCTTGCGCGGATCGGGATGGGCCCGATCCGGCTGGATCGATAGTTAGCGACGCTATACCAGGATGCAACGACAAACGCCAAACCGCTTATGCGTCGCAGGCTGCGTCCGGCGTTCCGGCCTCGCGCGCTCTGCCGGCCGCGGCTTGGCGGCCTGCGCCGCAGGAGCGGCTGCACTCGATGCGCGCATGAGCGGTTCGGCGCCCTTGACCAGCGCGGCGGCGGCAGGTCACAGTTGTTCTAAAGAGCGATGCGATAGACGCGCTCGCCGGGTATTGACGGCGGCGGCGTCCGTTCCGCGACGATCAGAAAATGGATCGCAGCAAGGAGGCGCGCCAATGCCCGCCGTTTCGTTGACGGTGAATGGGAAGCCCGTCCGCGCCGAGGTCGAGCCGCGCACGCTGCTGGTGCAGCTCCTGCGCGACAATCTGCGGCTCACCGGCACGCATGTCGGCTGCGACACCTCGCAATGCGGCGCCTGCGTCGTGCATGTGGACGGCAAGGCGGTGAAGTCCTGCACCATGCTGGCGGTGCAGGCCGACGGGACCGACGTGCTCACCATCGAGGGACTTGCGCCGGGCGACACGCTGCATCCCATGCAGGAAGCGTTTCGCCAGAACCATGGCCTGCAATGCGGCTACTGCACGCCGGGCATGATCATGACGGCGATCGACATCGTGCGCCGCAAGGGCAACGAGCTCGACGAGCGCACGATCCGCGAAGAGCTCGACGGCAATCTCTGCCGCTGCACCGGCTACCACAACATCGTCAAGTCGATCGCGGCCGGCGCGCGGGCGATGGCGGCGGACGGCGCGGTCCCGCAAGCCGCCGAATAACGAGAGCGACGGACCGCCGGCAAGAGCGGCCCTTGCAGAGGAAACAGGCTGGCAAGGAGTTTTGGGCCATGAGCGCCACAGGCCTCGGGGCATCGGTCCGACGCAAGGAGGACTTCCGTTTTGTCACCGGGCGCGGCCAATACACCGACGACATCGCCCGGCCGGGCCAGACCAACGCGGTGTTCGTCCGCTCGCCGCACGCGCACGCGACCATCGATCATGTCGAGACGAGCGCGGCCGCGGCGATGCCGGGCGTGCTCGCCGTCCTCACCGGCGCGGACTTCGCCGCCGCCAAGCTCGGCAGTCTCATTTGCGGCTGGATGATTCATTCCAAGGACGGCTCGCCGATGAAGATGGCGGCGCATCCGGCGCTCGCGAGCGGCAAGGTCTGTTATGCCGGCGAGCCGGTCGCGATCGTGGTCGCCGAAAGCCTGGCGCAGGCGCGCGACGCAGCCGAGAAGGTCGCGGTCGATTACGGCGTGCTGCCGGCGGTGGTCGATCCGGCGGCCGCACAATCGGCCGAAGCGCTGCAAATCCATGCGGTCGCGCCGAACAACACGATCTTCGAATGGCATCTTGGCGACGCGCAGGCGACCGACGCGGCGCTCCGCGCCGCGCGGCGCGTGACGCGGCTCGATCTGCGCAACAACCGGCTCGCCCCCAACGCGATCGAGACGCGGGCGGCGATCGCCGAATACGATTCCGGCAATGACAGTTTCACGCTGTGGAACACGACCCAGAACCCGCATGTCGCGCGGCTGGTGCTCTCGGCCTTCATCGGTGTCGCGCCCGAGCACAAATTGCGGGTCATCGCCCCCGATGTCGGCGGCGGGTTTGGCTCCAAGATCTTCATCTATCCGGAGGAGGTCGCCTGCCTGTGGGCGGCGAAGAAGGTGCGGCGACCGGTGAAATGGGCAGCCGACCGCACCGAGGCCTTCCTCGCCGACGCGCATGGGCGCGACCATGTCACCCATGCGGAAATGGGCCTCGACGAGACGGGCAGGATTGTCGGCCTGCGGGTCAAGACGATCGCCAATCTCGGCGGCTACATGTCGACCTTCTCGTCGTCGGTGCCGACCTATCTCTACGCGACGCTACTGTCGGGCCAGTACGCCATCCCGGCGATCTATTGCGAGGTCGACGCCGTCTACACCAATACGACGCCGGTCGACGCCTATCGCGGGGCGGGGCGGCCGGAGGCGACCTATGTGGTCGAGCGCCTGATCGAGGTCGCCGCGCGCGAGATGGGCATCGACCCGGCCGAGCTGCGCCGGCGCAATTTCATCACGGCGTTCCCGCACCAGACGCCGGTGATCATGAATTATGACTGCGGCGACTATCGCGCCTCGCTCGACAAGGCGCTCGAGCTTGCCGGCTATCAGAGTTTCGGCGAGCGCAAGCGCGAGGCGGCGCGGCGCGGAAAGCTGCGCGGCATCGGCCTGTCGACTTACATCGAAGCCTGCGGCATCGCGCCGAGCCAGGCGGTCGGCTCGCTCGGCGCGGGCGTCGGCCTGTGGGAATCGGCGGAGGTGCGGGTCAATCCGACTGGCACGGTCGAGGTCCTCACCGGCTGCCACAGCCACGGCCAGGGGCACGAGACCACCTTCGCGCAGCTCGTCTCCGAGCGGCTCGGCATTCCGATCGACAATGTCGCGATCGTGCATGGCGACACCGACAAGGTGCAGTTCGGCATGGGCACCTATGGCTCGCGCTCGGGCGCGGTCGGCATGTCGGCGATCGCCAAGGCGCTCGACAAGGTCGAGGCCAAGGCGAAGAAGGTCGCCGCGCATCTGTTGGAGGCGGCCGAGGCGGACATCGTGTTCAAGGACGGCAAGTTCACGGTCGCCGGCACCGACAAGCAGGCGGCGTTCGGCGAGGTCGCGCTCAACGCCTATATCGCCCACAAATTCTCCGGCGCCGAGCTGGAGCCGGGGCTGAAGGAGGGGGCGTTCTACGACCCGACCAATTTCACCTTCCCGGCCGGCTGCCATGTCTGCGAGGTCGAGGTCGATCCCGAGACCGGAGCGACGCAGATCGTGCGCTGGACCGCCGTCGACGATTTCGGCCTCATCGTCAATCCGATGATCGTCGAAGGCCAGGTGCATGGCGGGATCGCGCAGGGCATCGGCCAGGCCATGATGGAGCACGCCGTCTATGACGAGACCGGCCAGCTCGTGAACGGCTCGCTCAGCGATTACGTGCTGCCGCGCGCCGAGGACTTGCCGCCGCTCGTGGTCGACACCACGGTGACGCCGTGTCCCTCCAATCCGCTCGGCATCAAGGGCTGCGGCGAGGCGGGCGCGATCGCGGCGCCGGCGGCGGTCATGAACGCGGTCACCGACGCGATCGGGACGGAGGATATTGCCATGCCGGCGACGCCTCAGGCGGTATGGGCGGCGCTGCAGCGGGCGAGCCGGCGCGCAGCGGCGGAGT
>CAYGZV010000247.1:0-3344 GCA_964354425.1 uncultured Rhodoplanes sp. | reverse complement strand
TTTGTTTCAATTTGAATGGATCAATTTAGCGGCGGCGCAAAGTTTATCTGCGAAGGTCGACCCTGAGAGACGGGAGGGGTCGACAATGAAAATGCGCCTTGGATGGATTGCCTCGGCCCTGTTGAGTGTCGCCGCGCTCGCCTCCGCGCCATTGCCCGGCGCGGCGCAGGAGCGCCCGCTCTACGTTTCGGTCGGCGAGGCTGCCCGTGCGCCGATCGGCTGGATATCCTTCTGCGTCGAGCATCCGCGCGAATGCGCGGCGAAGCCAACCGCTTCACGCGACGCAGTGTTGACCGAGCGCGCCTGGCGCGATCTCCAGCGCATCAATCGCTGGGTGAACGACAGCATCCGTCCCCTCACCGACATGGAGCATTGGGGCGTGGTCGAGAAATGGTCGTACCCGGCCGACGGCTACGGCGACTGCGAGGATTACGTGCTCCTCAAGCGCCGCATGCTGATCGCCGCCGGCTGGCCGCGCGAAGCGCTGCTGATCACCGTGGTGCGCGACGACAAGGATGACGGGCACGCCGTGCTGACGGTCAAGACCGACAATGGCGAGTTCGTGCTCGACAACCAGGCGGAGCAGGTCCTGCCATGGACGCAGACAGGCTATCGCTTCGTGAAGCGGCAGTCGCAGTCCGATCCGAACACCTGGGTCGCCCTCGAAGATTCGCGGCCTGCGGTCGCAACCACCGCCTCGCGGTGAACCGGACGGCCGCGTTTGCTCACAAAGAGCAAACGCCAATCAAGTTAGGTTAGCGAAGGGTTTCCGCGAAACCGGTCACGTCCCCACCCTCTCCGTCTCACGACCGGGTTCGCGCGCGGCCGGCTCTTCCCCAAGGAGCCGGCCGCAATCCATTTGGGCTATGTCAAAGTCGCGCGCATTTGCTGCGTTGCGATGACGCTGTTTGCTGAACGCAGTTTTTTTTGAGGTCGGTGAGGCTCGCGGTTTACGTCGGCGACGATGTCCGGACGCTGTTCACATTCGCGTGCGCGGGCCCGCTTCTCCGCACGCAACATGCACGATCCCTCGCGTTGCCGATGCTCCCCTACCCTGTCGGGGCGGTGTCGTTAGCGCGAACGCAGGACCGATCGAACTCCGGCCAAAAGAAATCACCCGAGCGCATTGCGCCCGGGTGATCGTTTTCGATTTCCGCTGCGACGCCTGGTTACTCACCAGCGACGGCGCCAGCGACGCCTCCGCCATCTGCGACGCCGCCAACCGGCTTCCGCCGGGGCCACGGACGACGTCAATGCGAGACTCGATATCCCGACAGCGCTGAGAACCTGTGTCCCGACGCTTCCCGCAGCGTAGGTCAAGACCACCGCCGCCACGGCCAAGCCACGCACCAGCAGGGCTCTCGCTCTCGCGGCAATTATCTCATTCATATTGCCTCCTTGTCATTCCCAGATCGGCAACGTTAGTTTAAGCGCCAGCAGGGGTCAACTGCACCCCTGATTACCGCTGGCGCGAAATGCGCACCGGCCGAAAACCGGGTTAGCAGAAGAATCCGATGGAAAAAAAGCACGTCTACGTTCTCGGAATAAACGCATACGATCACGACGTGAGCGCATGCCTGCTTCGCGATGGCGAGATCGCTTTCGCCATCAACAAAGAGCGGATCACCCGCCAGAAGCACGACACCGGCTTCTTCCAGGAAGTGGTGGATTACTGCCTCAACGCCGAATGCATCTCGTTAGAAGATGTCGATCTCGTTGTGCGCAACTGCTACGTTCTGCCCGTCGACGACCTGGAAGTCCGCATGGTGCACCAGGACGTGCCGGAAATAATGAACGACAAGGAGCGCCGGCAGGCGTCGAAGAACCCTTTATATCTTTCGCACTCGAACAAGATCGTCACGGTCTCGCATCACATCGCCCACGCCTACAGCGCCTTCGCCGCCTGCCCGTTCTCCGAGGGGGTGGTGATGGTGGTGGACGGCGTCGGCAACTACTGCGCCGATATTACCGAGCCGGGTCAGCCGACCGACAATGTCAATCCGCTCGCGCGCGAGTCGGAAAGCTATTACCGCTTTGAAGGAACGCGGCTTGAAACACTGAAAAAGGTTTGGCTCGACCCCGTGCGGGGGTTTCTCAGCGACGAATTTTTCTACATGCCGGGCCTGGGGGCGATGTATAGCCGGGTTTCGAGCTATATTTTCGCCGACTGGAACAAGTGCGGCGAGGTGATGGGCCTCGCGCCCTATGGCCGTCCGGACGCGTTCAAGCCGCTCGTCGAGATGAAGGACGGCGAGCTCGTCTTCCCCGAATGGGGTTTGGACTTCGACAAGCCGTGGCTGGTGGAGCGCGAGCGCAAGTGGGAAGCGAGTCCGTCCATGAAGCATTGGGAGGACATGGCCTGGCGGGTGCAGGACGACACCGAGAAGGTGCTGCTCGAACGCGCCAAGTGGCTGCGTGAGACGACCGGCGCACGAAACCTGTGCATGGCGGGGGGCGTCGCGCTCAACTGCGTCGCCAATGGACGGATCCAGCGCGAGGCCGGGTTCGACAATGTGTGGGTTCAGCCCGCCGCCGGCGACGACGGCGTCGCCATCGGCTGCGCCTATTACGGCTATCTTGAGATACTGAAAAAGCCTCGCTCCTTCGTCATGGACCACGCCTTTCTCGGCAGGCCCTATAGAGACGATGTGGCGCGCGCGGCCGCGAACAAGCCGTTGGTCCGCGTGCGGACGGTCACGACCGATTGCGCGAATATCTGCGCGGAGACCGCGAAGCTGCTCGCGGAAGGCCATGTGTTCGGCTGGTTTCAGGGCGGCTCCGAATTCGGGCCGCGCGCGCTCGGCAATCGCAGCATCATCGCCGATCCGCGCCGGCCGGAGATGAAGGACAAGCTGAACAGCCGGGTGAAGCACCGGCAGGCCTTCCGCCCGTTCGCCCCCGTCATTCTGGCGGAGCGCGTCGACGAGGTCTTCGAGGGCGCGGAGGAATCGCCCTACATGCTGCTGGTCAAGCGCGTGCGGCCGGAATGGAAGGACAGGATTCCGGCGATCGTCCATGTCGACGGCACCGCCCGCATCCAGACGGTGCGCGAAAACCAGAACGCGCGGCTGTACCGGCTGCTTAAGGAATTCGAGGCGATCACCGGCGTGCCGGTTCTGGTCAACACCTCGTTCAACGTGAAGGGCGAGCCGATCGTCGAGACGCCGGAGGACGCGATCGCGTGCTTCCTCAACACCGGGATGGATTACCTCGCCTTGCACGACATGCTGCTCGGGAAACAGCGGCTGCACGGGGTCATGACGCCGGTGATCAAGACGTTCTCGGAGGTGCGCTCGATTGTCCGCAGCGTGATGAGGGCCGAGATCGATTGACCGCCGCGCCGC
>CAYGZV010000246.1:0-3352 GCA_964354425.1 uncultured Rhodoplanes sp. | reverse complement strand
CGCGCTGCTGTGCGTCGAGATCAGCGAAGCGACCTTATTTCGCAGCATTGAGCTATGGCAGCCGACCATCATCGTAGACGAGGCGGACGTCATTCTCATCAACAATGAGCCGCTGCGCGCGGTGGTCAACTCGGGCTGGACGCGCGGGGCAAGCGTCCCGCGCTGCATAGGCGACGAGCACGTGCCGCACGCCTTCAGAACGTTCTGCCCGAAGGCGTTGGGAATGAGGGAGGAAACTTCCCGACACCACCATGTCGCGGCCTTCTTGGGCGCCGGCTTTTGTCGCAGATGTGGCCGTGTCGGCTACGGCGCGGGAAACGGCTTCCGGCGGCGCATTTTGTTGATCGGGATGGCTGTGAGTAAGTCCCCAGTCGACTTCCACCGCATTCTGCGGCATCACTAAACCGTCTCAGTATGTGTTCTGGAGAAATGCCGTGGCGAGCCGGGCATGACCTTCGTCATCGATCCACGGCGCGGCGACGCCGAGGACGACGCGTCGAGTACCAAGCAGCGATCGATGCTGTCGCTCGCCGGCAGTCTGCTGGCCGAGATTAGCCTGCCCAAGCTGGTCGTTGTCTGGGTCTTGCTAGTCGGCGGCCCGGCGGTGCTGATCGGTACCGCACCGCTGGCCCTGTCGATCTGGATCGCCACCGCGTCGAGCAAAGCGGCTTATGCATTGTACGGCATCGGCTCGCTGCTGCTATTTGCCGCGATCCTCGCGGTCACTTGGTTTGGCGGACGCCGTCTCTTGCGGATAGTCGAGGAGAGCTTCTGGTCGCTCAATTCTATTGCTGTGCAGCCCGCCTATGCACTGGTCCGCGAACTTCTGCGCCATTTTGCTGAGAAACTTCTGCCTGCCAACGTGAGCGTCAAGGGGCGCGGAGTCTTGCGTGCGAGAATGGCCGCGGTAGCGGGTCTGGCAATTTTCGTTCCCATCGTCGTCGTGGTGTTGTTGATGTGGCCGGCGACCAAGTGGGTCGGAACCTTCGCCGATCTTGCGTCAGTGCGGCAGTTCGTCACCATCGCCGCTGCCAACAGCTTTGTCGTCATGGCGGGTTACTTCGCCGTCGCTGCACTCGTGTGGGGCATTGCTGACGCCGTCATGAGTCCGCTGCGCAGTCTTAGAGCTGCGCCAGAGGACGCCGATATCCTGCGCACGTGGCGGGTTGCTCATCTCTCCGACCTTCATACCGTGGGCGAGCGTTACGGATTTCGGATCGAAAGCGGCCGCGCCGGTCCGCGGGGAAACGAACGTCTGCAACGGCTCTTTGCGCGTCTCGACGCGATTCATACGGCCGAGCCGCTCGACGCGATACTTGTCACCGGCGACATCACCGACGCGGGGCGTTCTGCCGAATGGGCGGAATTATTCGCGGCGCTTGCCCCTTATCCCAGGCTTGCCGAAAGCATGCTTATTCTGCCCGGCAATCACGACATCAATGTCGTCGACCGGGCGAATCCCGCCCGCCTGGAAATGCCGTTCAGTCCCAACAAGCGCCTGCGCGAGGCGCGCGTGATTTCAGCGATGGCGGCTTTCCAGACGGCCCGGCTGCATCTCGTCGATCTTGCGCGCAAGACCCTCGGCCCGACGCTTGACGAGGCGCTTGCGCCCCACCGAGCGGCGATTGCGACTTTCGCGGACAAAGGATCGTTGCGGCTGTCGCGCCCGGTCGCGGAGCTATGGACCCAGCTGTTTCCTCTGGTACGACCACCACAGGCCGCGGACGGCCTCGGCATCATCTTGTTGAATTCGAATGCCGAGACGCATTTCTCCTTCACCAATGCGCTCGGGCTGGTATCGGCCGACGAAATGCGAGGTGTCGAAATCGCATGTTCACTTTTTCCTTCCGCGCGCTGGCTGATCGGTTTGCATCACCACACATCCGAGTATCCCCGGCCGGTGAAGCAATTGTCCGAGCGCATCGGGACGGCGCTGATCAATGGGACCTGGTTCGTGCGTCGTCTGCAGCAGATTGCACCCGGCGCTGTGGTCATGCACGGCCATCGGCATATCGATTGGATCGGCGAATGCGGTGGCTTGCGGATCGTCTCGGCGCCATCGCAGGTCATGAATTCGACCGACGACCGCGCCACATACTTCTACATTCACACCCTGGCGCGCGGATCGAAGTCCCCGCTTCTTGACCTCCTGCCGCCGCAGCGGATCGAGATTCCGGGTGTCAGAACGGATGTTGCAGCTCTTCCCGGCGCCCCCAGCTCAGACGCTTGAGCGCGAATCTCGCTCATCGGGAGACGTCAGATCAGGAGATCAAGCTGCCTCGCGCTTCGTGCCGGCCAGAACCTCGGAAACCCACCGGCTGGCCGGATACTGCTCGCAAAGCGTCAGGATCGCGATCACGATCGGCACACCGATGAAGGCGCCGGAGATGCCCCACAGAAAGCTCCACAGAAAAATCGCGAACAGCACTAGAAACGGCGATATCGACAACGCGCTGCCGGCAACGCGCGGCTCCAAGTAGCTCCCGACGATAAACTGAATCAGGTTCAGGCATACAAACACGATGAGTGCCATGTCCCACGATCCGAACTGCGCAAAGGCAAAGAGCGTCGGTGCGATGGTGGCGATGAAGGGGCCGATGAACGGGATGTAATTCAGCGCGAACGCGATCACGCCCCATTCCGCCGCGAGCGGTAACCCGATGAGGGTGGCAAAGCCGTAGACCAGGGCGCCGGTAATGACGCTCATGACGGTGCGAACCAGCATGTATTTTTGCAGCTTAGCCGCCGCCTGGCCAGCCGCAGTGATGAGGCTGCTGCCGATCGCCTGATTGCGCAGCGTGCCCAGCTTGACGGCCATCGTATCGACCTCAAGCAACCCCAGCAGCATGTAGATGAGCGTAACGATCGCGAAGCTCAGTATCCCCTGCAGGCGCGATCCGACCCGCTGCAGCATCGCGATGACCCAGCTTCCGTTAAACACCTCGCCGAACACGCCAGTGATCACGAAGCCATGGGCTTCGAGCCAAGCCGCCGCCTGCTGATACATCGCCTGGAAGCGGGCCAGGTCTGCAAGCAGCCAGCGGGCCGCCCGCCCAAAGCCCCATCCGATCAGGGTCGCTAGCGTGGTGACGACGATGATCACCAGCACGATTGTTATCGCTGCGGCGACGAGCTTCGGAATTCGCGCCTGCAGATAGGCCTGCAACGGCCAGACAAGCGCGATGGCGAACAACGCAAACACCACGGGCGCGAGCACCGCCCGGGCGTAATAAAGCGCAATGAGCACGAGGATCGCGGTGCAGATGCTGAGCAAAGTCAGATGTCCGCGATTGCTAGTCATGTTCTTGCTTCTTGATCCGTTGGATATTGCGGGCTGATGGGCGACCATCAG
>CAYGZV010000245.1:0-3354 GCA_964354425.1 uncultured Rhodoplanes sp. | reverse complement strand
ACGAAATCGATCGGATCGAGCAGGAGCGGCGGAAACCCGCCATTGATCACCGCGCTCGCGACGATTTCGCGCGCGAAGGGAAACAGCAGCCGCGGGCATTCGATCATCAGGAGCGGGGGGATGTTTTCCTGCGGAATGTTCTGCAGCCGGAACACGCCGGCATAGAGCAGGTCGAACCCGAACAAGGTCGAACCGGTGACCTCGGCCTTGCCTTCCAGCTTCAGCTCGACCTCGAAATCGGTATTCGACATCGGCTTGGTATTGACGTTGATCTGCACGCTGATTGTCGGTTGCTGCGGCGGCTGCATCAGCGCGCGCGGCGCGTTCGGATTCTCGAACGAGAAATCCTTAACGAATTGGGCGAGGACGTTAAGCGAAGGTCCCGCCGGGGGTTGTTGCGGTCGGGCCGGCGTATCCCCGCCATTTGTGGTCGTGGACATGTGGTCTCCTTGCCACGTTCCTGGTGACGCGCCAGCGGACGCCAAGCGCCGAAGCTGTGGCTAACACAGCCGCCCTGATGCGACAAGGAGCCTCGCCGCCGGACGGATGACGCCGCAGCACGACCATGCTTCTTGCGTTTTCGCGCGATGAGGGTTGGCGAGGCAGGCTGTGTGGGATAAGCTTGATTAGGTGGTCCGAGCGGCGGCTGCCTCTAGAATGAAGACGCAGGCGTGCCTAGATCACTGCAGCGGAACCCGCGTGATCGACACGTGTTGGCCCCAAGTGGCTTGCCGATCCGTCCTAACCTCTGTGAGAGCGTGTGAGACGTGTTCGATATCTACACAATCATATTCTTGGCGTTGGCCGTATTCATCTTTTTGCGGCTGCGGAGCGTTCTGGGCCAGCGAACCGGCCGGGAACGACCGCCCTATGACCCGTTCTCGGCGCGCGACGCGGTTCGCAATGCGCCGAGCGAGAAGGTGGTTGCGCTTCCCCCGCGCAGCCCCGACGGCGTGGCCAAACCGGCCGAGCCGAGCGAACCGGTCGATCGCTGGAAGGACATCAGCCCGCCCGGCTCGCCTGTCGCGGACGGGCTGCAAGCCATCGTCGCCCAGGACAAGAGTTTCGATCCACAGCATTTTCTGACCGGCGCGCGGGCCGCCTACGAAACGATCGTGACCGCCTTTGCCGACGGCGATCGGCGAGCGCTGAAGAATTTGCTCTCCAAGGAAGTGTATGACGGATTCGAAGCCGCCATCCGCGAGCGCGAGGCCCAGAATCATCAGGCGGAGACGCGGTTCGTATCCATCGACACCTGCGAGATCATCGGAGCGGAACTCCGCGCCAAGACCGCCCAGATCACGCTGCGCTTCGTGTCTCAGCTCATCTCCGTGACGCGCGATCGATCGGGCAAGGTCGTCGACGGCAACCCCGAAAAGGTGACCGAGGTGACCGACGTGTGGACCTTCGCCCGCGACGTGTCCTCTCGCGATCCCAACTGGAAGCTCGTCGCGACCGAAGCCGGCCATTAGTTTTCTCCGCGGGGGAAGCAATGAGCGCCGTGCTGCTGCTGCGCGGAGTGTGTTTTGCGGCCGCGTTGGCCGTTATCCTGGGCGCGGCCAGCCCGCTCGAGGCGCGCCGCGCCTCGCCCAAACTAGGGCGGCAAGTCGCCGAAACCCCGATCACCGATCCGCAGCGGCTCAATGAGCCGGGACCGCTGCGCATCCCCGACTCGCAGCTCGAGCCGATCGATTTTTCCGATCTTCCCGACTGGGCGGTCGACGACCATGCGAGCGCGTTCGCCGCGTTCCTTGCGAGCTGCCGGCCGATCGTGCGCACGACCGCGGAGGATACGCGCCCCGTTCTTCCGGCGTTGGTTTCGGTATGCCGCCGCGCGCTCGCCGACCGCTCGCTCCGGGGCGACGGCGACAAGGCGCGCCTGTTTTTTGAGCAGAATTTCCGTCCATTGCGGATCGCCAAACTGGGGGAAAGCGCCGGCTTCCTGACCGGATATTACGAGCCGATCGTAGACGGTTCGCGATTCCCGACGCGCACATTCAGCGTCCCGCTGTATCGACGCCCACCCGATCTGGTCGCGCCGGGCGCTCCGCCCAAAGCGAGCTTTCCCAACCGGGGCCGGGTCGTTCGCGTCACGAGCAGGGGTGACAGCGTTCCCTATTTCGACCGCGGCGAAATCGAGGACGGCGCGCTCGACGGGCAGCATCTGGAGGTCTGCTGGCTCAAGGATCCGGCCGAGCTGCTCACGATCCAGATCCAAGGGTCGGCCCGGGTTC
The DNA here is from genome assembly GCA_964354425.1 of uncultured Rhodoplanes sp. Taxonomy (GTDB): domain Bacteria; phylum Pseudomonadota; class Alphaproteobacteria; order Rhizobiales; family Xanthobacteraceae; genus Rhodoplanes. The sequence continues at coordinate 1,120 of CAYGZV010000245.1, read as the reverse complement.
GGCTGGAAGACGGCGTCATGCTGCGAATCAATTATGACGCGCACAACGGCTACCCCTACACGGCGGTCGGCCGCGTGCTGATCGAACGCAACATCATTCCGCGCGAGGAAATGTCGATGGCGCGCATCCGCGAATGGATGATCGCCAATCCCGAAGACGCCAAAGAAGTGCGGCGGCAGAACCGATCTTATGTGTTCTTCCGGATCGTCGGGCTGACCGACGATCGCGAGCCGGCCGGAGGGCAGGGTGTGCCGCTCACGCCCGGCCGGTCGATTGCCGTCGACCGGGCGCTGCATGTCTATGGGACGCCGTTCTTCATCGACGCCGACCTGCCGCTCGCGGGGGCGCGGTCGACCGATCCGTTCCGCCGCACCATGATCGCGCAGGATACCGGCTCCGCCATTGTCGGGCCGGCGCGGGCCGACCTTTATTTCGGGGCAGGCGACGACGCCGGCCGCGTGGCCGGGCGCATCCGCCAGGCGGGCCGGTTCGCCATGCTGGTGCCGCGCGAGATCGATCCGGTCGCGGCGGGCGCGCGCATGCCGCTGCCGCAGATGCGTCCGCCGCCCGAGCCGGAGAAGCCGACCAATACGGTGCGCCGCGCCAAGCGTAAGGCCCTGCCGGCTTCGTCACGAAAAATTCGCCGGTCGAGGGCGGTTTATTGGTAGCGTCGAACGCTGAGGATTCGCAGGTGATCGGCGATGAAACGCAAGCTGACCGACGACGAGCGTCGGCTGTGGGCGGCCGCCATACGCGCGGTGCGCCCGCTGCGGCCGGGTGTCGGCCCGAGCGAGCCGCCGCCGCTCACGCCGCCGAGCGCAAGCGAGCATAAAGACAGCCTGCCGCGCAAGCTGCTGGAACAGAGCCGGCCGCACCGCCCCGGCTCGGCGCCCGCGCCGGCGCTCGCTTTGCTTGCCCGTCGCGACAAGCAACGCTTGGCGCGCGGCCATTCCCAGATCGATGCGCGCATCGATCTGCATGGCATGACCCAGGCGCAGGCGCATGCGGCGCTGCTCGCCTTCGTGCGCAATGCGCAGGCCGCCGGCGCCCGGATCGCGCTGGTCATCACCGGCACGGGATCGCGCGCGGCGGACGGCGAGCGCGGCGTGCTGCGGCGGCA
>CAYGZV010000244.1:0-3372 GCA_964354425.1 uncultured Rhodoplanes sp. | reverse complement strand
CTAACCGGAGGCGATGATGCGCGAGCCGCCGATCCCGTAAACTTCGTCGGCGCGCTTTTCGAACGCCGAGGCGAAGCGGCGGAACGCCGCATCGAACACCGCCCCCATGACCGCGCTCAGGATGCGGCTCTTGAACTCGTAATCGATGTAGAATTCCACCTCGCTCGTCCGCTCGCCCAGCGGCCGGAACGACCAGCGGTTCGACAAGACCTGCAGCGGCCCGTCTAGATACTCGACCGTGATCCACAGTTCGGGCCGGTGCATGGTGACCCGCGTGGTGAAATACTCGCGCACGACCTTGTAGGCGATCGTCATGCGGGCGGTCGCGACCTCGACCCCCTCGGCGGTCTGCGTGCGCCCGCGCACGCGCATGTCTTTGCAAAGCGGCACGAATTCGGGGTAGCGCTCCATGTCGACCACGAGCGCGAACATGTCGGTCGCAGAATGTCGCACGCGGCGTCTGGCCTTGAACTGAGGCATCGCGACTATCGCCTGGCCGCGCGCGCGGCTTTGAGGCGCTGAAAGTCGTCGCCGGCATGATGCGAGGAGCGGGTCAAGGGCGACGCCGCGACCATGCGGAAGCCCTTGGCGTAGGCGATGGTTTCAAACGCCTTGAACTCGTCCGGCGGGACATAGCGCTCCACCGCGTGATGCTTGCGCGTCGGCTGCAGATACTGCCCGATGGTCAGGAAATCCACGTCGGCCGAGCGCAGATCGTCCATCACCTGCAGCACCTCGTTCCGCGTCTCGCCGAGGCCGAGCATGATGCCCGATTTGGTGAACATCAGCGGATCGAGTTCCTTCACCTGCTGCAGCAACCGGATCGAGTGGAAATAGCGCGCGCCGGGCCGCACCGTGAGATAACGCGACGGCACGGTCTCCAGATTGTGGTTGAATACGTCCGGCCGCGCGGCGACCACCGTCGCCACAGCCCCCGGCTTGCGCAGGAAATCGGGGGTCAGCACCTCGATCGTGCTCGCGGGCGAGCGCGCGCGAATCGCCCGAATCACCGCGGCGAAATGCCCTGCCCCGCCGTCGTCGAGATCGTCGCGATCGACCGAGGTGACGACGACATGCGCAAGCCCTAGCTTGGCGCTCGCCATTGCGAGGCGCTCGGGCTCGGCCGGGTCGAGCGGTCCGGGCAGCCCGGTCTTGACATTGCAGAAGGCGCAGGCGCGGGTGCAGGTGTCCCCCATGATCATGAAGGTGGCGTGCTTCTTGTCCCAGCATTCGCCGATATTGGGGCAGCCCGCCTCCTCGCAGACGGTGTGCAGCCCGTTCGCGCGCACGATGGCGTGGGTCTCGCCATAACCCCTCGACACCGGCGCTTTCACGCGGATCCAGGCGGGCTTCGGCGCGAGAGGGGCGTCGGGCCGCCGAGCCTTTTCGGGATGGCGCGGCCGGAGCGGCGCATTGACGGTATCGAGCACGACGACCATGGCAAGGGCCTCAAGGCGGCTTGCGGTTACTTACGCATCGCGGCTTTCGGCTGCAAGGCGGCGATGAAGCCATTTCCACATGCGGGCACGCGCGATAGCGCTGGTTTTGGCCCGCAAACCGGAGCCGCGCCGCCGCGCGTTGGTTTCAGACCGTCACCCGCAGCCCGTCATAGGCCGGCTCGATATGCGCCGGCAGACGCGCCCTTAGCGCCTCAAAGTCGAGATCGCTGTGCAGATTGGTGAGGATTGCGCGCTTCGGCTTGATCCGTTCGATCCAGGCGAGCGCCTGATCGACGTTGAAGTGGCTCGGATGCGGGCGGTCGCGCAGCGCGTCGACGATCCACAGGTCGAGCCCCGCCAGCGCCTCGACGCTCTCCTCCGGGAGGTTCACGAGATCGCTCGAATAGGCGACGGCGCCGAAGCGGAAGCCGAGCGAGGGGATGTCGCCATGGTCCTGCAGGAACGGCAGGACGGGGATCGCCCCGCCCTCCCCCTTGATCGCGAGCGGCTCGCCCGCCTTGATGCGGTGCTCCCGCGCGATCGGCGGGTAGTTGCTGCCCGGCGGCGTGACGAAACAGTAGCCGAACCGCATGAACAGCACGCGCCAGGTGGGCTCGTCGACATAGACGTCGAGCCGCCGCTGATGCTTCATGGAAAGCGCGCGCAGATCGTCGATGCCGTGGGTGTGGTCGGCGTGCTCGTGCGTGTACAGCACGCCGTCGAGCCAGTCGACCTCGGCGTCGATGAGCTGCTCGCGCAGATCGGGCGAGGTGTCGACCAGCACGCGGGTGCGCCCCTGCGCGCCGGTCCGCTCGATCAGCAGCGAGCAGCGCCGCCGCCGGTTTTTCGGATTGTCCGGATCGCAGACGCCCCAGCCGAGCGCCGGGCGCGGAACCCCGCCGGACGAGCCGCAGCCGAGAATGGTGACGGAAAGAGTCATGCCAGCTTCCAAACACCTCGACCCGTCACGCGCGCACGGACCGCGGCCAGCCACGCTGGACAGCTGCCCCCTCCCTGGCCCTCCCCCGCAAGCGGGGGAGGGAGCGGAGCGAAGCTCCGCGGGAGGGGGACGCGCAATACATGGAATGCCGCGGCGAAGCCCGAACGCGCCGAGCCCTGGCGACGAAATGCTTAAGCGCCGGTGATCGTTTCTTCATGCCGTTGCCGCCGCGGCCGGCCGCGGCGCCTTTTCGAACAGGCGGAAGAAATTCTCGGTGGTCTCGCGGGCGATCGTATCGAGCGACGCTCCGCGCGTGTCGGCGAGCACCCGCGCCGTCTCGGCCACGAAAGCGGGCTCGTTGCGCTTGCCGCGGCGGGAGTTGGGGGCGAGATAGGGCGCGTCGGTTTCGACTAGAATGCGGTCGGGCGGCAGCGACGCCGCGATCGAGCGCAGCTCATCGGATTTCTTGTAGGTGAGAATGCCGGTGAAGGAGATGTAGTGCCCGAGCGCGATCGCGCGCTGGGCAAGATCGCGGCCGGCGGTGAAGCAATGCAGCACGGCGACGAAGCTCGCCTTGCCGGTTTCCTCCTCGAGAATGCGGGCCATGTCGGCGTCGGCGTCGCGGGTGTGGATGACGAGCGGCAGGCCGCTCTCGCGCGCCGCGGCGATGTGGGTGCGGAACACGCGCTCCTGCACGTCGCGCGGGCTGCGCTCGTAGAAATAGTCGAGCCCCGCCTCGCCGATCGCGACGACTTTAGGCAGCGCGGCGCGGTCGAGCAGCTCGGCGAGCGTCACGTCGCGTTCTTCCGCGGCGTGATGCGGATGCGTGCCGACCGAGCAGAACACGGAGGGAAAGCGCTCGGCGATGGCGAGCAGCGCGTCGTGCCGGCGCACGCGGGTCGAGATCGTGACCATGCGGCCGACCCCGCCGGCCTCCGCCCGCGCGACGACGCCGTCGAGATCGGGCGCAAAGTCGGGAAAATCGAGGTGGCA
>CAYGZV010000243.1:1193-3374 GCA_964354425.1 uncultured Rhodoplanes sp. | reverse complement strand
GCGGCGCTTGGGGCGAAACAATCGTCAAGGCCGTCGCATCGCCCAATCGGCGTCACGCCGCGGCGTGACCGTCTTGGCCCGCCGCAGCGCGTAGCCGTGGAAACGGTCGATCTCGTAAACGCTGTCGCACACCGAACCGCAGCGGCTCGACGCCTCGGTGACGCGAAGGGCGAGCGACGCGCCGTCCGGTTTCACCTGCTCGCGATAGAGCGCGACGTGGTGGTCAGGCAGCAGCAGCGCGTCGCCCAAACGCATGCGGTCGAGCGCCGGAACGCGTTCGGTCAGCTGCGCCAATGCGGAAGTTCCAACATGCCGGCCAAGCCGCCACACATTGGCGACGAGCCCGGAGCAGTCGACGCCCGCCGTGACCCGGCGCGCGCCGGAATGCCAGAAGGTCCCGCCGATATTGCCGGCGATGTAGCCTTGTCTGATCTTGCTGTCGAAACGCTCGAGCGAATCGGTTCCGCCCCAGTCGTAAGGCAGCCCCCTCATGGCGGCCGGACGCGCTCGCCGCGCCTGCTCCGGCGGAAACACGAAGCGATCCGGCCGGCGACAGGCGATCGGAAGTCCCGGCACGATCTCCGTCTCGCACGGATTGCGCAGATTCTCGTCGGTCAGGGTCCAGCGGTGATCGCGATACGCGTCCATCGCCTTGCGCATGCGCGAGCGCGTCAGCGAGGCGCCGTCGGCGGTTGCGCCCGGCGGGGCCGGCCGCCAGTCGTCGCCGCCGTCAAGGATTGCGGCGTCCCCCGGCACGATGAATGCAAACATGTCGGAGAGCGGCGGGGGGAGCGCCCAATGGCGCGCGCGTCCCGCCGCCGACTGCAGCGCCGCCAGACGCGCGGACGGAGCCTGGAAGCGCAGGCGGTAGATCTTGAACGGGCCCGCCCTGTCGGACGATGCGGTCAGGCTGGCGAGAAGCGCGATCGTCCCGTCGGGCATGATCGTCGCGTAATCGAAGCCGATGCGCGACATGGCCGCGACCGGCAGCGGCGCAATTCCGGAAAGCCTGCGGTTCTTTTCAAAGCGGCCGACATAGACATTCACCCTGATCGTCTGCTCGTCGGGTTGGTCCGGCGGCGGCTCGCTCAGATGATACTCCTTCCAGAGCACGTAACGCCGCCCATCGCCGAGGCGATCGAGTTCGCGCGCGCTCGCGAGGTAGTGCGGGCCGATTGCGCGGATCGCCAGCGCGCGCGCGCCCCGGAACGACTTGAGCGTCAGCCCTGATCGCGTGCGCACGACCGGCGGGATTCGATAGGCCGCGTCGCCCGGGTCATGCGCGGCCGCGGCGAAGCGGCGCGTCCATTGCGACTCGTCGCGGCCGACCTCGATGCGCGACGCTCCGTCTTCCGAAATGATCACGACGCTCGCCGGCCGCCGCACGAGCCGCCCCGGACGGAAACCGGCCGGCATGGAAGCGGCCTTCAACGCGGTGTTTTGCGTATCGCCATAGGCGGAGATCGCGCCCTCGAGTGGATCGACCACCGCCAGCACATTTCCGTGCAGATGGAAGATGTGGCTCGGGCCCGCGCCGTCGCGATCCGGACGGATCTCGATTTCGGTGAAGCCGGATGCCGGAGATTGGCCGAGCGCGAGGAAAGCGAACAGCAGCAGGGCCGCTCCGAGCCTCAACGCGCTGACCCTCACGAGTTCTCCCAGATCGTTCATGTCGGATTGGGAAGGAGCCTAGGCAGTGCCGGCGTGAGGCGCAAGGCCATAAAATCACTGAGCGGACCTCGCCGGAGTCGGGGATGGCGCGTCGGCGCGCGCGATGGTCTGCTCGCGGCAGGAGCGACGAGGGAGCACGCCCGCGCCGCGTCTGTGCGTCATGAACCCGATCGGCGCCCGTTTCTCAAGGAAGCGCCGCGCGCGACCTCGCCGCGCGGCGAAGCCGCAGGAGTTCCGGTCGGTACTCGAAGTGCATCGTGTCGAAATGGCTCCACTTGCCGCCCCAGATGAATCCGTGCCGTTCGAAAACGGCGACGATCCGCCATGGGATGCGGTTCCGGTAGCGCCTCCGCGCGCTCAGCAGCCAGTAATCGGCGTAGCGAGTGCTGATGTCGATCGCGGCGCCCCATGCATGCATGCTGCGCTGCCCGGTATCCCTCACGGTCCTGCAGTTGAACGTCCCCGCGCTCGGAAGCAGGAACCGCCTCAGTCTCGGCATGCGCTCCAGTT
>CAYGZV010000243.1:0-1093 GCA_964354425.1 uncultured Rhodoplanes sp. | reverse complement strand
CGGCTGCCGTCGGTCCATTCGAGGTTCGACCCGTCATGGCCGGCGAGAAAGTCCGGATAGGCGCGAACCAGCGCATCCAGCCGTTTGGCGGCCGCAAAGGCGGACATCGCCGGACATAGCTGAACGGCGAGAATTACGGCGGCCAGACGCCGCCATGATTTTTCCATCGTTAAGGTCCGGATCATGCGTACATGTTTTTCAGCTTGCGAAAGGGCGATTCGGATGGCCCCGAGAGCGGCGCTGCTGCGCATGCGTTGCTGTCCGATCGACGTCTCGTAACGGAGCCTGCGCGATGCACATGCTGACGGTCGCCGGTCGCGTGCCGATCACTCGCGGTCGCGTGAAGCAGGCGCTCTATCTTAGCATGACGCTGGCGGCCCTGCCCGTCGAGGCGCCCGCGGCGGCGGCGCGAGATTATTGCGCGCCCAACAGCGGAGCGGCGGCGGTCGACCTGTCCCAGCGCGTGAACCAGAATTTCCTCGACGCGATGAAAACGGTCGGAGTCCAAACGATCATCCGCTATTACGACCACGAGGACGAGACGCTCCCGGGCAAGACGCTGCGACGGCGGGAACGCGACCTGATCATCGCGAATGGCTTCCACATCGCCGTCGTCTTTCAGCACAACAACAACAAGTTCGCCTCGTTCACCCCGCTGCGGGGCCGGCAGGATGCGGAGCGTTCGCTCGCGCTGGCGGCGGAGAACGCGCAGCCCAAGGGCAGCGCCATCTATTTCGGAGTGGACGGCGGCTGGAGAACGGCCGGCGAGATCGCCACCATCAAAGCCTATTTCGCCGAAGCGCAGGCGGGCCTCCGCGGAACCGGCTACAGGATCGGCGTGTATGGCAGCGGGCTCGTGTGCAAGGAGCTGCTCCAGGACGGCCTGGCCGAGCTGTGCTGGCTTTCAAACGCCAAGGGATGGCCCGGCTATCAGGCGTATTTCGAGACCATGGAGTGGAGCCTGGTTCAGCTTCTGCCGGCGGATTGCGGCGGCCGGAACGTCGACTTCAATCTGACAAGCCGCGCCGATTACGGACAATTCACTTCGCGGCCGGTTCGCCGTGCGACTCCGATGACGCGCTGAGCGCGCCGG
>CAYGZV010000242.1:2367-3441 GCA_964354425.1 uncultured Rhodoplanes sp. | reverse complement strand
ACGGAGAACCAAGATGCCGGTTGCAACCGCACATGATGCCCCGGAGGCGCGCCACAATCTCCAGGCAGCGAGACAGGCCTATTACGACAAGATTTCCGCGTTCCACATGACGCCCCTGTGGGAGAAGCTGAAGGATCTTGTCCCGCGCGAGCCGGTGACGAAATGCGTGCCCGCGCTGTGGCGTTTCGCCGAAGCGAAGGCGCTGATTCTGGAGGCCGCCGACCTCATCACGGCCAAGGAGGCCGAGCGGCGCGTGCTGGTGCTGGAAAACCCCGGCCTGCGCGGCCAATCGCGCATCACCAGTTCGCTGTTCGCCGGCCTGCAACTCATCATGCCGGACGAGGTCGCGCCCGCCCACCGGCACACCGCCTCGGCGATCCGTCTGGTGCTGGACGGGGAGGGCGCCTATACCGCGGTCGACGGTGAGAAGGCGGTGATGTCGCCCGGCGATTTCGTGCTGACGCCGAATTGGGCGGCGCACGACCATGGCAACACGTCGGCAAAGCCGATGATCTGGCTCGACGTGCTCGACCTGCCGACGATCAATTTCTACGAGACGGCGTTCTCCGAACACTTCGAGCGCGAGACGCAGCCGACCGGCCGGCAGAACGGCGACTCGCTGGAATTCTACGGGTCGGGTGTGCTGCCGGACGGCGCGCCGGTGCACCTCAAGCGCAGCCCGGTGATCAACTACACCTATGCCCGCACGCGGCCCATCCTCGAACGCCTGAAGGCGGCGGGCGACATCGACCGGCGGCACGGCGCGCGCGTGCGCTACGCCAATCCGGTCACCGGCGGCTGGGCGCTCCCGACGATGGGCGCGCATCTCGCGCTGCTGCCGCAGAACTTCAAGGGCGAAGACTATCGCTCGACCGACGGCACGATCTTCGTGTGCGTCGAAGGCGAGGGCGCGACCACGGTCGACGGCGCAGCGCTCGAATGGCGGCAGAACGACGTGTTCGTCGTGCCGCCATGGAAGCGCTACGCGCACACGGCGGCGAAGGAATCGGTGGTGTTCTCGATTTCCGATCGCCCGGCGCAGGAGGCGCTCGGCATCTGGCGCGAGGAATGCCA
>CAYGZV010000242.1:0-2267 GCA_964354425.1 uncultured Rhodoplanes sp. | reverse complement strand
CCGACGCCGTGCCCGGTCCCGTGATCGAAATCGAGGCCGGCCGCCCATAGCGACGCGCGCGCGAAACTGTCGAGCTGCGCGCCGGTCGTCCCTTCCGGGAAGACGGCGTCGGCGATCGCGATATGGCCTTTGAGCACGCGCGTGAAGCGCTCGCGCATCTCCTCCGATGGCGTGCCGATCACGACCGTGCGGGTGACGTCGGTCGTGCCGTCCTCGTACTGCCCGCCGGAATCGACGAGGAAAAGCTCGCCTGGCGCGAGCCGGCGGTTGCTCTTGCGGGTCACCCGATAGTGGACGATCGCGCCGTTCGGTCCCGCCCCCGCGATGGTGGGGAAGGAAATGTCCTTCAGGAGGCCGGACGCGCTGCGGAAATCCTCCAGCGCCTCCACCGCATCGATTTCGGTGCGCATGCCGCTCGGGGCCTCGCGGTCGAGCCAGGCGAGGAAGCGGGTGAGGGCCGCGCCGTCGCGCCGATGCGCCGCGCGCGCGCCCGCGATCTCGGCCGCGTTCTTTTGCGTCTTCATCGCCGCGATCGGATCGGGTCCGCGCACGACCTTGCCGCCCGCCTGCTCGACGGCGACCGAAATCGCCTGCGCCGCTGTCGCCTGATCGAGGCGGACGGTCGCGCCGGCGGCGGCGCGCGCGGCGAGCTCGCGCATGAACGCCTCGGGCGGCGCGGTCTCGGCCAGCTCGTGCAGCGCGTTGCGCACGTCATTGCCGAGCTTGCGCGGGTCCGCGTAGAGCCACGGACGCCCGTCGGCGGGAATGAGCGCGAAGGCGAGCGCCACCGGGGTGTGCGCAACGTCGCCGCCGCGGATGTTGAAGGCCCAGGCGAGCGCGGTCGGATCGGACACGACGAGCACGTCGGCCTTTTGCTTGCGCAGGTCGGCTTGGATGCGCGCAAGCTTGTCGCCCGCGGCCTCGCCGGCATAGCGCAGGTCGTGCGGCGCGATCGGGCCGAGCGGCTCGGCGGGGCGGTCGGCCCAGATCGCGTCGATCATGTCGGGTTCGGCGGGAAGGAGCGTTCCGCCCGCCTTCGCGCAGGCGGCAGACAACCGCTCCACCGCTTCGGCGGTGTGCAGCCAGGGATCATAGCCGAGCGTCGCGCCCGCGGGCAGGTTCGCCTCCAGCCACTTGTGCGGCGGCGTCTCGACCCCATGGACGATCTCGAACAGATCCGTGTCGACCTCTTCGGGCGCCTGCAGCGTGTAGCGGCCGTCGACGAACAGCGCAGCGCGCCCAGGGAACACGACCGCGACCCCGGCCGACCCGGTGAAGCCGGTCAGCCAGCGCAGCCGCTCGTCGGCGGGGGGCACATATTCGTTCTGGTGACGGTCGGCGCGCGGCACGATGCAGCCGTCGAGGCCGCGCCGGGCGAGCTCCGCCCGCAGCGCGGCGAGCCGGGCGGCGCTGGCCGGCCGCTCCGATGCGTCGTCGAATGATTGGAAACGCGCGGTCATGCGGGTTCAAGCTATTGACCGGCCCGGCCCGCGGCAATGGGGCAGGCAATCTGGATAGCGCAGTCTTGCATGGATGACATGCGCTTTGGACAGGCCTGGCAACAATCGTGCATCGTCTCGGGAAGGAATGAACGATAATTTTCAACAGCTTGGACGGCCGAAGCAAAAGTGTCCGGCGACCGGCGGCGCCGGTGCATAGGGCCTCATCCTAGCTAGTTGTTAACGATATGGCGGCTTATCTCGCAGGAAACAGAAACAAGAGAGGAATGCAGGAGGGCGATTCGTTCACGAAAGGAACGGTCGCCATGAGCCTTCTCAGCCTAGACTACGTCGCATCGCTTCCCGATGCGGAGCCCCGCAAGAAGACCCTCCTCGCGCGCGCTTACGGGGCGCTCTACCGGGCGCGAATGGCCCGCGTGGAAACCCTGCTCGAACAGTATCGTCCGCTGCTCGACGAATTGGATCGGGAGGCCAAGACGCACCGGACGAACGCCTTCACGATCGGCGACTGACGCCAGCGCTTCGCGCGGGAGGGGGCGGCCGGCCGCGCGGCGGCCGGGCGAGGATCAGCGTTATCCAACCATCCAGCACGATCCGCTGCACGAGGCGCAGTCTGTGCGAGCGGTAGATCGCGAGCGCCGCGTTCGCGTGCGCCGGGAGCAAGCCGGACAGGACGGCGCGCCCACCGGGCGCCAGCAGCCGCGCCACGCCGGCCGCAAGTCCTTTCAGCGGCTCGAGCAGGATATTGGCGATTACGAGCGGGTAGGGCCCGTGCGCCGTCAATCGGCTGTCAGTCAGCCCGTTCGC
>CAYGZV010000241.1:0-3447 GCA_964354425.1 uncultured Rhodoplanes sp. | reverse complement strand
CTAAGTCGGCTGCTCCGCTCGTTCCAGGCCACCCAGGTCTGGTTCGCCGCAATAGGGCAGCACCATGGAACGGACGCGGTCGCGCAATTGCACGATTGCCGCGAAGTCGGTTCCCGTCGGAGAAATCGGCTCGCCGAAATGCACTTTGATGTTGGAGCGGCGTGGGAACCACTGGTCCCCGCGCAGCATTGTTCGCGTGCCGCTGATCACACCCGGCACGACCGGCACGCCGGCCTCCGCCGCGACCTTGAAGGCGCCGAGATAGAACGCCGTCAAGCCTTCACGGCGGGAGAACGTGCCTTCCGGGAACACCACCAGCGTGCGACCGCCCCTGGCCAGCGCGGTCAGAGACTGCGTATCGGTCAGGCTGCTGGAAACGTCGTAGCGCTGGACGAAATAGACCCCGAGCCGCCGCAGCAGCAGGCCCGCAAAGAACTGTCCGGCGAATTCTTGCTTGGCAACATAGACCGGGTTGCCGGGAACCACCGCCGCGACCACCAGGGCGTCGGCATAACTGGCGTGGTTGAAAACGAGGACCGCGCCGCTCAGCTGCCGCGCATCGAGGCCCTCGACCGAAAAGGGCACGCCAAGCGCGCGCAGCGCTAGCCGTGCCAGCGCGCGGATTGCGCCCCAGCGCCAGTCAAGCCGCGGCAGCAGCACGCCCGCCATCCAGCCCAGGGCGGCTGTCATCGCCACCACCAGCCACCACCAGCCAGCATAGAGCGTCTCGCCCGCTAGCTTCGCAGTCTGACGTAAACGCGGCCCTGCCGCTGCCAGGGCTAGCCGGACGATCTGGACATATAGGCCCCGCTGCGGCGCCAGGGCATGACCGCTCGAATACAGATCGCGCGCGGCGCCGCGGCGGACCTTCAGGCTCGCCGTTTTCGGGATGGTCTGCGGCGGGACCAGCATCACGTCGTCCGGCGGCACGCCGAGAATGTCCATGACGACGGCGCGGATGCGGACTTGGAACTGGCCGCAGATCTCGCCGTCGGTTTCCGCCGTCTCGGCCATGACGACGGTGCGCTCGGTGCCGGCGATGGGATCCGTCAGGCCGAACGCGACGACGCCGTTCTTGACGATACCGGGAATGGCGGCGACCGCGTCCTCGATCTCCTGCGGGTAGATGTGCTGGCCGCCGCGAATGATGATGTCCTTAACCCGGCCGGTAACAAACACCTCGCCGCCGGCCATATAGGCGAGATCTCCGGTGTCGAGCCAACCGTCGCGGAACAGCTCCTGCGTCTTTGCAGCGTTGCGGAAATACCCGGACGTCGCCGAGGGGCCGCGGAATTCGAGGCGGCCTTCATGGCGCTCCGGCACTTCCCGGCCCAGCGGGTCGACGATACGGACTTCATGGTCCGGAAGCGGCCGCCCACAGGACACGATCTCCAGAGCGTTCACATCGTCTGACAGCGCCGGCTCGGCGAAGCCGCCCTGGCCCAACGCCGCGCGATTGACGCGGTCGATCAGCGGCCGCCGCCCCAGCGGCGGAATGGTCAGCGCGACCGCATTTTCCGCTAGCCCGAAGGCCGGCATCATCGCCTCCGGCTTGAAGCCGCAGCGCTCGAATCGCGAGGTAAACCGGCGCAGCGTCGGGACGCTGACGGGTTCAGCGCCGTTGGCGACCGCACGTAGCGACGACAGATCGAGCCCCGCAATGTCACCGTCCTCGATCCTGTTGACGCACAGCTCGAAGGCAAAATTCGGCGCTCCCGTGATCGTGCTGCGGAATTGCTGGATCGCCCATAGCCAATTTTCAGGACGCGCCAGAAAAGCGAGCGGCGACATCACATAGAATTGCGCGCCGAAATACAGGCAGCCAAACCAGCCGGCGATCAGCCCGAAATCGTGGTAGAGCGGCAGCCAGCTGACGAAAACGTCGTCAGAACTCGCGCGCAACACCGCTCCCATGGCGCGGATATTGGCGAGGAGATTGGCGTGGCTGAGCACGACGCCTTTCGGATCGCCGGTGCTACCGGATGTATACTGAATGAACGCGGTCGCGCCGCCGTCGCGCGGGATCCGCAGCGTAGTCGCCTCGTCGCGGCCCAGCCGGGCGATGGTTTCGACCGCTTCCAAACTCTCGACCGGACCGCGGAGCAGCGACGCCACCCTCAGCGCCTGCGGAACCGTCAGCAGAAGCCGTGCGCCGGCATTGCGCAGGATCCCGGCTTGGCGCTGCATATGCTCTTCGATCTGCGACAGGCGCGCCGGCGGATAGATCGGGACCGGAACGGCGCCCACATACAGGATGCCGAAAAATCCTGCGAAGAAATCGATGCCGGTCGGCAGCATCAGCGCGATCCGGTCGTCCGGCTCGATATCCCGCGCGATCAGCCCGGCCGCAACCCGACGCGCCGCCGCGGCGAGCTCGGCATAGGTCAGCGTCCCTTCGACCTCGCCGTCATCGTTTAGCAGGCTCAGGTGGACGCGATTGGGATGCTGGGCGACGTGCCACTCCAGTACTTCCACTAGGGTTCGCGCTTGTTCCGGCGCGCTCACCGACGGCAATGGCCGCCCCATTGGCGTGGCGCCGGCATGCATCGGGCCGGATCGCATCGCCGTGCGCTCGACCGCCGCCAGCAGGTCGGCCACGGTTTCGACCTCGGACAGCACCGTGGTCGGCAGCCTGAGGCGGAAATCGCGCTCGATGCGCAGCATCAATTCAACCCGGCCGATGCTGTCGATGCCGAGATCGCGGTCGAGCCGGCTGGCCGGCGTGATATGGACCGACCCGCCCGGCGCCGCTTGCAAGTCGCGGACCAGTCTCTCCACAATGGCGATGAGGTCGCGCTCTTGCCCGGCAGGCTCGCCTGCAGCCTCGTAAATCAAATCTGCTGTCGGACCAATCATGCTGTCAGAATCACGACGGATGCCGCTGGGCACGTTGATGCACGTCAAGGAGATCGCGGAGTTCTCATGACTTTGCGCCGGTTTGCCATTGGCTTATTGCTCGCTCTGTCCGTCGCATCGAATGCGGCCGCGCAGGATCGCATCATTAGCTTTGCCTCCGTCATCGACGGCGACACTGTCAAAATCCATGGCGAACGCATCCGCCAGTTCCGCCTCGCTGCCCAGCTCAGTGCCGGACGCGGAGACCTGGTCGAGGCCCAGCCGGCTACGTAGACCTTCGCGAGACGCCGATCGAAGCCCTCCGGCGCGAATGGACGGAGGGAATCGGCGTCGACTCGCGACTCCTGCGGGCATCACGACTCTGCTGCGCACCGTCAGAGCGGATCCGAGCTGATCGCCATCGCTTGACCCGGATCAAAATGCGCCACCGTGGCTCATTTAGTGAAGTAGCGGGGCCGCAGACGCCACGGAGGCCGCGATGAGGGCAGGCGATGTCATGTCGAGCCGAATTATCTCGATTGCACCCGAGGCGACGGTTCTCCAAGCGATCGAGCTCATGCTGGACAACCGAATCAGCGGGCTGCCGGTAAT
>CAYGZV010000240.1:0-3461 GCA_964354425.1 uncultured Rhodoplanes sp. | reverse complement strand
CTTGCGGCAAACCGACGCGTGACACATGCGTGAATGCGTCAGTCGAAGGCACATTCCGCTCGTTTTTGCCTCGGGCTTGTTCGATAAGGAGCAGCGCGGCGCGGCCTGCTCGTTGAAAACCCTTGCCGAACGCCTTGTCCCCCGCCTGTCCGCGCCCATGTCCATCCACGCTTCAAGGAGTTGCGCGGCCGACCGCAAAGATTGGGCCTGACGGTGCGTGCCCGTGATGGTATAAGCCCGGCCGCGCCGCGCACAGCATTCGGCTCAGTTCCATGGATCAAAGCGCTGCCCCCCTGCGAACCGAGACGATGCCCGCAAACAACCACGCCGACCAGCCCGTCGGGAGGCGCTTCCTCTCGCTCACGCTTGGCAGCGTCGGCGTCGTCTATGGCGACATCGGCACGAGCCCGCTCTACGCCTTTCGCGAGGCGCTGAAGGCGGCGGTCGGCGACGGGCCGATCACGCAGGACGCGGTGCTCGGCGTGCTTTCGCTCATCTTGTGGGCGCTGACCATCGTCGTCACCGCGAAATATGTTCTCATCCTGCTGCGCGCCGACAACAATGGCGAGGGCGGCACGCTCTCGCTGATGGCGCTCGCCTCGCGCGCTCTCGGCCAGCGCACCATGCCGGTCTTCATGCTGGGCATCATCGGCGCCGCCATGTTCTACGGCGATTCGATCATCACGCCGGCGATCTCGGTCTTGTCGGCGGTGGAAGGATTGAAGATCGTCACCCCCGCATTCGAGCACGCCGTGCTGCCGCTCACGATCGTAATCCTGATCGGCCTGTTTGCGGTGCAAGCGCACGGCACGGCGCGGGTGGCGGCGTTTTTCGGCCCGATCATGGTGGTGTGGTTTCTCACGCTTGCGGCTCTCGGCTTCCTGCATCTCGCCGACGATCCGCACATTTTCGCCGCGATCAACCCCCTCTACGGCGTCAAGTTCCTGATCGCGCATCCCATGATCGGTCTCGTCACGCTCGGCCTCGTATTCCTCGCCGTGACGGGCGGCGAAGCGCTCTACGCCGATCTCGGCCATTTCGGCCGGCGGCCGATCCAGACCGCATGGTTCGTGCTCGTCTTTCCGGCTCTCGTGATCAACTATTTCGGCCAGGGCGCCATGGTGCTGGCGGACCCGAGCGCGCTCGAAAACCCGTTCTACCGGATGGCGCCCGAGCCGCTCTTGATCCCCATGGTGGTGCTCGCGACCGCGGCGACGGTCATTGCGAGCCAGGCGGTCATCACCGGGGCCTTCTCCATTACCCGCCAGGCGATCCAGCTCGGCCTCATCCCGCGGCTCGCCATCCGTCACACGTCGGAAACGCAGTCGGGGCAGATCTATATTCCCCGCGTGAACACCGCGCTGCTGGTCGGCGTGTTATTGCTCGTCGCCTTGTTCAGGACCTCGAGCCATCTCGCCTCCGCCTACGGGATCGCGGTGACGATGACCATGGTGGTCGACGGATTGCTCGCTTTCGTCGTCATCTGGAAGCTGTGGCAATGGGGGCCGTGGGCCGCGGCCGCGCTGGTGGCGCCGTTTGTCCTGGTCGATTTGACCTTCTTCAGCGCCAATCTGCTCAAACTGCTGGAGGGGGCGTGGGCGCCGCTGTTGTTCGGCGGCGTCATCGTGCTGATGATCACCACCTGGCAGCGCGGCACGCGGCTGCTGAGCGCCAAGACCCGCCACCTCGAAATACCGCTTGAAATGCTGGTCGACAATCTCACGAAAAAACCGCCGCACATCGTCCCGGGCACCGCGGTGTTCCTGACCAGCGACCCGGAGTCCGCGCCCACCGCGCTGTTGCACAATCTGAAGCACAACAAGGTGCTTCACGAGCACAATGTGGTCCTCACCATCGCCACGGCGGACATGCCGCGCGTATCCGAGGAGGAACGGGTGCGCATGACGGAGCTGTCGCCTTTGTTCAAGAAGGTCGAGCTGCGCTTCGGGTTCATGGAGACGCCGAACGTGCCGAAGGGGCTCGCCATCGCCCGCAAGCAGGGCTGGCATTTCGACATCATGTCGACGTCGTTTTTCCTGTCCCGCCGGCTGCTCAAGCCGGCGGCCAAATCCGGGATGCCCCGCTGGCAGGACGACCTCTTCATACGGCTGTCGAAATCCGCGAGCGACGCGACCGACTTCTTCCAGATTCCGACCGGACGGGTGGTCGAGGTCGGCACCCAGGTCACGGTCTAGCGTTTTACCTGTGCCGGCCGATGCGGAAGGCGCATTCGCGAGCGTTCGTCTTCGTCTCTGCACCCGGTGATTGCAACGATTTGGCGGCCGGGATAGGGTCGCGCCGAACGCGAAACCCGGATGATCGCGCTCGATCCGCCCAAGATGACCGGCCGGAACTCACGTCATGCTGAAGCTTTCGGTCACGGGGGCCGCAGTCGCGGCCCGAAGAAATTTCACTCTCTTGTTGTGAGTGCGTCGTAACGAATGTATATACCTCCGCAAACCTTAGGCGGCCAGAGAAGAAGTCGCTGAGCCAGGGAGTTGGCGTTGGGAGTGAATGTGTCATGCGCCCGGAGAAGAATGGCCATTATCGGCCGACCGACAAAGAACCTTTCATGAACGAACGGCAGCGCGAGTATTTTCGCAAGAAGCTGCTGGCCTGGAGAGAGGATATTTTACGAGAAGCGAAAGAGACGCTTTCGCATCTGCAGGATGAAAACCAAAACCATCCCGATCTCGCCGATCGCGCCTCGTCGGAAACCGAGCGTTCCATCGAGCTCCGCGCGCGCGACCGCCAGCGCAAGCTGATCGCCAAGATCGATGCTGCGCTGCACCGAATCGAGGAGGGCACCTACGGCTATTGCGAGGAAACCGGCGAGCCGATCTCGATCAAGCGGCTCGAAGCACGCCCGATCGCGACCTTGTCGATCGAGGCGCAGGAGCGGCATGAACGGCGCGAACGGGTGTATCGAGAAGGCTGAGCCGCGAAGGCGGCGAGCGCTCGCTCAGGCGATAGACGAGTAATAACGCTTTCGACGATGCTTTGCGACTCACCGAAGTTCATCGACCTCCGCCGCGCGCTCCAACGCCTGGCGTGATTGATCCGCCGGACCCGCTCGCCTATCTCCGAACCATGTCGGCAACCCCCGATAAGCCAGGCGTGATTGCGCCGCCCCCCTTGATCGCGCTCGCGGCGCTTGCGGCCGGGCTTGCGCTCGATTGGCTGTGGCCCGTGAACCTGCTGCGCGATGCGCTGGGATTTCCCGGCCGCCTCGCCCTGGGCTGTCTCTGCATGGCGGCGGGGCTCGGCCTCGCAATCGTCGCGGAGCGCACGTTCCACCGGCTGGGCACGAACGCAGCTCCCTGGAGACCTGCGCTGCGGCTGGCCGCGACCGGCCCGTACGCCTACACGCGCAACCCGATGTATATTGGACTCGGGCTGTTCCTCGTGGGACTTGCCGTCGCGCTCGCCTCGGCCTGGACGCTCGCGATGCTGGTTCCCGC
>CAYGZV010000239.1:0-3472 GCA_964354425.1 uncultured Rhodoplanes sp. | reverse complement strand
GGATGCGGGTGACCGAGCAGGGCGAGGTGATTGCGCAGCAATACGCGAATCGCGTTACCGCGACCTTCCATCTCGAACGCCTTATCGCAGGTCTCGTGCGCACGTCGCTGCTGCACCAGGCGGGAGAAGCGCCACCCCACCCTTTGCATGCGGTATGGAACAACGTGGTAGAGCGAAGCCTCGCGGCCTATCGCGACCTCGTGGAGGCCGACGGGTTCGTTGCGTTCTTTCGCGAGGCGACGCCGATCGACGCCATCGAGCAGAGCCGAATCGGATCACGTCCGCCACGCCGAACTGGCCGGGCGACGCTGGCCGACCTGCGGGCGATCCCGTGGGTCTTCAGTTGGAGTCAGGCGCGCTATCACCTGCCAGGTTGGTTTGGCGTCGGCAGCGCTCTCGATTGGCTGAATCGGCAGCAGCCCGAGAACTGGGAGGCCATCCGCCAGGCGATCCCCGCCTGGCCGTTCCTGTCGTATCTCCTGCAAAACGTAGAAGCCAGCTTACTTATGGCGGATCGCAACGTCATGAAACTCTATGCAGGGCTGGTCGAAGACGAGACGCTGCGCACGCAGATGCTCACGCGCATATTTTCCGAGTTCGATCTTGCGCGCGATCGGGTCGCAACATTGCTCGGCGGACCAGTGACCGCGCGCCGCCCCCGACTCTTGCGAACGTTGGAAACAAGGGCGCGCGGACTGGCCTGGCTTTCTCACGAGCAGGCGCGCCTCCTGCGCGCTTGGCGCAAATCGTCTGATGATGGAACATTGCACGCCCTGTTGCTGACCGTAAACGCCATCGCCATGGGTCAGAAAACAACGGGGTGAAAACTCTATTCGATTTGTGAGCCGCTGCCCGGCCACGGATCTTGCAAGTCAGCCGGGTTTCGGGTCCACCTATCGTAGCCGAGCGAAATCCTGCGCAATTCCGCAAGAGAGGGTTGGGTTCCGGTCGCTCTCGCTCCGCCAGCCTAAAATTGCGAACCGACGAGATGGCTGCCGAAGCCGCCAATTTTCTTTAAGCCCGCTCGATCTGCTGGCACAGCCGCGCAAGAAGGCCAGGAAGAACAAGCAAGACCGGCCGCCGGCGTAGCCCGCCAGCGGCCATGTTGCGTCCAGCACTGGAGGTCGCGGATATCTTCCGCGACCACGGGGCGCCGTGGCGTTCCGCCACCCGCGTTCGATCCAATAGCTGTCATGAGCTGCTCCCGTAGGCGGCGCTCATCCTCGGCGAGCATCGGGCTGATCGCCACCTCGAAGGGGTGCTCGACGGGCTTGAGTGCTTGTACATCGTCCGGCAGTTCACCGAGGGCGTCTTGCGCTTGAGCGCGGATCGCCGCAATAGTCGGGCGGGCGACCGGCAGAGCTCGACCCTTCCTCATCATTGGAGCGAGGAGCGACTGGGCGAGCACGGCGAGCTGTTGGCCTATTACATCCGCCGCTCGCATCCGGGCGACCAGAACGTGTTCAACCCGATGTTCTGGACCTGGGAGCGGATTCCGCGCGAGACGAGCTTCGGCCGCCGCATGGTGGTGCATGCCTTCGAGCCCGGCCGCGCCGGGCAGTATCGCGGCGTGTCGGTGCTCGCCCCGATCATCAAGCGGCTGCGGATGCTCGGGCGCTATGACGAGGCGGAACTGCAGGCGGCGGTGCTCAATGCCGTGATGGCGGCCTTTGTCGAGAGCCCGTTCGATCACGACCAGTTTGCCTCGGCGCTCGGCGGCGGTGAGGAGCTGTCGGCCTATCAGCAGCAGCGGCTCGACTACTACCAGGCCGCCCCGATCAATGTGGGCGGAGCCAAGATCGCCTTCACCTTCCCGGGCGAGAAGGTCACGCTGACCAAGCCGAGCCATCCCAACAGCGTGTTCGAGGCGTTCGAGCGGGCGAGCCTGCGCAACATCGCCTCCGCCATGGGCATGACCTATGAGCAGCTGTCGATGGACTGGGGCCAGGTGAACTATTCCTCGGCGCGCGCCGCGCTGCTCGAGGTGTGGCGCGGCTTTACCGCCCGCAAGGAACACTTCGCGCAGGCGTTCATGGCGCCGATCTATGCCGCCTGGCTGGAGGAGGCGATCGACCGCGGGATCATCACGCTGCCGAAGGGCGCGCCGGACTTTGCCGAGGCGAAAGCCGCCTATTGCTCGGCCAAGTGGATCGGGCCCGGCCGCGGTTGGGTCGATCCGCACAAGGAGGCGACCGCGGCATCGGAACGATTGGCGGCCGGCCTTTCCACGCTGGAGCGCGAATGCGCCGAGCAGGGTGAGGACTACCTCGAGACGATTCAGCAGCGGGCCCGCGAGCGCAAGGAGATGCTGGCGCTTGGGCTTGACCCCGACGCCCTGCCTGATCGCGGATCAACGCCATCCGACGATTCTAATGATCAGCCACGGGCAAATGTATGATGGAGTGTTGGCTGCTGACTAACCCGTTTCGACTGGCCGGGCTATGCCTTCTGCTCTCTTGGCATGGGAGGCGTGAGAAAGATTCTCCTTTGTAATAGCTCGCATGTAGTCCATAATTTCGCATTGCAGTTGGCATGTAAGTTATTGTCCTCGGGGGTCGATAACGCGTAGCCGACTGTTTCCTCTGGAAGGTGTCGGTCTACGAGATCGACACAACTGCGCCGGGCCGAAAGGTCCGGCGTTTTTTATGGGCGGTCACGCCCGATATGACCGGTTCACGCGGCGCCAGTCAGCCTGAAGCCAAATTTGGTGAGAAGGCACTCGCATGATCTTGCGACCCGAACTCGCTGTGCGCGTTTTCAACACACCGCTGCTGATGCATCCCGGCAAGCTCGATGCGGCACTGGCCAGCATCGGCGAGCGGATTGTCGAGGACGGGGTGGTGCTGCAGGGCACCGGCGAGCGCATCGATCATGTGGCGTTCGAGAATGGCAGGCCGCTGGCCGGCCGCATCGGTGATCGGACCGGTCGGCGTCATGATGCCGCCGGCTCGCCCGTGTTCGACACGATCGACGGCGTTGCCCTCATTCCGATCGAGGGCACGCTGGTGCACAAGGGCGCCTATGTCGGAGCCTATTCTGGACGGACGTCCTATGAGGGACTGCAGGCGCAGGTTCTGCGCGCGATGCGCAATCACGCCATCAAGGGGGTCGTGTTCGAGGTCGACAGCTTCGGCGGCGAACTCGCCGGCGCCTTCGAAACCGCGGACCTGATCGCCCGGCTCTCGGCCGAGAAGCCGACGCTGGCGATCCTCACTGATCATGCCCTATCGGCCGGCTATCTGCTCGCGGCCGCCGCCCGGCGGATCATCATTCCCGAGCACGGGCGTGCCGGTTCGATCGGCGTGGTGATGCTGCATGCCGATCTCTCGGGCGCGCTCGAGCAGCGAGGCATCAAGGTCACGGTGCTGCGCGCGGGCGCGCAAAAGATGTCGGCCAATGCGTTCGAGCCGCTCGGCGACGAAACGATCCAGCGCCTCGTGAGCGACCTGGAAGCGGCTCGGACCACCTTCGC
>CAYGZV010000238.1:0-3490 GCA_964354425.1 uncultured Rhodoplanes sp. | reverse complement strand
TGTCATGCTCTGACCAACGGAAGTCTTCTGTCGCCCGTCAAGGATATCCCCCGGCCTTATTGCGGCTTCGCGCACCTTGCGTTCAACTGGGCCGATCAAGAGAGTTGGCCGTTCCTTCAGCAGGGCGGTAAGCAGACCACACGAGGTCGGCTTGGCAATTCTATCCTTCCTCGTCTCGCGCCCGAGCGCGGCCCACTCTTCGACCGAGCGGCCCGTTATGGCACGGACATAATGGCGGGTTTGCGCAGGCATGCCGCCCCGCCCGTCGATGAACTCGCGCACGCGTCCGGGCCCAGCATTGTAGGCCGCGGCGGCGAGACCGAGATTACCAAAATCTCTGCGCAGTTCAGCCAAGAATTCCGCCGCCTCGGGGAGAGCTGTCTCCGGATCGAGGGGATTGAGCAGTCCGCGCTCTGTGGCCGTATATGGCATGAACTGCGCGATCCCTTGCGCCCGATGACCGGTGCGCGTCGTCGGCCCGATCGCGTTGGGCTTGAACCGGCTCTCTTGCCAGATCACGCGGGCGAAGAATTCAAGTGGCAGTCCGTTTGCGGCGGCTGCCGATTCGAGGATCAAGCACATCGGGTCTGTCAGTCCGCTGGTCTCCCTTAACGCGGCATTGCCTGCCTGCGACTCCGGTGCAGCAAACTCGCCTCCATGCTTCGCCTCAGCAGCTTCGGCAGCGGGGCGTGAAGAGGTTTGCTCGACAGGCGTTTCTTCCTGGGCTGCATTTGGATCGTTGTGCACAAGATCGGGATTCGCAGCGGGTAGGGTGGATTTCTCGACAACCGATTTTTCTGCCGGTGCTTTCTCTCCACCATTCGAGTTCATGGAAGCGGGTGGCGCCGATGCGTCAGCCGCAGAGTTGACCGCGTCCGACTCCGAGCTCCCGCCGGCTCCCGCCATCAATATGGTGGAGCAAGCGATTACGAGAAGGACCGACAATAGGCCGCGCATGGATACTACATCCTCAAACCCACATTCCGGGTTTGTTTCTGCCCTTGTTTGTGGATGGCAATCTTCGGAACCAGCCATTGCGAAGGGAGCGTCGCTGTCTTCGTGTGCTCGGGCGTGGCCGGCTGGACGTGGACAATGCGGTAGCCGCGGCTCTTCAAATCCCCAAGAATAATAGGAAGCGCCAACACAGTGGCCGGCTTGATGTCGTGCAGGAGCAACATGCCGCGGCCCCTGGCCTCGATCCGCCGCAGGGCGCGCTTCGCGATTTCCTTGGCCGAGATGCGAAGCCAATCGTCGGCCGGAAAATCGGCGCTCCACGTCATCAGCGACCGGTCGGCCAGGTAGCGCTCGATCGTCTCGCCGCGCATCAGCCCTGGAATGCGGAAAAAGGGCGCAACCGCATTGCGATCGCCGAGCGCAGCGCTTACGGCTTCAATCCCGCCCTCAACCTCCGCATCCGCCTGCTGCGGCGCCATGCGGTGGAACGTGAACGGGTGGGAGTTGCTATGCGTGCCGATCGAATGTCCAGCCGCGTGAATCTGGCGCACCGTGTCGGGATAGGTTTTAGCCATCCTGCCGACCAGGAAGAAGGTCGCCTTGACGCATTCGGACGCGAGGATGTCGAGAGCGCGGGTGGTGTAAGGCGGAAGCGGCCCGTCGTCGAAGGTCAGCACAACCTCATGGTCATCGAGCGGCAACGTCTCCGGATATTGCATCATCCCAAGGCGGATATGTTCCGCCGGCTCGACCACCAGGGTGCGGCTTGTTCCCAGTGCGTCCGGTTTTCCGGGGCATTCCGCCGCGCGCGCCGGGCACGTTGCGATCACCGCGAGCGAGGCGGCAAGCACGCCCAATACACGTAGGTTTAACAATCTATCCCCCCTCAGGGACTAAATGGCCAAGCCTTCTAACGGTCATTTGGCAAGATTGTTCCGGGGGGCCAACACGGAATTGCTGGATAGCACCCAGTTTGAAGCTTCCGCTACTTTTTCCGCGTCGTCCGGATCTGGCTCAGCCGAGTCAGGGACGCGATTATCTGCTGCCGCATCTCGGCCGGAGATTTCCCCGGTGAGCTCCGCATCCAGCCCGCCACGGGCGACGCTCGCTATGGCTCGCGATGTCCAATAGTTCTCAGCGCGCAAGTCGATTGATTCCAGCGAGATATGTTGCAACCTGTCTGGGCAACCCGCGTGCTTTGCTCAACGGCGCAAAATCGCTCTCCCGATAGGGAAACCTGCGTGCTCCGGCAAACACATAGACTCCCTTTTCAGTTACGACGATGTCTCCCGATACCAAGGTTTTGTCCCTCAACAGAGCAGCGAAGCCGCTCTGTCTCTCGATCTTGCAAGAGCAAGCTTGCGCGAGCTGGCTGCGGTACGAAAGGGAGGTCGGCAGCGAGGAATAGAGCTTGCCCTTCAGCGAGACCGCATCCTCGATCCCATCGCCACGGCCAAGCGAATATACCTCCACTGGCGCGCCGGGACATGCAGCTTGGCAGGCCTCCGTATCGCGGGCGAGTGTGCCCTGGCTTGGCAGCGGAAAGTAGTAGCCATCGCATACTCTCACGCAATACTGGCCTCCCGACGAGCGGGGGCGGCCGTCATCGTCCTCTGCGACGCGGTTTTCACGCTTGGGCTGGACCGTGATTTTCAGCCGCTGCGGGCTCGCGGTGCTCGTCGTGGTACGTCGATCGCTGCTGGTGGTGCCTGGACTGGCATGCGGCACGATTGCCTGCATCGGCGCGGGTCTCGATTTCGCTGCCTCCTGACGCCAAAAATCCTGCGCTTCGTTCGCCCAAAGCGTGGCAACGAGGATGCCTACACAGGCGAGAGTGGCTCCGCATGTCATAAAGTAATGTCGAGACAAATGAGATCCTGATGACCGAGAGAAACGACTTTGGTTCGTGCGACTGCAGCCCAGCGGATACGTTGCGCGGCGGGCCAGCAGGAGCTGCAACCGCAGCGCTCGCCTTTCAAAAATGGATGACCTGATTTTCCCAAAACTGCTCATGGTCTGCTTCTTTGAACGGGCGAATCCGCAGGATCGCCAAACCTAACGAAGTCAGAGGCTGTTAGCAGCAGTTGGGCACCAGCAGTCTCGATCCGCCCGCTTCGCCCACTCAGCCCACGGGAGTGATTGTTAATCATTGACGGGCGTCCGACCACGCCACGCCGTATCCGTTGATGTCCTCGGTCGATTGGACGCCAATCCCGATTAGCATAATGATGAGGGACGCTATGACCGCGAGCACGACCACTTTGACGTGATTGATCGGATCGCGCTTGGCGACCATCGTTCCGTTGCTGTCCATGATGACCCCTTACATGAATCGGTGTCAGGCGCCGCAACCCGACCCGATTCAACCCCTGTCCGTGCGAAAAAATCTATTACGAGAGCCCCCTGTGGTGCATAAAATTATCGGAGCCAGAAGAGGTTCCCACGTCGCGATCTCACATTTTCGTGAGACCTTGAGCTCGACTTTGGCCAAAATTTGAATGGGTTAGCGATAGATCGAGGCGCAAAACACAGGGTA
>CAYGZV010000237.1:0-3532 GCA_964354425.1 uncultured Rhodoplanes sp. | reverse complement strand
GACGAAGGGGGCGCGGCCGAGCTGACGCACCGGCAGGCCGAGCAGCAGATGGTGCATGGCCGTGTTGCCGCACACGGTCACATCGAGGATGTCGGTCGCCCGCGATCCCACCGCGCGACAGAGATCGTGCGCGAGCGCGTTGATGGCGGCGGCCGCGGCGGCGCGCAGCTCCTCGGCCGCGGCGGCGTCGCGGATGGCGTGATTGATGCGGCTGATCACGTCGGCGCCCCAGGCGACCTGCGGGTTCTCGATGCCGAGGCTCGCAACGCGGGCGCCGGTCGACAGATCGATGAGGAAGCCCGCGACATTGGTGGTGCCGAGATCGACGGCCAGACCGAGCGTCGGCCGATCGGCCGGCGCGAAGGCGATCGCCTCGCCCTCGCGCAGAAGCATGCGCGCCGACCAGTCCGATGCGCGCAGCAGGCCGGGCAGCGCGCGCGCGGCGGCAAGGTCGATCGCGGTTATCGGCACGGGCGAGGCGCGGACGACGCGGTCGGCGTCCGATTGCGGATCGCGCAGCGTCGGCGGCGCAACCGCGATGTCGAAGCCGATCACCATCGGATCGAACGGCAGGGCCTCGCCGCTTGGGCCGGCGTCGGCCTCCGCCCGCACGATCGGCGCAAGCGAGCGCTGTTCGACCTCGACGGTGCAGTCGGAGCGCGGGACGACCTGGCAGGAGCGCACCCAGCGCGCCCGCTCGCCGCTCCGTGCTGCGCGCGGCTGCAAAGGGCGGCCGTCGACATGCTCCACCACGCCCTCGGCGATCCGCACGGCGCAGGCCCCGCACGCCCCGCGCCCGCCGCACGCCCCGATGATGCGCAGGCCGCTGCGCCGCGCGCACTGGAAGATCGTTTCCCCCGGATGGGCGACGATCAGGCGGTCGAGCTCGGGAAAGCGCAGTGCGTGCGAAGGCGCGGACCTTGCGGAAGCGGCTGGCGGGCGGTGCGGCATGCGGCTCCTTCGGCCAGGCCTGCGGTCACGCGCGCGCGGGTTCGGCTGCGCGGGCGATGAACTTGCATGTCGGGCGCGAGCGGCAATCGTCGCAGCGCGACCAATGGGCGGGCGGCAGGCCGAGGCCGGCCCCGAGCACGAGCGAGATCGACTTGAGCGGATGCAGCAGGAGCCCGGGCGTCACGCTTACGCCGATCGCGCCGGCGTCCGCGAGAGCGAGCACCGTCGGCTGCGCCTCGAGCGCGAGACCCGGGATCGCCCGGCCGCAATTCGCCCGCAAGCACAAGACCGCGATGGCGCGCGGCGGCGAGCATGCGATCCTGCAGCCGGCGCGACAGCGCGTGCAGGCAGTGATTGCCGAGCGCGTCGAGGGCGAGTGCAAGCGACACGCTGCGCTCGGCGCACAAAGCGGTGACCCGCTGCTCGAGGCGCGCGCCGATGGTCGCCACCCCGCAGGCGAGCGCGGTCAGCTCGCCCGCCGCCGGAAGAAGGCGCGGCGCATGCAGACGCATGCCGCCGGCATGCAGGGTCGCCGCCGCCGGCCGTTCGAGATCGACGATCGCGAAGCGGAAGGCGGGCGCCACAAGCTCGTCCCGCTCCGCCATCTGGTGCGCCGCGCGGCGGAAGCGATCCGGCAGCTGCGCACGCGCGTCGCCCGCCTCCGTCTCGACCGCTTCGCGCAGCAAGGCTCGTGCGGCGGCGTTCGGCATGACCCGCCTTTCAGCTCGCGTACTTTCGGGCCGCGGTGAACATCGCGCGCACATTCTCCACCGGCGTCTCGTCGGGGATGCCGAACGCGCCGTCGAGGATCAGCTTGCCGCCCTTGTGGAACACGTTTTCGGCGAGGCGGCGCACCGCCGCGTCGACCTCCTGCGGCGTTCCCGTGGTGAGCAGGGACGGCGAGACATTGCCGCGCAGCGCGACCACGTCGCCCAGCACCTCGAAGGCGCGCACCATGTCGGTGCGCTCGAACCAGTAGATGCACTTGCCCGCCGGGATGTCGCGGATGGTCTCCACGCGCTTGGTGCAATCGGCCTCCCACAGCGGCATCGGGATGATTCCGCCTTCGATCAGCCCGAGGAGCATCTTGCGGAACGGCGGCCACCAGAAGGTCTCGAACTGCTTCGGCGACATGAAGGCGTCGGGCGCCCAGTGGACCGGGATGAACACGATCGGATGGCCGGAGACCTTCACCGCGGCGAGCGTCTGGCGGATCAGGAAGGTCGCCGCCTTGTCGAGCAGAGCGAGCAGCTTGTCCTTGTTGCGGAACAGGTCCTTCATCATGCCGGTGGCGCCGCGGAAATAGTCGGCGATGAGATCGTAAGGGGAAATCGACGTGCTGATATAGGACATGGGAAACCCGTGCGCCGCCATGCGCGCGGTGAAGTCGGCATGATGGTCGCCCCAGCGCTCGACCTCCTCGCCGGCCTTGATCAGCCGCTGCAGCGCCTCCCGCACGCGCGGCCGGGCAAAGCTGCGCAGCGCGCCGATGAGCCGGAAATATTGCAGGCCCGGAAAATAGGCGATCTCCTCGAGGCCCTCGAACGCTTCGCCGATGCGCGGCAGATATTTCTGCAGGTAGAAGCCGGTCGGGTCGAACAGGAACTCGTCATACTCGTCCGCCTTCATGTATTCGCGGTCGAGATACTGGTAGGGCTGGTCGTCGCGCACGCCGTGCCCCGGCCACTGCAATTGCTTGTAGCCGACCGCCTCCAGCGATGGCCCGCTGGCGATGGCGAGCACGATGGGGCTCGGCGCGTCGGGCTCGAATTCGAGGATCGCCCGCTCGGCGATCTCCTTGGTCTTCTCGTAGTCATACATCAGCTGGCGATAGCTGATGCCGCCATAGCGGGCGAGCCAGAAGGTCGCCATCATGGTGGTCGGCATGCGGTCGGGCTGCCGCAGGGCGACGCAATCCATCACGCGCTGCCAGCGCGCGTCATAGGCGGCCTTCGCTTCCGGCGTCTGCGGGTAGGCTTGCGGCGCGTTCATGCGGCGACCCCCGCCCAGCCCTTGCACAGAGTCACGGCGTCGACCGCGCTCGTGCCGAACGCGTCCGCGCCGGTATAGGCGCGCACCGTTTCGTCGATCTGCCCGCCGCCGATCATGATCTTCATGTTGTCGCGCAGGCCGGCGCCGGCGATCGCGTCGATCGTCTCCTTCATCGAGTCGAAGGCAAGCGTGAGGAAGCCCGACAGGCCGAGCACGTCCGGCTTGAAGTCGCCGATCTCGTCGAGAAAGGTCGCAACCGGCACGTCGACGCCGATGTCCTTCACCTCGAAGCCATTGATGTCGAGCATGAAGGTGACGATGTTCTTGCCGATATCGTGCAGATCGCCATGCACGGTCCCGATCAGCACGCGGGCGAAGCGCTTCGGCTCGCCGCCGACTCCCTGCTTGATCAGCGGCTTGGCGATCGCGCCGACGGTTTCGAGCATCTCGCCCGCGAGCACCAGTTCGGGGAGGAAGTATTCGCCCTCGGCGAAGCGCTTGCCGACGATGTCCATGGCGGTGCGGCACAGCGCGAGCACGCGCATCGGGTCGGCGTTCTCTTCCAGGAGCATGCGCTTGGCGAGCGCGA
>CAYGZV010000236.1:0-3574 GCA_964354425.1 uncultured Rhodoplanes sp. | reverse complement strand
ATAGCGCTGTACGCTGCCGATCCGGCGCTGCTCTCGGGTGACATAGCCGGCACCGATCAGTTCGCGAAAAATGCGCTGCAGCTTGCGCCGGCCCCCCGCACTCACCGGCCATGAACTTCAACCGATCGGCTGCCCCCTGGCCTCGGCCGATACGGCAGCACCTTCCCTTTTTCGGACGAGCTCGTACGGCGCTGCTCGGCCGTCGCCTCTGGAGCGAGGGACTCAGCGGCCCGCCGTTGGCCTTGGCCGCCGCGGCCATGACCTGCGCCACGAAGGAACGTGACCGATGAGTACTGCGCCCACCGCGATCGCGCACGTGGCCGGGTCTCGGGCGGAATTCGAAACGGTCATCGCGGGTCATCCTTGCCAGCTTGCGCCGGCCTACAAAACGTGCAAACCAAAATCACCACACATCGCATCACGGCGCTGAAAAACTTGCGTTCTTCGGTGCGACGCACCTTGCATCAAACAAATGCCGTCCGACTGAACCTCCTCCTAACCGAACGTGCAGACAAGACTTTCGCGCCGAAAGCGCGGAGCAAGCATCGCTTGCTTCAATCTTGCAATCGGTCGGTCGGGTGCCCTCCCCTGCGTGGCCTCACCGTCAAACGTGCGAGAATATGCGCCATTCCGCGAAGGATGGTCAAACGACCCATCATGGCCTCCGGTCGGATGATCTCGGCACAAACAGACTGTCGGCTGGTGTCTTGCTTGTTGTCGGGGTCGCACTTGGAGGAGCAGGCGAACGCGATTCGTCTGCCGCCCGATCGCGGTTCTGCTCGTCAGGCGATGTGCTGTCCGGCTTCGTTGCCGTCGCAGGAAACAACGCACTCGACCAACCACGCGCGCGATCATCGGACGTCATCGCAGGTGCAGTCAGAGCGGCATGTGTGCCGCGAGTCAGAGTCTCGGAAGCGAAGTCATTCGGGTCGGAATACGCATCTTTCGGCATGTCGAAGTTCGGCGCGTTACCCTTCTCGACGGTTGCTCGAACGGCGTCCGCGAACGTGACATCCGGTCGATTCCATGAGCCACGATAAGCCGCGATTGCGCAAAAGATCGGCTCGGCCTTCGACGTCGCCTTGCAGCGCTCGGCAAACTTGCTGATCTGCCGTGCCGCCAGCGTGATGTTCGGGCACGGCGCGAACATCGCAGGGGGTTGCCGATCGCGCAGTTGTCGACAGTCCCGTCAGGCCGACTCGGATGCGATCGCCGTCGGGGCGCGCTGCCCGTGCTTCGCGGATCGCGTCCTGTATCGTCGGAAGCACGCGAGGCAGGCTCTCCCCCACCACTGAGAACGACCACGGTTCGCCGCCCGATTGCTCCCAGATCAGCGCATGCATCACGTTCGGCTCAACGCTGAGCGCGCAGGCGGCGATCAGGGTCACGAGGTCCATGAAGGTTCACTCCGATCGCAGTTAAACCGTTAGGTCGCGGACGGGGACGCCGATGTCCTTGTGGGCGTCCAGGGCAAGCTGCATAGCTGCGCGCGGTCCGCTCGACGCCGATCGATCGCCGTCAGACTCGCGGCGCCTACGTCTGATCTTACAGACGTTCGATTTCGAACTCCTCGCAGGAGTAGCCGAGCATAGACAGCCCCTCTTCCAGGAAGTCGCCAAGAAGCGGTATTCCGATTAGGTAGTCGGCCGTGCGTTCGTTATGAGCCCGGGCTGCCTCCTCGCGCACCGCCGGCCAATCGCTCGCGGAGTAATCGTCGCGCCCAAGCCACGCCAAGGCGACGAGATCAATCTGCTCGTCCTCCGATAGCGCATTGATGAAGGAGGTCAGCTCTTCGAGCACCGGATCGTCTTCGTGATCTTCAAGCACGGCCGCGTCCTTGTCGTCGGCAGGATTCGATCCGGGATCCGGCTCGGTCACCACGTCCTTGGCGTCAAATTCGCGGGCCTTGATGATGATGAAGCAGACTTTCTCGGGCGAGATCGTCAGCGTCGCCGCATCCTCGCCTGCAGGCGTATCCATTCGGCTCGGTTCTTCTTTCATGGGCATCACCCGAGGTCATCGGCGGACGTTCTACAGCTTTCTGGCGCTATAGCGTCGCGCGCGGTGCGCCTTGCAGGGAACAACCAGCGGCAGAGCTGGCAATATCCGCGGACAGGCCGAACCCTCCCACATTGCCTAATTGTCATTAAACATACGACGATCGGCCGGCTATTTTTTGATCAAGATCACAGCACGCGGCGGGTTCATAGGATGAGGTGACGTCGGTTCGCCGGCGCGGGCGATTTCTGGCCATAGCCATAATGAAGCCCTTTTTGGTACGCCCCGCTTCGGAAATAAGTCCGCAGCCTCTTGGTTAAGCGAGGCCGAGGTTCCCGCACCGGATCCGCTGTTTCGATACGGGTCAAAGTGAAATGTCAAAGACCGAAACAAGGGCAGACGAACAGGGCGCCTTGGCTCGTCCGAAGACGTTATTCGCATTATGGGCGATATGAACGGCGCCAAACTGGTGGACATCATGGCCCTGCAGCCACCCATCAGCGCGGTCGAAAAGGCCTCGTTATGGCTTGCCGGGGACGCCGACGTTTTCGGCGCCGGGTCGCCTCTCAAGGGCGTCGCCGGCGAAATCGTGGCAATCGTCACCGCCGACGAACAGGAAGAGCCGCCGCGCCAGGGCTAAGCGCCTCGCGCGAGCCTTTGTGATGTGCGGCCCCGGCTTTTGCAAAATTCGGCACGGAGAGCGCCACGCATGGAGCCCTATCCCGTCGATATCGATGCGGGGCAAGTCGTGAGATGGGTCATGGCGGAGCATCGCGCGTCGCCATCGACCTTCCGGATTCTTGCGCGCCGCATCACCGAACTGCGGGACATCCCGCTGCAGACTGAGTTGGGCCTTGGCGACGAGGAACGCGAAGACTTGAGCGAAATCGCCGCCATCGCCACCCTTGAGATTGCGCCTGTCCACGCCAGCGATGGATGGCGTCTCACGGTCACTGTCGAGGATGAACTGGGTCCGCGCATGCCGGACGACAGCTTAACCGTCAAGAGCGAAGAGGAGATTGACCTCGATACGTTCTACAAGGAATATATCCGCACCGGCCGGGGAAGCGCGAATGTCGTCGCGGATGCGGACGATCCCGAGGCCAGAGCCCGCACGACCTATTTGCTGAATGCGATTGAAAGGGACCAACACGGTTCAGAGGCCGTGCGCAGACGTTAAAACGGCCGCGCCAGGCGCGTTTTTAGCGCTGATAAGTCCCAACCAGCGCGGCCTCGGAAAGGACGTGCATACGCGCTTCCCGCTCGACATCCTGGCAGGTCGGCCGACCCCGAAGTGGAAGCGACGGTATTGAAAGGGCCAGCAGCCGGAAATGGTAGTGGTGCGGTCCGTGGCGCGGCGGCGGGCAGGGACCGCCATAACCAGGCCGAAGGAAGTCGTTGATCCCCTGTTTGAAGCCCTCGTGTGCAGCGCGGCGGTCTGCGTCTTCGGCAAGCTCGGTTCGGTTGGCGGGAATGTCGTAGATCGCCCAATGACGCCACGTGCCGGCCGGCGCATCCGGATCATCGCAGAGCAGCGCAAAGCTGCGCGCGCCCGGCGGCACATCGCTCCAGGCGA
>CAYGZV010000235.1:0-3579 GCA_964354425.1 uncultured Rhodoplanes sp. | reverse complement strand
ACCGCCTTGACGATTTTTTGCGCGGCGTCGTCGAGGTCGTCGGCGGAGACGACATTGAGGCCGGAGTCGGCGATGATCTTCTTGCCGAGTTCGACATTGGTGCCTTCGAGCCGGATCACGAGCGGCACCGGAAGGCCGACCTCGCGCACCGCCTCGACCACGCCGCCGGCGATCACGTCGCAGCGCATGATCCCGCCGAATATGTTGATCAGGATGCCCTTCACATTGGGATCGGCGGTGATGATCTTGAACGCCGCCGTCACCCGGTCCTTGCTCGCGCCGCCGCCCACATCGAGGAAGTTCGCCGGCGACTCGCCGTAGAGCTTGATAATGTCCATGGTGGCCATGGCGAGGCCTGCGCCGTTGACCATGCAGCCGATCGTGCCGTCGAGCGCGATGTAGTTGAGGTCGTGCTTCGAGGCCTCGATTTCCTTCTCGTCCTCTTCGGTCAGATCGCGCAGCGCCGCGATGTCCGGATGGCGGTAGAGGGCATTGCCCTCGAACCCGATCTTGGCGTCGAGGCAGATGAGCTGGCCGCTTTTGGTGACCACCAGCGGATTGATCTCGAGGAGGCTCATGTCCTTGGCGACGAACGCCGTATAGAGCTTCGTCACCATGTTTTCGGCCTGCTTGGCGAGGTCGCCGGTCAGGCGCAGCGCGTTGGCGATGCGCCGGCCGTGATGCGGCATCACGCCGGTCGCCGGGTCGACCGCCACCGTGACGATCTTCTCCGGCGTGTCCTTCGCCACCTTCTCGATATCCATGCCGCCCTCGGTCGACACCACGAAGGCGATCCGCGAACTCACCCGATCGACCAGCGCCGAGAGATAGAACTCGCGATCGATCGCCGATCCTTCCTCGACATAGAGCCGATGCACCTGCTTGCCGCGCGGCCCGGTCTGGTGGGTTACGAGCACCGAGCCGAGCAGGCGCTGCGCTTCCTTTTCGACATCCTCGATTGTCCGCACCACCTTCACGCCGCCCGCCTTGCCGCGGCCGCCGGCATGGATCTGCGCCTTGACGACGTAAACCGGCCCTTCGAGCTGTTGCGCCGCCTTCACCGCCTCCTCGACCGAGAAAGCGGCGATCCCGCGCGACGTCGGCACGCCGAATTCCCGCAGCACCGCTTTCGCCTGGTATTCGTGAATATTCATGGAGAACCCCCGCTCGCGTCCGGTCGCTCCGGATCGCAATTTGGCGCGCAATCCGCGCGGCTGACCGGAAGCCGATCAGCCCGATTACGCGCAGGAACCATGGACCAGCCTCACCGCGTCACGCGGCGAGGTCGGGAGCGATCTTCTTGCATGCCTCGATCAGCCCGCGCACGGACTCGGCCGACTTCTCGAATTCCGAGCGTTCGCCGCCGTTGAGCTCGATCTCCACCACCCGCTCGACGCCCTTGGCGCCGACCACCACCGGAACGCCGACATAGATGTCTTTCATCCCGTATTCGCCGTTGAGATGGGCGGCGCAGGGAACGACCCGCTTCTTGTCCTTGAGGAAGCTCTCCGCCATGGCGACGGCCGAGGCGGCCGGCGCATAGAAGGCCGAGCCGGTCTTGAGCAGGCCGACGATTTCCGCCCCGCCGTTCCGCGTCCGATCGACGATGGCGTCCAGACGCGCCTGCGTGGTCCAGCCCATGCTGACGAGGTCGGGCAACGGAATTCCGGCGACGGCCGAATAGCGTACGAGCGGCACCATCGTGTCGCCGTGTCCGCCCAGAACGAAGGCGGTCACGTCCTCGACCGACACGTTGAACTCGTCGGCAAGGAAGTGGCGGAACCGCGCCGAGTCGAGCACGCCCGCCATGCCGACCACCATCTGCCGCGGCAGGCCGGAATATTTCTGCAGCGCCCACACCATCGCGTCGAGCGGATTGGTGATGCAGATGACGAAGGCCGTGGGCGCATATTTGCGGATGCCCGAGCCGACCTGCTCCATGACCTTGAGATTGATCCCGAGCAGATCGTCCCGGCTCATGCCGGGCTTGCGCGGAACGCCGGCAGTGACGATGCAGACGCTCGCGCCTTCGATCGCCTCGTAGGAATTGACGCCGGCATAGCGGGCGTCGAAGCCATTCACCGGCGCTGACTGGGCGATATCCAGGGCTTTGCCCTGTGGAACGCCCTCCATGATGTCGAACAAGACGACGTCGCCGAGCTCCTTCAGTCCGATGAGATGGGCCAGCGTGCCACCGATCTGGCCTGCGCCGATCAACGCGATTTTGGGACGTGCCATGTGGGGGGAAGTCCTCGAGCTGAAAGACAGCGGGGGTTTTCGGGTGTTAGCGGTTTCGGACCGGCCGTTCAAGTCGCGTCGCGAAATTGCATCAGGAATTGTGCGAAGGCGCCTCGCCGCTCAGGTCTCGACGATTCCGGACGCGGCGCGTTGCCGGTGCGGCAGCGCGAGATAGGCTTCGGACGCCATTTCCACGAGGCGCGAGGCGGTGCGCTTGAACTCGTGCGCTTCGTAGCCGTCCTCGCCCTCGTACAGCTTCGCCGGCTCCGCCTCGGCGGAGGCGATCAGCTCCACGGCGTAGTCGTAGAGGGCGTCGACCAAGGTGATGAAGCGCTTCGCCTCGTTGCGCTGCTCGGCCCTGATCACCGGGATGCGGTCAATCATAAGCGTATGAAACTCCTGCGCGATCCGCAGGTAATCGCCGGCCCCGAGCGGCTGGCCGCACAGATCGTGAAAGGTGAAGCGCGCAGCTCCCATCGCCGCCCGCGGCACCCGCACGATATGGCCTTTCACGACCAGTTCGTGGCCACGGCTTTCGTGCCCGTGTGTGACGCGGCGCCAGGTCTCGTCGAGGGCGGCCTTCGCGGCCCGGTCGGCCGGAACGTGCCAGACCTTCACGCCGACGAGCTTTTCCTGCCGGAAATCGGTGCGCGCCTCGAGCCGCATCACCTCCATATGCTCCTTCAGGAGCCGGATGAAGGGCAGGAACAGCGCCCGGTTGAGCCCGTCCTTGTAGAGATCGTCCGGGACGACATTGGAGGTGGCGACCACCACCACGCCGCGCGCGAAAAGCTGAGTGAACAGCCGCCCCAGGATCATGGCGTCGGCGATGTCGGTGACGTGGAACTCGTCGAAGCAGAGAACGGAAGCCTGCGCGGCGAGGTCGGCCGCCGTCAGCATGATCGGGTCCTTGTCGACGATCGCGCCGGATTTGACCTTCTGGCGATAGGCGTGAACGCGGTCATGCACGTCCGCCATGAACTCGTGGAAATGGGCGCGCCGCTTGCGCTTGACCGGACAGGTCGCGAAGAAAAGATCCATCAGCATGGTCTTGCCGCGGCCGACCTCGCCATGGACATAGAGGCCGCGCAGGGGCGCCGCGGCCTGTTTCTCCCGCCGCGAGAACAGCCGCCCCAGCACCGAGGCCTTCCGATCAAGCCTCTGATTGCTCAAACGATCTTGCAGAAAATCGAGCTTTTCGACCACGACCTCCTGGGCGAGGTCCCGTTCGATCTCGCCGGCTTCGACGATGGCCGCGTAACGACGACTGACGGACACAGGCACGGAGACAGACCTTCCCACACCGGCGCGATCCGGCGCTTGACCCTCCTGCCGAACCTG
>CAYGZV010000234.1:1617-3617 GCA_964354425.1 uncultured Rhodoplanes sp. | reverse complement strand
TAGCGGGGGAGGGGTGGGGAGGAGGGGGCGGTGGGTCAAGCCGGCAATGAGGGTTTGTGTCGGAGCCGGCGAAGCTTCGTTTTCGTTCACCTCATTTACCGAGCAGGGGCGCGAGCTCCTTCTTCACCTCGACCTTGATCCGTTCGCCGGCGCGGATGATGGCGCTCGCCTTGAGGAATTCGAGCATGCGGAAGGCGGCGACATGCGGCCGGATCAAGAGGTCGGGCACCCGGCCCTTGAGTTTCTCCGCCACGATCGTCTGTCCCATCATGGCGATCGTGGCGAAGACGGCGTCCCAGGGGTCTGGCACACTGCCGCCGGCGACCGGGCCGGCCGAGCAATCGACCGCCACGACGACATCGGCGCGACCGGCGAGCTGGGTGAAGGGCAGGGGATCGACCGCCGCGCCGTCGACCAGCACGCGGCCCTCGTGCTCGACCGGCCGCACCAGGCCTGGAATCGCCATGGACGCGGCGATCGCCGGCCGCAGCGGGCCCTGAGTGAAGACGATTTCCTCGCGGGTGAAGAGGTCGCTCGCGACCAGCAGCAGCGGGATCGGCAGCTTGGCGAAGTCATCCGGCACTTCGTCCGGCAGGAACGCCGCGCACAGCCGGTCCGCGTCGAGCAGAACGGGGTTCTGCCCGAGCGGCCGGCGCAGGAAGCTCGACCAAGGCGCCGCGCGCGCGCCGAGCAGGCGGCGGATCAGGTCGGCGCGGTCGTGCACGACCCGGATGACATGCCGCCGGATGGCCTTGCCGCTCATGCCGGCCGCATAGGCGGCCCCGATCACCGCGCCGATCGAGGACCCCGCGATCGCAACGGGCTTGACGTCGAGCTCGTCGATCGCCTCGAGCACCGCGATATGCGCGAGCCCGCGCGCGCCGCCCGCCCCGAGCGCGAGCGCGAAGGTCTTCATGGCGGTCCGGCGAAGAACTCCACGAGCGCCTTCGCCGTCGGCTCGGGGTCTTCTTCGCAGGGAAAATGCCCGGAATCGATCGCCACTCCGCGCACGTCCTTCGCCCATTCGCGCCACGTCGCGAGCGGATCGCTCTCGCTCGGTATTCCGGCTTCGCCCCACAATGCGAGCACGGGGCAGTCGATCAGTCTCCCCGCGGAGCGGTTGTCCTCGTCGAGGGCAAGGTCGATCGTGCGCCCGGCGCGGTAGTCTTCGCAGGTCGCATGAATGCGCGACGGATCCTGGAAGAACGCGCGATAATGCAGGAGCGCGCGCGGATCGAAGGCCGCGAGGTCCTTCGTCTTGGTCCAGCTCGCGATCTTCCAGTCGAGATAATAGACCGGGTCCTTGCCGATCAGCGTTTCCGGGAACGGCGGCGGCAGCGCGAGAAAGCTCCAGTGCCAGACCTTGTAGGCGAGCGTGCGATCCATGTGACGCCACATCGTATAGGTCGGCACGATGTCGAGCACGGCGAGCTTGCCGAGGCGGCCGGGATGATCGAGCGCGAGACGATAGCCGACGCGCCCGCCGCGGTCATGGCCGGCGAGCGAAAAACGCGCAAAGCCGAGCGCCTCCATCAGGTCGATCATCGCGAGCGCCATCGCCCGCTTGTTATAGGGCGCATGATCGGGACCCGAGCGCGGAACCGCCGACCAGCCGTAACCGGGCAGGTCGGGAATGACGAGACTGAAGCGTTTCGCCAAAATCGGCGCCACCTTGTGCCAGATCACATTGGTCTGCGGATAGCCGTGCAGCAGCAGAAGCGGCGGGCCGCCGCCTCCGGCGCGGGCGAAGATCTTGCCCGCCGAGGTGTCGATCCAGTGGGCGGCAAAGCCGGGATAGAGGTCGGCGAGATCGGGCATGATCGGTCACATGGCTCGCTCGGGAGGAGAAATTAGGGGCGCCAGGCGGGGACGATGTCGGTTTTTACAAAATCGTCGCCTTTGAACAGGAGAGGCAAGCCGCGGCTCTTGGCCAGGGCGTAGGAAAAACAGTCCGCGAGGTTCAGTCGCGCTGGGTGCCGGCCCTTGCCGAATTGCATGAA
>CAYGZV010000234.1:0-1517 GCA_964354425.1 uncultured Rhodoplanes sp. | reverse complement strand
GAGTCGAAATAAGCGAGCAGCTCCGCCAGCTTTGCGCGGTCGATCCGGCCTTTCCTTCGGGGCGCCGGCAGGCGCGCCAGCCGCTCGTCGACCGCCCGTTCGACGGCTTGCGTCAGCGTTTCGCCCGTCCGCTTCGCGAGCCGGCGAATCTTCTTCTCGGTCGCCGGATTCTTGATGATCACGCCCATATTGGCCCCCGCGTATATATCGCAAGGCGATGAATATATAAGCGGCGCAGCCCAGTCGCAATGACGGGCTAAGCGCCTGTCTCCCTCTGCACCGCGCGCCAGCCGATGTCGCGGCGGCAGAAGCCCTCGGGCCAGCGGATCTTGTCGACCGCCGCATAGGCGCGCGCCTGCGCCTCGGCGACCGTCTCGCCGATCGCCGAGACATTGAGCACGCGTCCGCCATTCGCGACGAGCCTTCCGTCCGCGCCGGTCGCGGTCCCCGCATGGAAAATCTCCACCCCCTCGACGGCGGCGGCCTCGTCCAGTCCCGCGATGGCCGATCCTTTGGCGTAGGCGCCCGGATAGCCCTTCGCGGCCATGACGACGGTGAGGGCGGCATCGTCGCGCCAGCGCAGATCGAAGCTCTTCAGCACGCCGTCGCGCGCGGCGATGAGCGCCGGCACGAGATCGGATTTCAGGCGCAGCATCAGCGCCTGGCATTCCGGATCGCCGAAGCGGACATTGTACTCGATCAGCTTCGGCCCCTCGCGGGTGATCATCAGCCCGGCGAACAGCACGCCCTTGTAGGGCGCGCCCATCTGCTTCATCGCACGCAAAGTGGGCCACACGATCTCGTCCATCGTGCGCTTCGTCATGTCGTCGGTCATCACCGGCGCGGGCGAATACGCGCCCATGCCGCCCGTGTTGGGGCCGCGGTCGCCCTCGAAGGCGCGCTTGTGGTCCTGCGCGGAAACCAGCGGCAGCGCGGCATCGCCGTCGCACAGCGCGAAGAAGGACGCCTCCTCGCCGTCGAGGAACTCCTCGATGATGAGCTCCGCGCCGGCTGCGCCCAGGCTGCCGCCGAGGATCATGTCGATCGCCGCCTCCGCCTCGGCGATCGTCGCCGCGACGACGACGCCCTTGCCGGCGGCGAGCCCGTCCGCCTTGACCACGATCGGCGCGCCGCGCGCGCGCACATAGGCTTTCGCCGGCGCGGCCTCCGCGAAACGCTCGTAAGCCGCGGTCGGGATCGCGTGCGCGCGGCAGAGATCCTTGGTGAAGCCCTTGGAGCCTTCGAGCCGCGCCGCCGCCTTGCTCGGGCCGAACGCCTTGACGCCCGCCGCTTCGAGATCGTCGACGATGCCGGCCACCAGCGGCGCTTCCGGCCCGACCACCACCAGATCGATCGCCTTCGATTTGCAGAACGCCACGACCGCGGCGTGATCGGCGTGATCGAGCGCGACGCACTCGGCGTCCTGCGCGATGCCGGCATTGCCCGGCGCGCAATAGAGCCGGTCGACCAGCGGGCTTGCGGCCATCTTCCAGGCGAGCGCATGCTCGCGTCCGCCG
>CAYGZV010000233.1:0-3628 GCA_964354425.1 uncultured Rhodoplanes sp. | reverse complement strand
GCGGCAACAGCCGCCCGCGCCCTCCCCGCCTTCGCGCGCGGATGAGCTGTCCGCGGAACGCTTCCGCGGGTTCGTGCACCGGCACGAAGACGAAGAGACGGCCCATCGCCAGGAGGCGCATCGCCTTAGGCTCGACAAACGCAATCACGAGGTGAGCGACATGCTTGCCGCCGACCTCACCGAAGCCAAGTGGCGGCACATGCTGCACGACGCGCGCATCGCCGCCGGCAAGGGCGAGAAGGAACATATGATGCTGAAGTTCCCGTGCGAACTGTGCACCGATCACGGGCGGGCGGTGAACGTGCCCGATCCGAGCTGGCCGGCGACGCTGCGCGGCCTTCCGGCGCAAGTCTTCCTGCGCTGGAAGCAAGAACTGCGGGACCGCGGCTTCCGGCTCCAGGCGCGTGTGATCGATTTTCCGGATGGCGTACCCGGCCATGTCGGGCTGTTTCTGGTCTGGGGCGCGTGATGGCGGCCGGCGCCGCGTTCGCGGCCGCAACCGCACCCGTCCTGTCGAACGGGCGCGCTCGCCCGCGGCGGCATGCCAGCTCTCCGCCAGCAGCACGTTACCAGCGAAAATTCTAGACTTGCCGAAGGCGCGAGCTTATAGCCTATCCGCATCGGGTCGTTGCGCTTCTCCGCGCGACATCGTTTCGGCACGGGGTCCGAACAGACGCGCCCGCCTCCCCGTGACTTCGCCGGTCCAATGTCGAAATGAAAGTAAATCCAGAGACTTGATGCACGGCCATGATCGTAATGCGTCGCGCCGCTGCACCTCGCCGCCGGTCGTTTCCGCCGACGGCAAACAAAAACATCTGACGGGTCGTCGGCCTACTCAGAGCGTTTTCGAGGAAATGCAGGACGGGAGGCCAAGCTCACGTAAATTGCGTCCTGACGTCTAATTGGGACGATCTCTTCCAACATCATCGTAAAGGAGGAATGATACATGCGTGTTGCACTCGTTACCGGTGGTCTGGGTGGTTTGGGTGATTTCATCAGCACGAAGCTGCACGAAGCCGGGTGCAAGGTCGCCGTGACCCATTCCCCCGGGAACGCCAAAGTGGCCGAGATGGTGGCCGCGCATAAATCCAAAGGCGTCGAGCTGAAGGCCTTCAAGTGCGATGTCGCGGACTTCAATTCCGCCAAGGAATGCGTCGCCCAGGTCGTGAAGGATGTCGGCCCCGTCGACATTCTCGTCAACAATGCCGGCATCACCCGCGACTCGATGTTCCGCAAGATGACCAAGGAACAGTGGGACGCGGTGATCAGCACCAATCTCGATTCCTGCTTCAACATGACCAAGCAGGTGATCGACGGCATGCTCGATCGCGGCTGGGGCCGCATCATCAACATCTCCTCGATGAACGGCGCCAAAGGCCAGTTCGGCCAGTCCAACTATGCCGCCGCCAAGGCCGGCATGTACGGATTCACCAAGTCGCTGGCCCTCGAAGTCGGCCGCAAGGGCATCACCGTGAACACCGTTTCCCCCGGCTATCTCGGAACCAAGATGGTTCTGTCGGTGCCGAAGGAGGTGATGGACACGAAGATCCTGCCGCTCATCCCCGTCGGACATCTCGGGCCGCCCGAGGAAATCGCCGACCTGATCTGCTATCTCGCCTCCGACAAGGCCGGATACATCACCGGCGCCGACCTCGCCATCAACGGCGGCCAGTACATGTATTGATGCGGCGCGCGCCGCTGGAGCGAATTCAAGCCATCGCGTGAATTCGCTTCCGTTTGCCGCCCTGCGTTCTCTTGCGGCGAGCCCTCCGGCTCGCCGCAAGCGTTTGTACATCGCCGGCCGGCCCGCCCGCCCCTCAGAGGCGCTGGACTTTTCGCCTCGCGCCGTCGCATGTTGCGCCATGCGCCGTCTCATCCTGCTCCGCCACGCGAAATCCGACCGGGGACTTCTCGGCGTTCCGGACCATGCCCGCCCGCTGAATGCCCGCGGCAAGGAAGCGGCGCGGCGCATTGGCGCCTACATGGCCAAGCACCAACTCGTGCCCGACCAGGTGCTCTGCTCGACCGCACAGCGGACCCGGGACACATGGGAACTGGTGCAAGAAGCATTCGCCAAGCCGGCCGCGGCGACTTTCGACAAACGGCTCTATGACGCCGACCCGGAGAAAATTCTCGTCGTCCTTCGGGAAACGAAGCCCGACGCCCATACGGTCATGATCATCGGCCACAATCCCTCATTGCAAGAGCTTTCCACACTCCTGATCGCCGCCGGCGACATCGACCAACGCGCGGAGATTCAACAGAAATTGCCGACGGGCGCGCTGGTCGTGATCGATTTCGCCGTCGATAGCTGGGCCGATGTGCATGCGCATGGCGGGCGGCTCGACCGTTTCGTCAGCCCCCGCAGCCTCGGCGCCGATACGGCCTGAACGCGCGGCGAATCGCCGCGGCGCGCGGGTTCGGCATGCACAACCCGCCTAGGCCATTCAGCCTCTCTTAAGGAAAAGCAAGATTTTAAGAGATTTAATCTGAAGTTGGCGGAACAGATCGGTTTTGCCCACGTTCACTAGCCAAGAAGCAGACGGCGTGGAGGCGAGAAGAGTTTCATCTCGAGTGATGGAACCGGAGTCTCCGCCCCGAGTTATGTTTGCGCCGAGCAGAGTGGCTTACCGAGATGAACCTCAAGTTGATCGCCCGCCCCCCGATCGATGACGGCCTTGACCTCGATTTGCGGGAGTCCTCGCCGTCCGTCGCTCAGCCGTTCGATCTGAGCGAACTGGACAATCTTCCCCAGCCGACGGACGATGATCCTCCCTACCGGCCGTGGTGGGTTGTCGATAAGCTTTGACGCGAACCGCACCGCCTTTGGCGGTGCGCGCGCGAATTTTATTTGCAAATTTCATCCCCGCAGCTCGAATCTGGTAAGCGGTTCCGCTCGCCGGAGCGCCTGTGTCCTTGTAGCGCCCGTGTGCCCTCGCATACCCAGCCACGAGGTTTCCATGACTCGTTTTGCAATGTTCGGCGCGGCCCTTGCCGCTCTCGTCAGTCTCGCCTCGCCCGAGGCGCTCGCCGCAACACCGTATGATGGCTACTGGAGCGTGGTGATCGTCACCCAGCGGGGCGCGTGCGAACCGGCCTACCGGTCCGCCGTCAGCATCGTCGACGGGAATGTCAGGGGCAGCGACGGATTGGCCACCCTGTATGGTCGGGTCGGCCGGAACGGCGCGGTCAGCGTCATCGTGACGAGCGGCGTGCAAAACGCCCGCGGCAACGGACGGCTGGGCCGCAGCTCCGGCGGCGGCGTATGGGCAGGGCAAGGAACCTCCGGACGCTGCACCGGACGGTGGACCGCGCAGCGCCGCTAGGTTTCGCGACCCGCATCTCGCGACCCGCATCAATTCCAGCATGCATCAAGCCGGCCAGCGCTCCGCCGGAGGCGCTGCAATGGTTCCGCGACGAACCATGCGGGGCCATGCCCCTCGACGCCGACCGACGGAACAGCGCGGCACGGCCCTGCGTTTCTTGTCAGGGGCAACACACCCAAGCCAGACAAGAGGATCATCATGCGGGCACGACCAGTCCTGATCGTCGCGAGCGCGTTCGCCCTGGGCTTCGGCGCGACCGCTTTCGCGCAGAATCCGCAAACGCCGCTGGCGCCTGGCCCCGA
>CAYGZV010000232.1:0-3631 GCA_964354425.1 uncultured Rhodoplanes sp. | reverse complement strand
ATCAAAGTTCAGTGGCACTGAGTTTGTAGGTGCCGGTCTGCTTGCCGCTCGCCTCACACGAAACGTGGTACGTTCCGGTTGAAGCGGCGGTGTAGGTCAGGACCGAGGTCCAGCCCGGCCCCGCGCCATCGATGCTGCCGGAATCACTGTGCAGCACCTGCCCTGTGCTGTCGCGAAGCCGCAATACTGGATACTGCAAAGTCCCTTGGCCAGTATCGCTTCCCTCCAAGTGGAAGCGATAGGTCTTGCCGGACGTCAGCGTGATTTTGTGCCAGTCGACATCGCCCGGAATCTCGATTCTGCCGGTCGTCGACCCAGCGATCGCAACCCTTCCGGTCGTCGCCGTCGCAGCCGCATAGTCGTCCGCATAGCGGAAGAATGTATATTCCGCGGCCAGATAAGTAATCCCCAGCGAGAGTAGAATGAGCGCAGCACCCGCCAATCCTGTCCTGAGACGCTGACCCGGAGCGATCCAATGTCCGAACCAACGGCCGCGCCCGGCAAAATCACCGATAAGGGCAGCGTTCGCCATTCGAGTCCTCGGGATAATCCCTCTCCAGTGTCCGAACCAACCGCGGCGCTCCTCGCGGCGCGAGCCAAGCATAACATGGTGGTCCGAGGCACGAGCGCGCGGGGCTACGGCTGACGGAGGAGCGAGTTGCTCAAGCCGCGCCAACACCTTCCCTAAGGATGCTTCGGCCAAGGGTGTGGGTGGAAGACTCTCAAGCATAATGCCGCCGACGTGCTCCATCGCGTCGACGAAGGCACGGCAGCGCGCGCAGCCGCTGACATGCAAGGCGACCGCAAGGCGCTGCGCTTCGTCAAGCGCGCCGGCTGCGAAGGCTAAAAGCATGACATCCGAGGGATGGTGCTCGGCCGTCATGACATTTCGCCCAGAAGGAAACGCAGCCGGCCTACCGCCAGCCGTAGGCGCGATTTGACAGTGCCGATCGGGATTTGAAGTTGTTCCGCAATCTCGCGATGAGCCTTTTCTTCGAAGAAGGAGAGTTCGATGACGCGCAACTGCTCGTCTGAGAGCTGCGCAATCGCCTTGCGCACGCATTCTTCCAATTGCGCCGCCGCGAATCGCGCTTCGGGCGTCAGCCGTGCATCGATGCGAAGCTCGACGGCGACTTCCTTCTCGCTGTTGTCGCTGTCGATGCTGCACGCGACGCCGTCCTGCTCGCGCCGAAGCGCATCGATTCGCAGATTGCGGGCAATGGTATATATCCAGGCTGGCGCGCCGGTGCTGCCGGGAAGGAACAACTCGGCTTTGCGCCAAACCGTGAGCATCGTTTCCTGGGCAATCTCTTCGGCCATCGCCTCGCTTGCACCTGAGCGAAGCATGAGCGTCTTAACGCGAGGTGCAAAATGCTCGAAAAGATTCAC
This sequence comes from uncultured Rhodoplanes sp., assembly GCA_964354425.1. Classification (GTDB taxonomy): domain Bacteria; phylum Pseudomonadota; class Alphaproteobacteria; order Rhizobiales; family Xanthobacteraceae; genus Rhodoplanes. The sequence continues at coordinate 2,242 of CAYGZV010000232.1, read as the reverse complement.
GAAGGCTGCGCGATCCCGCCGGGTCGCAACCGCCTCGATCTGACGACCCCATGCAACTGGTCCGGCCGCTCCGTTGCGTTCGGTCCGCATCAGCGTTGGAGACCTTGTCCACGTAAAAAACGCGAGCATCACGCTTGCAGCATTGCGATCCTAGAATAAAGCATTCCGGGCATCAGACCGCAATTACAAATCAGCAGCACGACCAAGCGCACTTGGTGCTGGTTGTCTCCAGTCGCCGCCGACGTTACTCGACGATGCAATTTGGTTCAATTATACGGCTGGGAATGTCGTCGAAGCGTCTGAGACGGCGTTTCGTCAAACAGCGAGCGATACTCGGTCGTAAACCGGTCAGGCTCGGTAACCCCGCGGCTCATTAGGATGTCCGTGACCTGCCGACCGCGGGCATCCGGGCTGAGCAGGCATTCACGGACCTTATTAAGCTGGCGCAATTTCAGAAATCGTGCAGGTGACATACTAAACACGTTCTTGAACGCATGACCCAAAAGCCGTTCTTCGATGCTGCAAATGCGGCACAGATCAGCGACATGGAGCGGTTGAATTTCCCGTGAAGCGGAAAGGGCGTGGCGCACGAGCCTATAGGAGTGATGTGGATCGCGCACTTCGTTTCGAACGTCCTTTGCAGTAGTGATCGCTGCCGATAGAGCGTCGATCAATTCCTCCTCCGAGTAATCAGGATAACAGGCGGCAGGAATATCGGCCCCTTGCGACTCCGATTTCGCGGCTCTGGCGGCGACCCGGATGAGGTGTTGGCATGTCGAGCGCGCCACGGTGATGAGCACTGACTCTCGCTTCTCAATCCGTTCCCCAACACGATCCGCCAATGCCAACGGCAACTTCTTGAGCGGAAGCAAAATCGAAATCCATTCGTAAGCCGCACGGCCCGTAAAAATGAAGTCGCAGCCTGGCGGAAGCAGAGCGATGTCGCAGGAGGAGGCCTTCTGGCCGTTCATAGTGATGAGATCGGACAACATCGAGCTTTGAACGGCGAAAACAATCGCATCCGATCGATCCGTCATCCCGTCGGCAATCGTGCTTGCCCCGGTCCGCGCGAATTGAAGCGCCGTGTCGGTTAGCGCGCAGCGGCGGACCGACCAGTCGCTCTGACCGCGTTCTGTTAGAAGGAAATCGACTTCAACGTCGCGCACGCCGCGAGCGTAGTCGCTGAATGTCGGCTCGAATCGAAGCGTAGCCGCTCGTTCAAGTCGCACCTGATACGGCGATAGGATGTCATCGTGTTGGTAAAGCTGCGCCAACAGCACTGATGCTCCGGCCAATGACGTAGGGGCGAGACCATCAAGCACGAAGCCGCCGACATGCTCCAATGCGCGGACGAAAGGGCCGCAGCGCGTGCATCCCCGGACATGATCGTCGATCGCACGGCGCTGCGCTGCGTCGAGCGTGCCAGCCGCAAACGCCAAAAGGACAACGTCGGAGGGGTGAAGCTCGGTCGTCATGACATCGATGGATGTAATAATCTGGAAGGTCGAAACAAGTGAAGGTTTTGTAATACAGACAAGTGCGGTCTATCGATCAAAATCGCGATTGACGGATCGGCAACAATGCTTTCGGGGCCAGTCGAACTACGACTTTGGGCGAATGAGCAGCCCTTCGATGATCCGAAGGCCGTTCTGATCCGTTTCTGATAATCGTGACGATCTCTCACGCGCTGCTTGACGGCAGGGTCATCGACATGAGAACCGCAAAAGGCGAAGTGAATGCCTCGAATTTTGATCCTTGACGAACATCTTATTTTCCGCACGGGCTTGCACATTCTCATAAGCGCCAAGGTTTCACACGCCGAAGTGATCGAGGCGAGCAGCCTGATCCAAGCATTGTCCCAGATTCAAGACCAAGCTGTAGATTTGGTACTCCTGGGATTGGAGCTGTCTAGCTTCGGGCAGCTCAATACCCTGAAGGCGGCGCGCGAGGCCTCGCCCGCGACTCGCTTCGCGATCATATCGGCTGCGGACACGCGCGCGGCTATTCTCGCCAGCTTGGCCGCCGGGTTTCACGGTTTCATTTCGAAAAACCAGTCCGATGCTGATATTCTTGCCGCCATCACGGACATCCTGTCTGGGCGGATTTATGTGCCGCTATCGCTCACCGAAGCCGAAGATCGCGACGCCCTCGACGGCCGTTTAGGTGCAGAAGAGGTGCCCATGCTCACGACCGAGGTCGATCTCCCCAAGCTGACGAAGCGGCAGAGAGAAGTTTTGTCTCT
>CAYGZV010000231.1:0-3667 GCA_964354425.1 uncultured Rhodoplanes sp. | reverse complement strand
CGTCGCATTCAACCTTTTCTCTTCGCCCTCCTCGTTCTCCTGCATCGCCTCGACGATGACGGCGATGAACAAGTTGAGCACGATGAAGGTGGAGAACAGGATATAGGGGATGAAGAATCCCCAGGCGTAGGGATGCGTCTTCTCGATCTCGCGGACGATGTCGGCCCAGCCTTCGAGCGTCAGAACCTGGAACAGCGTGAACAAAGAAATGGTGAGGCTGCCGAACCACTCCGGATAATCCGCACCGAAGAGCTTGGACCCGATCACGGCGAACACGTAGAGGATGATGACGAGGATCGCCGCGATCGCGCCGAGGCCGGGAATCGCCGTCAGCAGCCCCGAAATCACCCGGCGCAGCTGCGGAAACGCCGAGATCAGGCGCAGCACCCGCAAGACCCGCAGCGCGCGCAAGACCGAGAACGCTTCGCTCGCAGGGACGAGCGCGATGGCGACGACGCCCGTGTCGAACAGAGACCACGGATCGCGGAAAAACGAACCGCCATGGGCGAACAGCCGCAAGGCGAGTTCGACGACGAAGACGCCAAGGATCAGTTGATCGGCGGCCACGAGGACGGGGCCGATGCGGGCCATGATGGTGGGGAAGGTCTCAAGCCCGAGAATGACGGCATTCAACAGGATGATCGCGGTGATCGAGTGGGTGAAAAGCTTCGCCTCGACCAGCGACAGGGCATGTTTACGGAGCCGCAGCAGGTATGCGCTCCGGGGCGCCGCATCTAAATTCTGCAAGGCATCACCAGATGGGCCGAGTTCCGGGCAAGCAGATAGGCGAACCTGGCCGGCGGTCAAGACTGCAGTGCATGCGGGTGCGCGCATCACTGTCGCACCCGGTCGCCGGATCGGCCGCGACGCCGCACAGATTTTCCCGCTCTCGCGATCAAATATCGTTACGCACAAACGCGTATTACGAAGAAATAACCTCCTCGCGCGGTCGAATAGTAGTTAGAGATACTTCTGACGATTGTTATTTTTTCGGCATTATGCGGCGCGGTCCAAAATATTGCCGCGTTTCGGGGATGAGTGGAGCGCGGGAGCGGCTCCAAGCAAGAAGCCCGAACGGCGCGGAGTGGAGAGCCGCAAAGCACGAGGGACGGCGAAGGTCTGCCCCGCCAAGCGAGGCCGGTCGTCGATCCCGCATCGTCGGAGAAAACGACCTGTCCACGTATGCGGATGTGGCCGCCTTCGATTCGTTCGCGGGCCGCCGAAAAGAAGAACTCGCTCGTGCCGACGCGTCGCGAGAGGCGGCGGCTCGCCATGTCGAATCGCCCGCGTCGAGCCAGCGTGCGCTCGACTGGTTCACCTTCTTTCTCGCCGATATCCAGACCGGGTTTGGTCCCTTCGTCGCCGTCTATCTGGCGGGGAACGCGTGGACGCAAGGGGATATCGGCCTCGTGCTGACGGCCGGCGGGCTCGTCGCGCTCGCCGGCCAAATGCCGGCCGGCGCGCTCATCGATGCGGCGCGCTCGGCGCGGTTCGTCACAACCATCGCCATCGTGGCGATCGCCGCGAGTGCGCTTGCGCTCGCGCTGTGGCCGATTTTCCCGGTGGTGATGGGCGCGCGCGTCCTGCATGCCGCGGCGAGCTGCATTCTCGGACCAGCCATTGCTGCGATGAGCCTGATGGTCGTCGGCCATGTCGGGTTCGGCGAACGGCTCGGTCGCAATGCGCGCTACGCGTCGCTCGGCGCCGGCATCGCGGCGGCGGCGATGGGTGCGTGCGGCCAGTTCCTGTCCACCCAGTCGGTTTTCCTGCTGACCGCGGCGCTGGCTCTTCCGGCCATCGTGGCGCTTTCGCGCATCCGGCCGGCGGCGGCGCTGCCGGACGCGGCGAACGGACCGGAGATTGAAGCGGGCGCCAAGCCGCGCGGCGCGGAGATTGGCGCCGCCGCGGACGTGGTCGGATGGCGCAAGGTCCTGACCGACCGGCGGCTCATCATCTTTGCCGCTTGCGTCGTTCTGTTCCATCTCGCCAATGCGGGCATGCTTCCGCTGATGGGCGGAATCCTCGCAAGCGAAGGCCGCAGCGTCGCCACCAGCACCATCGCCGCCTGCATGGTCGTGCCGCAGATCATCGTCGCGGTCGCATCGCCCTTCGTCGGCCGGCAGTCGGAGAGCTGGGGGCGGCGTCCGCTGCTGCTCCTGTGCTTTGCTGCGCTTGCGACGCGCGCGGCCCTCTTCGCCCTGGTGAGCGATCCGTATTCGGTGATCGCCGTGCAGTTGCTGGACGGCGTGTCGGCGGCGGTGCTGGGCGTGATGTTTCCGCTGATCATTGCCGACATCACGAGCAACACCGGCAGGTTCACGCTCGCGCTGGGCGCCGTCGGTAGCGCGATGGGGATCGGGGCCGCCCTCAGCACCACGCTCGCCGGCTACCTGTTCGACCGCGCCGGCGCCACGATCACCTTTTCGGTGCTGGCCGGGATCGCTTTGGTCGGGCTGGCCCTCGCGTGGCTGATGATGCCGGAAACCCGGCCGAAAAGCGCCTAAATACTTCGCAGTTTGGTCACGATTGGTGCGGGCCGCCGCTCCGGGCGGCCCCTGTGAGCGTCCGCATTTCAATTGACATCAAACTTGATCGCGCAGCAGCGCCTACGCGGCGCTAGTTCGCTCCGCGGCGGCAACCTTTCCGGCGGGGTCGCGTTGAGAAGCGGTAATCCATCGCAGCTCAGCGAAAGTCGGACTGCAAACCCATTACAGGCCATAATGAATAGCCTCTGCGATCTCTCCCATCGTCCGATTGCGTTCTTTGTCGGTTATCTGAAGCGACGACCGATTTCCCACGCCGTGATCTTTACCGCCGTGCTGTTGGCGGTCGCCTGTTCGGTCGGCGCTCAATACGGCGTCAAATTCCTGGTCGACACGCTCGCCGGCGGCGCCGCGGCCGCCGCGGCCGTCTGGTTCGCATTCGGACTGCTGGTCGCGCTGATCGCGGCCGACAATCTGCTCTGGCGGCTCGCGAGCTGGATCGGCATCAAGACCTTTGTCGAGGTGACCGGGGATGTCCGCAGCGACCTGTTCCGCCATTTGAGCGGCCATGCGCCGAGCTACTTTGCCGACCGGCTGCCCGGCACGCTGACGAGCAGGATCACGGCGACCTCGAACGCCGTGTTCACGGTCGAGAACATGCTGGTCTGGAACGTCCTGCCGCCGTGCCTTGCGACTGTTCTCGCGATCGCCCTCGTGTTCACCGTGAGCGCTCCGATGGCGTCGGTGCTGCTCGTGGTCGCCGCCATTCTCGTGATCGGGATGTTCCGGTTCGCCGCCGGGGGCACGGCTTATCATCATGAATTTGCAGACAAGGCCGCCGCGGTCGACGGCGAGATGATCGACATTGTCGGGAATATGCCGCTCGTGTGGGCGTTCGGCGGATTGAAGCGCGAGCATGCGCGCTTCGATAACAGCGTCGGGCGGGAGATGCAGGCCCGGCGGCGCAGCCTGACCTATCTGGAGAAGCTCCGCCTCGCGCACGCGATCACAACGGTGTTCCTGACCATCGGGCTGCTCGCCTGGGCGATATCGCTCTGGCAGGACGGCCGTGCGACCGCCGGCGAAGTCGTGCTGATCTGCACGCTCGGCATGTCGGTTCTGCATGCGACGCGCGACCTTGCCGTCGCGCTCGTCGACATGACGCAGCACATGGCCCGCCTGTC
>CAYGZV010000230.1:0-3668 GCA_964354425.1 uncultured Rhodoplanes sp. | reverse complement strand
CCCGACGCGGCGCAGAACATCAGCCTCGCCCTGCACGAACTCGCGACCAACGCGATGAAATACGGCGCCCTGTCGTCTCCCGACGGACAGATCGTCATCCGCTGGGACATCGACGACTTGCAGACGCCGAAGAAGTTCCGCTTCTCCTGGCAGGAGCGGGGCGGTCCCCTGGTCGAGCCGCCGACGCATGAGGGGTTCGGCCACAAGCTCCTTACCCACATCGCATCGGAAACCCCCGACACGAAGATCAGGCTCGCCTTCGCCCCCGACGGGTTCGCCTGGAGCATTGAGTGCCAGGAGGGAGTCCTGCTGCGGCGCTGAGCGCCGGGCGGGCTTTTCGGCCGCCCGCCGCGGGGAAGCCGCGCGCCCGAACGCCTAATCCTCTTCCAGCGCCACCCGCTTGCGCAGCCCGCGCATTCCGAGCCAGACCAAGGCCGCAACCACCGGAATGCTGACGGCCATCGCCAGTTCCGGACTGAGTTTCAGCCCGCCTATGGACAGGCCTTTCACCGCGTAGCCGATCAGCCCGACGACGTAATAGGTCACGGCCGCGATCGAAAGCTTTTCCACTGTGCTCTGGAGGCGAAGCTGCAGCTGGGCGCGTCGATTCATCGATTCGAGCACCGCGCGGTTCTGGCGCTCGCGGGTGATGTCGACCCGGGTGGACAGCAACTGGGTCGCCCGCGTCACGCGGCGGGAAAGCGCATCCTGACGCTCGGCCACTGCGCGGCAGGTGTTCATGGCCGGGGCCAGGCGTCGTTCCGTGAACTCGTGAAACGTCTGCAGACCTTCGATCCGCTCCTCGCGCAGCTCATGGATGCGCCGCTGCACAAGAGCGTAATAAGCCGTGGCTGCGCTGAAGCGGAAATGATTGGCGGCGTCACGGCTGTCGATCTCGGCCTCCAATCGCGTCAGCCGATCGAGAAGCACAGGCTCGTCTGCTTCCTTCGCATGGATGAGCGCGTCGGTGATCTGCGCCAGATCGCGCTCGCGCTCGCTCAAAAACGGCGCAAGCTCGCGCGAGATCGGCAGCGCCAGGAGCGCCAGCATCCGATACGTGTCAATTTCCAGCAGCCGTTGAACCACGCGCCCGGCCTCCAGCGGCGTCATGCTGCGGTCCTGAACAAGTATCCGGCTGAAACCGTCGCTCCTCACGCGGAAATCGGTGAATGCCAGGCCGGCGCCGCCCGACACCGCCGATCCAACGAGCGCATTCCCCTGGAACAGCCGCGCCGAGACGTCGTCGGGATCGAGCGGGTGGTCGCCGGGTATCAGCGCCGCGTGCGCAGCGACGATGATTTCGCCCGGCCGGGTTTCGATCCATTTGGCCGGCAGGTGAGAGATCGCAGGTTCGGCGAACGGATCGTCGCCTGCGCTCGGGGCAATAAAAGTGTAGCGCGCGAACTCGGTGTGCCGTTCCCAAACCATGCGGAACGGACCGAGATCGGCGCTGAAGTGATTGCTATCCGGCCAGGGCGCCGGCGCGCCGAGGCGGCGGGCGAGCTCGGCGACGCCTTGTTGCTCCTGCTCGCGCTGCGACCAGTTCGAGAACAGCGCGATATAGGAGATGCTTACTGGCGCGCTCAGCGCGACGGGCGGGCGGGCATGAACCTCGTTGTTCAGCTCGAAACGCTGGGGATGATCGCTCGACAGCATCACGCAGCAAGGCCCCGATAATTGTCTTGTCAGCACCTCCTTACAGATAGAACAGGTCCGCCGATAGCCGGTTGTCGCGGCGGCAAGCCGCAATTTTCGGCCCGGGCGCGCCGACGCCGCGTCCGGGCGACGGAGCCGGGCCGCTCGTCCAAAACGCGCTTCAAGCGAACGCGAGCGCCGGAGCGACGCTCACGCGAAGGGGTTTGTCAAAGTCCCTATTCCGCTGATCGAAATGGAAACGACGTCGCCCTCTTTCAGGAAAAGCGGGGGATCGCGGCCGATGCCGACGCCGGCCGGCGTGCCGGTGGCGATGATGTCGCCGGGCACGAGCGTCAACCCCGCGGAGATTATCGCAATCAGGCTCGGTATGTCGAAAATCAGATCGCGTGTATTGCCGTTCTGACGGAGTTCGCCATTGACCCAGCACTTCACGGCGAGGTCTTGCGGATCGATCTCGTCGGCGGTCGTTATCCAGGGTCCCATCGGGCAAAAGGTGTCGAGGGCTTTGCCGAGAAACCACTGCTTGTGCTTGCGCTGGCGATCGCGCGCGGTCACGTCGTTGACGATGGTGTAGCCGAAGACGTGGCGCAAGGCGTCTTGCTTTGCGATGTCGCGTCCGCCGACGCCGATCACAACCGCTAGCTCCGCCTCGTAGTCCACGCTCGACGTCGCCTGCGGGTGAAGCTGAACCGTCGCTTCCGGGCCGATCACTGCGCTCGGCGGCTTGGTAAACACCGCCGGATACTCGTCGATCTCCGCTCCTTTCGCGGCGCCCGCCTCGAATCCGCTGCGCGAGAACTCCACAGCGTGGTCGCGGTAGTTCTTTCCGACGCAGAAGATGTTGCGGCGTGGCAATGGTATCGGGGCAAGCAGTTTGACGTCCGCGAGCGATAGGTCGTCTTCGCCATTTGCGAGGCGCGGCGCGACCTCATCGTAGCTTTCAATCAGGTCGAGCATGTCGCCGACGCCGCTTACCGGCCGAATGCGGCCGCAACCTTCGTCGACAATGCCGACCCGACTGATTCCGCGGAGGGAGAAAGTGGCAAACTTCATCGGGTCGGTCCCAAGCTCGACTAAGGATCGGATGCAGTGCGCTCTAACCGACTTTGCCGATCTTTTGCACTGCGGCGATGAGGCGCTGGCTGTCCGTCTCGACAAAGCGCGCGAACTCGGGCGCGTCCTGATAGGCGGGCGGGCTGCCGGCGGTTTCGAACGTCCTGATCACCTCCGGGCTGCGCATCGCCTCGCCGATCGCGGCGCGCAAGCGGGACATGATCGGATCCGGCAGGCCGCGCGGCGAAAACACGCCGGCCCAGATATAGAATTCCACGTCAGGATAACCGAGCTCCTTGAAGGTCGGAATGTCCGGGAAACTCGCGACCCGCTCGGCGCCCCAGCAGGCGAGAATACGTAGCTTGCCGTCCTCGACCTGCGGCTTCAGCACGCCGGGCGCAGAGGCGAGCGCTTCCACCGATTGGGAGAGCAGGCCGGTCAGGGCGGGTCCGGCGCCGCGGAACGGCACATGCAGGAGCTTGATGCCGGCCGAGGCGGCGAACATCTCCATCGCGACATGCAGCGTGCCATAGGGGCCCGATGAGCCGTAGGGGATTTCGCCCGGCCGCATCTTGGCGTCCTCGACGAAGTCGCGCAGCGTTTTCCACGGGGACGACGCCGGCACGGCGAGCATGGTCGGGTCGGCGAGAATGCGCGCGATGGGGAGAAGCTGCGCGACCTCATAGGACGGCGGGCGTCCGAACAGGCGATCGGCCTCGGGAAGCACCGCGAGCGAGGACAACGTCAGCAGCAATGTGTAGCCGTCGGGATTGGCGCGGGCTGCGGCCGCATTGCCGACCGAACCGCCGCCGCCGCCGGCCCGATTGTCGACGACGACGGGACGGCCGAGTATTTTGTCGAGCGCGGCTGCGATCGGGCGTGCCGCCAGGTCCGCCTGCCCACCGGGCGGGAACGGTACGATCATGGTGATGGCGCGCGTGGGCCAATCCTGCTGCGCC
>CAYGZV010000229.1:0-3688 GCA_964354425.1 uncultured Rhodoplanes sp. | reverse complement strand
GACGTGTTCAACGTGCTGCTGCAGGTGCTCGACGACGGCCGCCTCACGGACGGGCAGGGCCACACCGTCGACTTCCGCAACACGCTGATCATCATGACCTCGAATCTCGGCTCGCAGTTCCTGATCGGCCAGCCCGAGGACGAGGACACCGACGCCGTCAAGGACGAGGTGATGACGGTCGTGCGCGCGGCGTTCCGGCCCGAATTCCTCAACCGGATCGACGAAATCATTCTGTTCCATCGCTTGAAGCGCGAGCAGATGGGGCGGATCGTCGAAATCCAGTTGGGCCGCCTGCAGCAACTGCTGGACGAGCGCAAGATCACGCTCGAAGTCGATCCCAAGGCGCGCGATTGGCTCGCCGACAAGGGCTACGATCCCTCCTATGGGGCTCGCCCGCTCAAGCGCGTGATCCAGAAAGCGCTGCAGGACCCGCTCGCCGAGCTGATCCTCGCCGGCCGCATCAAGGACGGCGAGACCGTTCGCGTCACCGGAACCAAGAAAGGCCTCGCCTTCAACGGCGAGGTCGCCCACGCCGCGGCGGCGTGAGGGCCAAGCGGGGGGATTTCTCAATCCGGCGATCCTCGTCGAGGTGCTGTCGCCGTCAACCCGCCATATCGACGCCGCGGCCAAGCTTGCCGGCTACTTCCGCCGCGCGATCGTCGCGCATTCGATCCCGAGCGGCCGGTCGTCGTCCACCACGCCCGCGGAACGGGCGACGCGATCCTCACCCGCATTGTCCGAGACGGCGTTCTTCGCCTCGACCCGCCCGGCCTCGACATCGATGTGACGAGCCTGTTTGAGCGGACTTTCGCGTCGGATTGACGTCAGCCGTGAGCACCATGCGTCGCGGATGCACGCGGCATGCTTCGTTCGCTCAGTTGCTTGCCGGCCCCGTCACCGCCCCTTGGCCGGCGCGGTCTGGGCGACGCGCGAGGGCTGGCGCGTCGTCATCGCATCGATGCGGTCTCGCTCACGCTCGAAGCTCGCGAGCACTGGCCCGTCGAGCGCGCGCCCGCGCGGCAGTCGCACCCGCATCGGGTCGACGAAGCGGCCGTTGACCACGATTTCGTAGTGCAGATGCGCGCCGGTGGAGAGGCCGGTCGAGCCGACGAACCCGATCACCTGGCCCTGGCGCACCCGGGCGCCTTCGGCGGCCCCGCGCGCATAGGCGGTGAGATGGCCGTAGGCGGTCTGGTAGCCGTTCGCATGCTTGATGCGGATATATTTTCCGTAGCCCGATTCCCAGCCCACCTTTTCGATCGTGCCGTTGCCCGAGGCGAAGACCGGCGTTCCCATCGGCGCGGACCAGTCGACGCCGGTGTGCATCTTGGTGTAGCCGAGGAGCGGGTGATGCCGCGACCCGAAGCCCGAGCGCATCAGTCCGTCGGCCAGCGGTTTGCGCACCAGGAATTTCTTCGCGCTCTTGCCGGTCTCGTCGTAGTAGTCGACAACCCCGTCGTCGGACGACTGGAAGCGATAAAACTTCTTGAGTTCGCCGCCGACGCTGAGCAGGGCGAACAGCACGTCCTGCCTTCCGCTCGCGTTGTCGTCCTCGCCGGAATAGAGCACCTCGAACGCATCGCCCGGCTGCGCCCTGCGCTGGAAATCGACGTCGTAGGAGTAGATGCGAACGAGGTCTTCGATCACCGGGCGCGGGATATTGTTGCGCAGCGCCGTCTCATAGAGGCTCTGGTAGAGCCGCACGCCCGTGCCGTCGTCGTTCTCCTCCTCCGCGTCGGCGACCTGCGTCTCGGCGGTCTGCACGTCGACCGAAACGTATTTGCCGAGGTCGGAGAGCGCGACGACCGCTTCGGTCCCGGTCTCCCCGGCGAGGATCACGCGCGCGGGCTGCATGCGCGAGCCGCCGGGAATCGGCGTGAGCAGTACGCGCAGCTTCTGTCCGTCCCTGAGACCCCCGTCGCGCCCGCGCGGTCCGAGCAGGCCGGCGATCGGCTTGATTTCATCCGGGGTCGCCCCGAGATCGCGCAGGATCGAAGCAACCGAGTCGGCCTTCTTGATGATGATGACGCGTTCACTGGCGTTCGCCCCGCCGCCGGTCGTCTGGTTCGCGGTCTTGGGAAGCAGCGTCACGTTCTCGGGAATGATGCGCGCCTCGAACCCCGCATAGGGATCGACATCGCCTTCGGCGGCATAAGCAAGCCGCACATTGCTGGGGAAGTCGGCGGAGGCGTATTGGGCCGAGCTCGCCCCGGTCCAGTTCGCCGCTTCGCGCACGCGCGCCACGACCTCGTCGAGCGGGATCGACAGCGCGAGTTTCGCTTTCGGCAATACGCTCGCGAGATCGCGGGTGACGTAGGACACCGCGGCGTCGGGAGCGGCCGCCGGCGATTCCTCGCTCGCGCCCGCGCTCGCTCCGGGTTCCGCCAGCAGCTTCTGCGGATTGAACGGAGGAATGTTGGCGGCCTCGGTGACCGAGAGCGAGAGATTGGCGGCGACGCGCATATAAGGCCGCACGCGGACGACCTCGCGGTCGCCCAGGCGGGCCGTGGTCGAGACCCGGATCGTCTGGCGCGCGGCGACGCTCTCGCTCGGAGCGGGAAGCCGGTCGGCCTTGCGCGGCGCTCCGCGCTCGGCTTGGCTGAGTGTCCCGCGCAGACCCGCCTCGTAGACTTCAGGGCTGGCGGCGAAATTGGCCTCGCCGTCGAGCGCCGCAAAAACGGCGCCCCCCATCAAGGCGGCGCCGCACAGGCCGGTCAAGATCGTGGCGCTGAACCATTGTACGGATATGCGCCGATGGTCGAGTTCGCCTACCTCACCGTCGACCGAGAGCGGCGGCTCGTTACCGATATCCGGGATCGACGACCCCTGGTCCGGGTCGTGCAAGCCCTGCGTCCTGCCCTGAGTCAAGGTCCCCATTCCCCCACGTCGAGCGACCGCAAGCGGACCGCTCCACCATCCCCGCTTCGACTTGCCTCATCGCGCGACCCGTTTACGCATCGCCTGGGCTTTGCGCGTCGATGTTGCGGCAAGCGAAATCTGGATAGCACCCCCTGTCCCGAGCAGACACAAAGTGCCGGCATTGTGGCGGCAGTGCGGCCCAAGGGCCTGGAATTAGTGGAGGAAGTCCCTTATCTTGGCAGGTGTGGCCAGCCTGCGCGGGGCGGCCGCGCTCAGGCCGCGTTTTTCCGCACTGGGGCGGCCTCGACATACGGGTTTTTACGCGCTTTCGAGCCGGGTTGACAATCCGTGGCGAGGGGGCATATAAAGACCTCACGGTGCGCCGCCGCCTCGGTGCGATGACGTGCCTCTGAAGCTCCTCAACGATGTTTGGTGGAGAACGCACCCGAAGTCGATCGGGGGCGGAAGTATCGATCGCTGATTGCATAAGATTGGGGACGTTTGTTCTCCGGGCTCTTTGACAAGTAAATCGGAAGAAAGAGAAACGTGGACGGCGGAGTCCTTGCGGGCCGCTTTTCGCGAAGGAGCAATCCTTCGAGAGGGCGGTCGGACGAGACTTCGGCGGTACACGTTTCAGGTCAACACTGTGGTTGTGCAGGCGAGCAATCGTTTGCACGGTCAGAGTGGGACCTCGTCAAAACGTGAGTGACCAGCCGGGAAAAGTTCTCATCCAAACTTGAGAGTTTGATCCTGGCTCAGAGCGAACGCTGGCGGCAGGCCTAACACATGCAAGTCGAACGGGCGTAGCAATACGTCAGTGGCAGACGGG
>CAYGZV010000228.1:0-3698 GCA_964354425.1 uncultured Rhodoplanes sp. | reverse complement strand
ATGAGGCTGTTGATCACGAGCTTGTCGCGGCTGTGCAGGACGAGGGCGTAATCCTCCAGCGGGCGTTGCGCTCCGCGGTTGATGTCGGCGATGAACGGGGCCAGCGTCTCGATGGTTGCTTCCGTCATTATGTCAAGCACGCGCAGCCAGAAGTCCACCCTGTCCGGACCATCGAGCGCGAGTTTGCGCCCGAGCATGCCGAGTGCGTAGACGAGCGCGAAAATCTCGTTGCATCGCGCCTCGGCGAGATCCTGCGCGTTCGCCGGATCGAGCGGCATGAACGGCTGGAACCGCACGATCGTCACCGCATGCAGCGCGGCGATCCTGATCAGCTCGTTTGCGTGGCCCGCCGGAATCCGCCAGTCCTTGTAGGCCTTGTTCAGCAGGAAATAGCCCTGGGTGAGCAGTCGAATACGCGGCTCGCGCAGCACGACGCGGTCGGCGGGAAGCGTCCCGCTGTCGAGCAGTTCGTGCGCCACCTCCCGCAACAGATTGGCCCGTTCCGTGACGGCCTTCTCCGAGGCGTAGAACGGACTCACCCCTGCCCCCGTTCGCTCGGCCGGGAGGCGATGCTCGGAGCGGCCTGCACGAGCGCCTTGACGCCTGCGAACAGCTCGTCCTTGACTGCGTCGTAGCTCTCGCGCAGCTCGCTCGCGGCGATCCGGGGATTGCTGCTGCTTTCCTTGCGCCGGTCGAGCGCATCCACGGCCGGCCCCGTGATCGGGACATGGCTGATCGGCAGCTCAGGCTCGCCCGAGATCGGCATGTCGCGCGCTCCGCTGCTCGGCGCGCGCGACGCTCGGCAATTCACGCAGCCTTGTCAAGCCGGCGAAAGTGGCCTGCGAGGTGTCAGGCCGACCGTCAGGCGGACGCCGGCGTCTGCACCGGGATGCCCTTGTCCTTGAAGAATTGCGGCAGCTCGTTCGCCTGAAACATCTCGCGCACGATGTCGCAACCGCCGACAAACTCGCCCTTCACGTAAAGCTGGGGAATGGTCGGCCAGTTGGAGAACTCTTTGACGCCCTGCCGCAGGTCGTCCGACTCCAGCACATTGAGCCCCTTATAGGGCACGCCGAGATAGTCGAGAATCTGCACGACCTGGCCGGAGAAGCCGCACATCGGGAACTGCGGCGTTCCCTTCATGAACAGCACCACGTCGTTGGACTTCAGTTCGTTGGCGATGAATTGCTCGATGCCCATTGTTTGTCCTCATGACGCGGGCCAAGCCCCGCGCCCTCAGTGATTGAGCCTAGCGCTCCGGCGTGCCGGTCTGCAAGGCGAGCGCGTGCAGCACCCCGCCCATTTCGGCCTTGAGCGCCGCGTAGACGAGCTGGTGCTGCTGCACCCGCGTCTTGCCGCGGAACGATTCGGCGACGACCGTGGCGGCATAGTGATCGCCGTCGCCGGCGAGATCGCGAATGGTGACCTCCGCGTCCGGGATGTGACGCAGGATCAGCCGTTCGATGTCGTCTGCGCTCATCGGCATGACCGCCTCCGCATTGCCATCGTCTTCATGCCGTCGCCCCTGACATATAGGTCGGAAACCATTGTTCGAAACGCTCCGTCAAGCCCTTTATCAGAAGCGGTCGCTCGCCGGGAAGGATGAGCGCCTCGCCGCCGGTGACCCCAATGCGGTCCGCCGGAACCCCAGACGCCTGCGCGCGCTGGAGCACGCCGTCGGCGGCGCTCGCCGGCACGGCGACAACATAACGTCCCTGATCCTCGCCGAACCAATAGGCATGCGCCGGCGCGCCGCCGGGCGGCGGTTCAAGCACCGCGCCGATCCGCCCGGAGGCGATCGCCATCTCGGCAAGGGCGACGATGAGGCCGCCGTCCGAAACATCGTGCACCGTCCGCGTCGTGTTTTCCCGGATCAGCGCGCGCACGAAGTCGCCGTTCCGCTTCTCGGCGTCGAGATCGACCGGCGGCGGAGCGCCCTCCTCCCGCCCGCACACGTCGCGCAGAAAGAGCGACTGGCCGAGCCAGCCTTGCGTCGCGCCGATCAGCAGAATGGCCTCCCCCTCGGCCTTGAAGGCGAGCGTCGCACTGGCCGTGAAGTCATCGAGGAGCCCGACCCCGCCGATGGTCGGAGTCGGCAGGATGGCGCGGCCGAACGTCTCGTTGTAGAGCGACACATTGCCCGACACGACGGGGAAATCGAGCGTCCGGCAGGCCTCCGCGATGCCGCGGATGCAGCCGACCAGCTGGCCCATAATGTCCGGCTTTTCCGGATTGCCGAAATTGAGATTGTCGGTGAGCGCGAGCGGCTGCGCGCCGACGGCGGTGAGATTGCGCCAGGCCTCGGCCACCGCCTGCTTGCCGCCTTCGAACGGGTCGGCCTCGCAGTAGCGCGGCGTCACGTCGGTGGTCAGCGCGAGCGCCTTCGGGCCGTCGAGGATGCGCACGACGGCGGCGTCGCCGCCCGGCCGCTGCACGGTGTTGCCGAGAATGATGTGGTCGTACTGCTCCCACACCCAGCGCTTGGAGCAGAGGTCGGCCGACCCGATGAGCTTCTCCAGGGCGTCGGCGGCCGCCACAAAGGGAACCGAAGCGGGGTCGATGACGGGCTGCTTCGGCGCCTCGACATGGGGCCGGTGATAGACCGGTGCCTCGTCGCCCAATTCCTTGATCGGGAGGTCCGCCATCACCTCGCCGCCGTGCCGCACATGGAACCGCCTGTTCGGCGTGGTCTCGCCTACGACCGCGAAGTCCAGTCCCCATTTGCGGAAGATCGCCTCGGCTTCCGCCTCCTTCTCCGGCTTGAGCACCATGAGCATGCGCTCCTGGCTCTCCGACAGCATCATTTCGTAGGCGGTCATGCCGGTCTCGCGGCACGGCACCTTGTCGAGATCGAGCGTAACGCCGAGATCGCCCTTGGCCCCCATCTCGACGGCCGAGCAGGTCAGCCCCGCCGCACCCATGTCCTGGATCGCGACCACGCAGCCCTTGCCCATGATCTCCAGGCACGCCTCGAGCAGCAGCTTTTCGGCAAAGGGATCGCCGACCTGCACGGTCGGCCGCTTTTCCTCGGCGTCGGCGCCGAACTCGGCCGAGGCCATGGTCGCGCCGTGGATGCCGTCGCGCCCGGTCTTCGAGCCGAGATAGACGATCGGCATGCCGACGCCCGACGCGGCCGCGTAGAAAATCTTGTCCTTCTCGGCGAGGCCGACCGCCATCGCATTGACGAGGTTGTTGCCGTCGTAGCGGTTGTGGAAGCGCACCGAGCCGCCCACCGTCGGCACGCCGAACGAATTGCCGTAGCCGCCGATCCCCGCCACCACGCCGGCAACCAGCCGACGCGTCTTTGCGTGCGCGGGATCGCCGAAGGAGAGCGAATTGAGGCAGGCGATCGGCCGCGCGCCCATGGTGAAGACGTCGCGCAGGATGCCGCCGACCCCGGTCGCAGCGCCCTGATACGGCTCGATATAGCTCGGGTGGTTGTGGCTCTCCATCTTGAACACGACCGCAAGCCCGTCGCCGATGTCGATGACGCCGGCGTTCTCGCCCGGGCCCTGGATCACGCAGCGGCCGGTGACCGGCAGCGTCTTCAGGTGGACCTTGGAGGACTTGTACGAGCAGTGCTCGTTCCACATCGCCGAGAAGATGCCGAGCTCGGTGATGCTCGGCTCGCGGCCGATCAGCGCAAGAATGCGCTCGTATTCCTCCGGCTTGAGGCCGTGCTCGGCGACGAGCTCCGG
>CAYGZV010000227.1:0-3727 GCA_964354425.1 uncultured Rhodoplanes sp. | reverse complement strand
GCGTCGATCGCGACCATTTATTCCGGCAATGTCGAGGACCACCGCGTGCGCGGCCTCGTGCTGATCGCGCCGCATTTCTTCACCGAGGACTCAGGGATTGCGGCGATCGCCGACGCCGGTCAAGCCTATGCGACGACCGATCTGCGCGAGCGTCTCGCCCGCTATCACGCCGACGTCGACAATGCGTTCCGCGGCTGGAACGATGTGTGGCTCGACCCCGCGTTCCGGAACTGGGATATCACGGAGGAACTCGCCTATATCCGGGTGCCGATCCTGATCGTGCAGGGCGAAGCGGACCAATACGGCACTGTCCGCCAGATCGAGGTGGCGCGGCAGGAGTGCTATTGCCCGGTCGAGGTCGCGCTCCTGCCCGGCGCGAAGCATTCGCCGCAACGGGAAGCGCCGGAGGCGACGCTCTCTGCGATCGCCGGTTTCGTCAACCGGCTGCTGCGCGACCATCGCGAAGGCGACCTGACCGCGCATGCGGCGTGAGGGCTCTACGCGCAAGCGGATGGGCGTTGCGGGCCCGGCGAAGGCGGGAACCGCAGGCTATGGCCGGGGTTTGAGCCCGCATGGTCTCGCTCACCACCCTGATCGGTCTGCTGGCCGCCTTCTGCACGGCGGTCTCCTACCTGCCGCAGGTGAAGAAGTGCTGGGAGACCGGCAGGACCGGCGATCTGTCGCTCCGGATGTTTTCCATTCTCGCGGCGGGGATCGCGTTATGGATCGTGTATGGGGTTTTGCAGAGCGACGGCGTCATAATCATCGCGAACAGCGTCAGCTTCGCGCTGCTCGCCGTCATTCTCTATTTCAAACTGCGGGAAAGGCGAGCGGAGCGGCGTCGGGCGCCGGCCTGAGCGGAGCGCCTGCCGGCGCGGGCTTTGGGCAAAGGAAAAGCCCGCCCGTGAGGCCTCCGGGCGGGCGGGTCGGCCCGGCGCAGCGGGCCGCTTGCGCCGATCCGATCGACGATCGAGCGCGTGCCCTCACCAGGGGCAGGCGCGCACGGAGCCGATATAGTCGCCATAGACGTTGAATTTCGGGATCCACCGGCACGTGTTGTAGTGATAGATCCGGTGGCGGAAACCGCCGCCCCAGCCGAAGCCGCGGTGGAAGCCGCCGTGGAACTTATGGGCCTGCGCCTGGCCGGCGCCGGCAACGAGGCCACCGGCAAGCACGATCGCCGCCAGCGCGACGCCTGCAAACTTCGATTTGCTCAGCATGGAACTCTCCGTTGACGTTGGGTTATGCAAGCGGTCGAACGACCGCGACGCCCATTAGTCATCGTCTGCGGGATAGAGTTCTCCGCCTGTGTGAGTGAAGTCACACAGCCGTCGCGCAAACCGTCCAATGCGGCACGGCCCCGCGCGTCGAAGCGAGCGGCAGCGGGAGCGCCGAAGATGAAAGGCGCGGGCGTTTTTCGGCGATAGGCCGGCGAACGCCGCTATTTGACTCCACGCTTGGTCTTGCTTGCGCCCAGCAGCGGCGTGGGGAGTGCGTCGGCCTCCTGCGTCAGCTGCAGGCAGGTGAGGATCTCGACGTAACTCGGATTATTGCCGATCATCGTTTCGGTGACGCAGCGGCTGCGGTCGGCGGCGGGAAACGATACCCATTTCTGCTGAAGCTCGGTATGCGCGGCTTGTTCGTCGCGAATGCAGGCCTCAGGGCTCTGCGATTCGGCAAGACCCAACGCCGCCACCGCCTTGCAGCTCGCGGTGACGTCGAAACTGGGCACCTTGTCCGCCACGGGCATGACCAGTGAGGCGCCGAAATAAATCAAAAGAACCGAATTTGGCATCGTCCGTCTCCTTCCGGTGAACCCCTTCGTTCGACCGGGCGAACGGCCGCAGCTCGCCGATCGTCATGCGAGCCGGATGGTTCTCGCCCGCCTCAATAAAGCGCTATGTCTTATCTCACGGGATGTCTTACGTTGCCGAGCGGAAATGCACAATGTGATCGCGCGTGTTGCGTTCCCCGGCGAGAGACGAGATCGGCGATTCGATCCGGAAGAGATCGCAACTTGAGCCCGAGACGAGCGAACTGGTTAAGAGCCGGTCATGATGTCATTCTATACGCTAGAGCTTTGTTCGCTCGGGTTGATCCGCATTCCGCGCACTCCCGCGCAAGCGGGAATCCGGTTTCTTGAGCAATCATCGGGTCTCCGCTTGCGCGGGGACGAGTGGAATCGATGACCGGTTCAGCTTCAGCAAACCGAGTGGCGTGTGACCCGGCGCGCCGAACCGGCTCGGCCTGACCCGGATCGTCGCCGCCCCATGGCATTGCTCGACTCAGTCAGCCTCTCCATCCTGTTCGGCGCGGTGCTTGTGCTCGCCGGCATTCTGTCGAGCCTTGTCGCGTTGCGTTTCGGCGCGCCGCTGCTTCTCATATTCTTGCTGCTCGGCATGCTCGCGGGCGAGTCGGGCCCCGGCGGCATGCGCTTCGACGACGTGCGACTGACCTACCTCGTCGGCTCGATCGCGCTCGCCTTGATCCTGTTCGACGGGGGGCTGCGCACGCGGTTCGCCACGTTCCGCAGCGTGCTCGCGCCGTCGCTCGTGCTGGCGACGATTGGCGTGCTCATGACGGCCGCGTTCACCGCGCCCGTGGCCGTCATGCTCATGGGGTTCAATTGGATCGAAGCCCTCCTCGTCGGGGCGGTGGTGGCTTCGACCGACGCCGCCGCCGTGCTGTTCCTGCTGCGCGCGCGCGGCCTGCGGCTGCGTCAGCGGGTGGCGGCGACGCTCGAGATCGAATCCGGCACCAACGACCCGTTCGCAATTTTTCTGACGATCCTGCTGGTGGAGTTCCTGCTCACCGGCGATCGGCCATGGACGATGGTCGCGGCAAGCCTGGTGGGGCAGGGGCTGGGCGGCGCGGTCATCGGCGTCCTCGGCGGCCGGTTGATCGTGCTCGCCCTCAATCGGCTCGCGCTCCCGCAAGGTCTGCACGCCCCGTTCGTCGCCACCGCGGCGCTCGGCCTGTTCGCCCTCGGTCAGGCGGTGCACGCGTCCGGCTTCCTCGCCGTCTATCTCGCCGGACTGATGGTGGGCAACCGCCCGACGCGCGCCCACGGCACCGTCGTTGTTTTCCTCGACGCGGTGACCTGGCTGGCGCAGATCGTAATGTTCGTCCTGCTCGGCCTGCTCGCCTGGCCCGAGCAATTGATGCGGTATGCGACGCCCGCGCTCGCCGTGGCCGCGGTCCTGATGGTGTTCGCGCGGCCGCTCGCCGTGTTTCTGTGCCTCACCCCGTTCCGTTTTTCCTGGCGCGAGAGGGCGTTCATTTCCTGGGTCGGTTTGCGCGGCGCGGTCGGCATTTTCCTCGCCTCGATACCGCTGTTGGTCGGGCTCGCCAATGCGCAAGTCTATTTCAATATCGGCTTCGTCGTCGTGATCGTGTCGCTGCTGATCCAAGGCTGGACGCTCGCGCCGGCGGCGCGCCTCCTGCGCATGGCTCTGCCGCGCGCCGACCCCGCCCCGCGGCGGGTCGAACTCGACCTTCCCGGCCAGCTCGAACAGGAGCTGGTCGGCTACCACGTGCAGGCCAACAACCCCTTTCTGCGCCGCAGAATCGTGCCGCCCTGGGCGAAGCTGATGCTGGTCGTGCGCGACGAAGAGGTGTTCACCGCGACCGAAGCCGGCCTGATCCGGCAGGGCGATCATGTCTATTTTCTCGCCCCGCCGCAGAAGGCCCAGGCGCTCGACCGCTTCTTCGTCGAGATGCCGCCGCC
>CAYGZV010000226.1:0-3728 GCA_964354425.1 uncultured Rhodoplanes sp. | reverse complement strand
CGCAACACGATTCACTTCGCCGGCCAGTATCTCTGGGCGCTCGGGGTCACGCTGCTGCCGCTCGCCACCGTGTTCGCGCTCGAATTCACGATGCCGGCCTTCACCGTGCTGCTCGCCGCGCTTGCGCTCGGCGAGCGGCTCACGCCGAGCCGGCTCGGCGTCGTCGTGTTCGGGCTGATCGGAACCCTGGTGATCGTGCGGCCGGGCCTGGAAACTTTCCGCCCCGTGGCGGTTCTGGTCATCGTCGCAGCCTTCGCCTTCGCGGTGTCGCTGATCCTGCTGAAGCGGCTCAC
Organism: uncultured Rhodoplanes sp.; assembly: GCA_964354425.1. Taxonomy (GTDB): domain Bacteria; phylum Pseudomonadota; class Alphaproteobacteria; order Rhizobiales; family Xanthobacteraceae; genus Rhodoplanes. Next base: position 3,435 of record CAYGZV010000226.1, on the reverse strand, counting down.
CTCGACGGAAACCGGCTATGCGATCGTGTTTTTCATGAACCTGATCCAGCTTCCGCTCGCGCTCGCGGGCAGCGATCCGCTCTTCCTGCTGCGCATCGACGCCGCGGGGCTCGCGGCGGTGCTGGCGCTCGGCTTTTTCGGCCTCTCCGCGCATTACTGCATCGCCAAGGCGTTTGCGGTGGGCGATGCGAGCCTCGTGGTGCCGCTCGACTTCCTGCGCCTGCCGCTGATCGCCGTGCTCGGCTGGGCGCTGTACGGCGAAAAGCTCGACCCCTTCGTGTTCGTGGGCTCGGCCCTGATCATCGCCGGCATTGTGTGGAATCTGCACGCCGAAGCGCGCGCCGCGGGACGGGCCGAGTGAGGCGGAAACCATCGTCCTTTGAGGCCTGTGAACCCCGTCCTTGATCCACACTTTGGACACCATTCCAGCGCTTTCTCCAGACCGAAAACGCAGCCGGGCGCGTCCCGGCCGCGCAGCGGGGGGTCACCATGAGAACGGGTCTTCGCCGGCTCAGCGCAGCGATCCTTGTGGTGTCGGCCATGAGCTCCAGTGCGATTGCGCAATCGCAGCTGAGCCCGGTTTGCGGGCGCCTCGAAGGCCAACTCTCGCTGATCAACCGCGGGGGCGACCCCAACCAGCAGGAGCAAGCGCGCCGCTACGAGGAGGCGCTCGGCCGCCAGCAGGCCGATCTCGACCGCCTGATCGCGCAGTCGCGCCGTCTCGGCTGCGAGAGCATGGGCATTTTCTCGCTCTTCACCAGCCAGCCGGCCGAATGCCGTCCGCTCAACGGCCAGATCCAGGAGATGCGCGCCGGCATCAGCCGCCGGCAGGTGGAGCTGCAGCGCCTGCAGGGCGGCGACCTGGAGGGGCAGCGGCAAGCGGTCATCGCCGCGCTCGCGCAGAACAATTGCGGCCAGCAATACCAGGCGGCGGCGAACCAGCAGCGCGGGTTCTTCGGCGCGCTGTTCGGCAGCAATCCCGTCCTGCCCGCGCCGGACGGGTTAACCTCCTCCACCTACCGGACGCTGTGCGTTCGCACCTGCGACGGCTATTATTTCCCGATCTCCTTCCAGGCGAGCCCGACGCGCTTTCCCGAGGACGAGCAGACCTGCCAGCGGCTTTGCCCGGCGGCCGAGGTCGCGCTCTATACCCACCGCAATCCGGGCGAAGAGGTGGGCCAGTCCGTATCGCTCGCCGGCCGGTCCTACCGCGATCTGCCGAGCGCGTTCCGCTACCGGCAGGCGCTCGACCAGGCCTGCACCTGCCGCAAGCCGGGCCAGAGCTGGGCCGAGGCGCTCGGCGTCGGCCGCGACACGACGATCGAGCGCGGCGACATCGTCGTCACCGAGGAGCGCTCCAGGGCGATGGCGCAGCAGCGCAACGACGCGCAAGGCCGGCCGATCCGCGGCGACGCCAGCAAGCCCGTGTCCGGCCCCGGCGCGCCCGGAACGCCGCCGAGCGCGGGGGCCGCCGATTCCGACGCCCCGACAGGCCCGGTGCGCACGGTCGGCCCGACCTATTTCCCGACGCGATAAGACAGAGCCCGCCCGCGACGGTGCGGTGGCGGAGCGGGAAGCGCCAACAAGGCCGCTGCTCCGCCGCTTGAAGCCGCGCCCGCTCCTCGGCGATGCGCCGCAGCGCCGCGCGTCGTAGACCGGCGGCCGATGCCGCGTCAGACGTCGAAGGCGTCGCTGTGGATCGCGCCGCTTGCCACGAGGTCTGCGTCGGGCGCGGCGAGCGGGAGGCCGGCATCGCGGAAGCGGTTGGTGATGGGATAGCGCCGGTCGCGTCCGAAGTTTTTCAATGTCACCTTGACGCCCGGCGCCGCCTGCCGGCGCTTGTATTCGGCGAGATTGAGCATGCGCTCGACGCGCACGACCATGTCGCGGTCGAAGCCCTGCGCCACGATCGCCGCGATCGGCTCCTCGCGCTCGACCAGCCGCTCCAGGACGGCGTCGAGCAGGTCATAGGGCGGCAGCGTGTCCTGGTCGGTCTGGTTCGCACGCAACTCCGCCGTGGGCGCGCGGGTCAGGATGTTTTCCGGGATCACGCGCCCGGCGGGCCCGAGCGCCCAATCCGGCTTCCATTCGTTGCGCAGGCGGGACAGGCGGTAGACCTCGGTCTTGTAGAGATCCTTGATCGGATTGAAGCCGCCATTCATGTCGCCATAGAGCGTGGCGTAGCCGACCGACATTTCCGACTTGTTGCCAGTGGTCACCACCATCAGATGGAACTTGTTGGAAACGGCCATGAGGATGGTGCCGCGCGCGCGCGCCTGCAGATTCTCCTCGGTCACGTCGCGCGGCAGGCCGGCGACGAGCGGCGCGATGGCGGCTTCCAACCCATCGACCGCCGGCGCGATCGGCACGATGTCGTACTGGACGCCGAGCGCCGTCGCGACCGCGGCGGCGTCGCTCAACGATTCTGCCGAGGTGTATTGGTAGGGCAGCATCACGCAGCGCACGCGCTCCGCGCCCAGCGCATCGACCGCAAGGGCTGCGCACAGCGCCGAATCGACCCCGCCGGACAGCCCGAGCACCACGCCGGGAAAGCCGTTCTTGTCGACATAGTCGCGCAGCCCGAGCACGCAGGCGGCGTAGTCCGCCCGCTCCCCTTCCTCGACGGGCGCGACCGGACCGCCGATGCAGCGCCAGCCGTCCTTGCGCCGCTCCCAGTGCAGCGTGGTCACGCTCTCGCGGAAGGCGGGAAGCTGAAAGGCGAGCGACCGGTCGGCATGCAGCCCGAAGGACGCCCCGTCGAACACGAGTTCGTCCTGTCCCCCGACCTGGTTCACATAGAGAATCGGCAGGCGGCTTTCGGTCACGCGCGCGACGGCGACGTTGAGCCTCACTTCGTCCTTGGCGCGGCTATAGGGCGAGCCGTTCGGCACGATGAGGATTTCCGCGCCGGTTTCGGCCAGGCACTCGACCACGTCCTCGTAATCGCCCCACTCGGTCCAGATGTCCTCGCAGATGGGAAAGCCGAGCCGCACGCCGCGAAAGCTCACCGGTCCCGGCGGCCGTCCATGGGCGAAGACGCGGCGCTCGTCGAACACGCCATAGTTCGGCAGGTTCACCTTCAGCCGCACCGCCGCGATGCGGCCGCCGTCAAGCAGGCAATAGGCGTTGTAGAGCTTGCCCTCTTCCACCCAGGGAGCGCCGACCAGGACGGCGGGGCCGCCATCCGCCGTTTCGCGGGCAAGCGCCTCGACCGTGCTGCGGCAGGCCGCCTGAAAGGCCGGCTTCAACACGAGGTCTTCGGGCGGGTAGCCGGCGATGAAGAGCTCGGGAAGCGCGATCAGGTCGGCGCCGTCGGCCGCCGCCTGGCGTCGCGCGCGCCGCAGCTTCTCGGCATTGCCGGCCACGTCCCCGACCACCGCGTTGAGCTGCGCGGCGGCGATGGCGAGACGATCGGCGGGGCGGAGGTTCATGGGA
>CAYGZV010000225.1:0-3767 GCA_964354425.1 uncultured Rhodoplanes sp. | reverse complement strand
GGACAGCAGCGGCGACCGGCTGCTCGCGGTTCTCTCGCTCTTTTCGGTCGAACAGCCGGAATGGACGGTCGAAGCCGCGGCGGACAAGCTCGGCGTCTCGGCGACGACGAGCTACCGCTATTTCCAGCGGCTCACCAAGGTCGGGCTCATCAGTCCGGTGTCGAGCGCGGGCTACACGCTCGGGCCGGCGATCATCCAGATGGACCGGCAAATCCAGATCAGCGATCCGATGCTCAATGCCGCGCGCGGCGTCATGGCGGAGTTGATCGCGTATGCGGCGGACGGCTCGGTCATCCTGCTCTGCCGCCTGTTCCATGATCGCGTGATGTGCGTGCACCAGGTGATGGGGCAGGGCCCGCAATCCCCGGTGAGCTATGAGCGCGGACGGCTGATGCCGCTGTTTCGCGGCGCGACCGCGCGCATCATCCTCGCCCATCTGCCGACGCGGACGCTGAAGACGCTGTTCGCGCGCAGTGCGGAGGAGATCGCGGCGACCGGACTAGGCCAGGACTGGGACGAGTTCCGACGCAACATGGTCGGTCTGCGCCGCGCGGGGTTCTGCGTCACCCGCAGCGAGATCGATCCCGGCCGCGTCGGCGTCGCGGCGCCGATCTTCAACGACGAACGCTCGGTGCTCGGCAGTCTCAGCTTCGTGCTTCCGGATGATCGGGCCGACGACACGCTGGTCGGCCGGCTCGCCCCGCTCACCGTCGCGGGCGCACGCGAAATCGAGCGCGCCATGATGCGGTCGGCGACGCTGGGGCCGAGTTCGGCGCGGGTGAAACTGGCGCGGTGAGCGGGCTTTTGTGCCCAGTGGGAGGAACAATGAACGCGACAACGAAAAAGTCCCAGCCCCGGCTGTCCCTCGCACATCTGAAGGCGCAGATCGCGCCGCCGGCGTTTCAAGCCATTCTCTGGGCGCTGGCGCAGGCGCTGAAAATCGCCGCGCTCGCCTATCCGCAATTCCGGATGCGGCTGAAGGAGCGCAATCTCGTCGCCCAGATCAAGGCGCATGACGAGAATATTGGCCGGTGGTTCGAGATTCGCGGCGGCAAGGTGCGTTCGCGCCACGGGCAGTGCAAGAAGCCCGACATCACGCTGGGCTTCAAAAACGCCGCGCTCGGCGTGCAGCTGCTGACCCCGCCGATCAACTGGCTGAACCAGGTCAACGCGCAGAAGGATTTCAAGCTCACCGTCGACGGCCCAGAGGACCTGACCAACTGGTTCGCGCAAACCCTGATGATGATGCAGTCCGTCGGCTACAAGATGGGCGTGCCAATGCCCGACGGCTCGGTGCGGTACTGCAACATGGCGAATGGCGGGCCGCTATTCGTCTATGTCAAGGACGGCAGGATCATCCGCACCACGCCGATCGCGTTCGACGACGCCGATCCGCCGCCCTGGACGATCGAGGCGCGGGGGCAGAAATTCACCCCGCCGCGCAAGACCACGCTCGCCCCGCATGGGCAGAATTCGAAATCGATCATCTATTCGCCGGACCGGCTGCTCTATCCGCTCAAGCGGATCGACTTCGACCCCAAGGGCGCACGCAATCCGCAGAACCGCGGCAAGTCGGCCTATGTCCGCATCGGTTGGGATGAGGCGCTCGACATCGTCGCGAGCGAGATCAAGCGCGTGAAGCACGACTACGGTCCGGGCGCGATGACCGTCTCGCACGGATCGCACCACACCTGGGGCCATGTCGGCTATTACCTCTCCTGCCTGTTCCGTTTCCGCAACGCGGTCGGCCACACGCCCGTGCACCACAACCCCGACAGCTGGGAGGGCTGGTACTGGGGCGCGGCGCATCATTGGGGCTACACGCTGCGCGTCGGCCAGTGCGAGACCTACGGCACGGTCGAAGACCTTCTCAAGAACTGCGAGATGGTGGTGTTCTGGGCGGCCGATCCGGACACGACCAGCGGCTCCTACGGCTCGCAGGAAGGCACCGTCCGCCGGCAATGGCTGAAGAAGCTCGGGATCAAGCTCGTCCACATCGATCCCTATTTCAATTCGTCGGCCCAGTTCCTCCCCGGCAAATGGCTGTGCCCGAAGCCGACCACCTCGCCCGCGCTCGCGCTTGCGATCGCCTATGTGTGGATCAAGGAAGGCCTGTACGACAAAGACTATGTCGCGACCCACACCGTCGGCTTCGACGCGTGGAAAGCCTATGTCATGGGCGAGGAGGACGGCGCGCCGAAAACGCCCGAATGGCAGGAGAAGGAGACCGGCGTTCCGGCCAAGGACGTGCGCGCGCTCGCGCGCGAATGGGCAAGCAAGCGCACTTATCTCGCCTGCGGCGGCTGGGGCAACGGCCATGGCGGCGCCTGCCGCAACCAGACCGGCATCCAATGGGCGCGCACGATGGTGTGCCTGATCGCGATGCAGGGGCTCGGCAAGCCCGGCGTCAATATGGGGAACCTGCAATGGGGCTCCCCGGTCGATCTCAATTTCTATTTCCCCGGCTATGCCGACGGCGGCATGTCGGGCGACCTCGAGGCGACCTCGCTCGCGGTCGAGCTGTATCAGCGCATGCCGCAGCTGCCGACCATGAACACGCCGCAGCAGAAGATTCCGCGCATCTATCTCCCCGAAGCGATTCTCGAGGGCAAGGCGGAAGGCTATCCGTGGAACGGCAAGTCGATCGAGGCGCAGTTCCAGAAGTTCAGCTATCCGGCGGCCGGCCACGCGCCGGTGCGCATGCTGTACAAATATGGCGGCTCGCTGATCGCGACGATGAACAACACGCATCGCCACATGAAGATGTTCCAGTCGGAGAACCTGGAGTTCATTGTGGCGCAGTCGATCTGGATGGAGGGCGACACCAAGTTCGCCGACGTCATTCTGCCGGCCTGCACCAATTTCGAGCGGGTCGACATCAGCGAATGGGCGGCGCTCGGGGGCTACGGTCATCACGGCCAGCAGCAGCTCAACCATCGCGTCATCATCTTCCAGGCGCCCGCGATCGAGCCGCTCGGGGAATCGAAATCCGACTTCTGGATCTTCAACGAAATCTGCAAGCGGCTCGGGCTCGCCAATTATTTTTCGGAAGGGGTCAACGAAATCGACTGGGTCAAGCGCATCTTTCTCGCCTCCGATCTGCCCAAGCACATGTCGTGGAAGGAGTTCATCCGCCGCGGCTACTTCGTCGTGCCGGCGGAGAAGGAGCACCTGCGCGCGCCGGTCTCGTTTCGCTGGTTCTGGGAGGGACGCAAGAAGGATGTGCCGGAGCCGCAGCCGCTGCCGTCGGACTACTCGACCGAATATCTGCGCGGGTTGCAGACGCAATCGGGCAAGCTCGAATTCGAGTCGAACAGTCTCAAGCGGCTGAAGGACCCGGAGCGTCCGCCGGTGGTGCGCTACGTTCCCTCCTGGGAGGGGCCGCACACCGCGGACCTCGTCGACAAGTATCCGCTGCAGCTGCTGACGCCGCACTGCAAGTACAGCTTCCACACGCAGGGCGACGGCAAGGACTCCTATCTGCTCAACATCGCCGATCACCGGGTCAAGATCGACGGCTATTACTACTGGATCGTCCGCCTCAGCCCGCAGGACGCCGCCGAGCGCGGCATCAAGCAGCACGATCTCGTCAAGGTCTACAACGATCGCGGCGCGGTGCTGTGTGCGGCGGTGATCACGCAGCGGCTGCCGCGCGGCGTCGTGCACAGCTTCGAATCCTCGGCGATCTACGACCCGATGGGCGAGATCGGCAAGTCGATCGACCGCGGCGGCACCGTCAATCTCTTGATGCCGCACAAGTCGCAGAC
>CAYGZV010000224.1:0-3772 GCA_964354425.1 uncultured Rhodoplanes sp. | reverse complement strand
TCCCCCCGCGGCGCGCATTCGCCGCAAATGGGCACCGCCAACTACACGATCGTTTTCCGCGAGGACTATCTCGAACTGCTCGGCGTCGTCGCCGCGACGAATCAGAACAAGCCCACGCGGAACTTCCTGAGCATGGGCGAAGGCATCGAGCGCACGGCGTTCACCTCCGACGACGCCGCCGGCGGGGTCGCCGAATTGAAGAGCCGCGGGGTCGATGCGGTCGGCCCGCTTCATTTCGGACGGCCGGTGGATCTGCCCGGCGGCGGCAAGGGCGAGGCCAAATTCTCCGTCTTCCTTTGGCCGCCGAACGAAGCGCCCGGCGGCATGCATATTTTCGCGTGCCAGCATCTGACGCCCGACGCCGTCTGGATTCCCGAACTCAACCGGCACGCCAACGGAGCGATCGGCATCGCGCGGATCGAGATTCTATCGGCCCAGCCCCAGGCCGCGGCGGAACATCTCGGCCGGCTCATCGACGAGCCGGTCTCCCCCGCTCGCGACGCCTGGCGCGTGCCCTCGGGCGGCAAGCGGGCGGTTTTTGTGTTCTATGATCAGGCGAGTTTCGCCAAGCGCTATCCCGACGCCGTGCGTGCGGGGGCGGCGCGCGAGGGGGCGGCGGCCCTCGTCGTCGGCACGACCGATCTTGCCGCCGCGGCCGACATGCTGGGCTCGCTTGCCTTCGCCCATGGCGACGTGGTGAGCGCGCCGGCGACCGCCGCGAACGGGGTCGTCGTGAGCTTCATGCAGCAATAGCGGCGCGCAGCGGGAACGCGACACCGCTGGTTCGCCCTACGCTCCGGTGGCGCGTTACCGTCAGCGCTCGGAGCCCACCGCCTGGGCGATCGCGCGGGCTGGCGCATGCGCCGGACCGGACCATATAACGGCGAGTCATCCGCTTTCTTCGGACCCCCACATGAACGATCCACTCTCTTCGTTCGGCACGCGCCTCGCTTATGCGGCGAGCCAGCTGCCGCGGCTTGCCTGGTATGCCGGTCACGACCTCGTGCTGCGGCGGCTCGCGACGCAGGCTCGGCGCCGCGAGCGGGAGAGCGTGCGTCCGCCCGCCAAGTCGGATGCCCCCGTGCCCGACCGGCGGCGCATCTATGCCGATATGCTGGCTTTGCTGCAGCGGGACATGGCGAATGTCGAGGCCGGCATCTATCCCCTGCCGGACGATCGCGACGGCTCGCTGCTGACCCGGCTGCGTCGCTCGCAACTGTTCTTCGCCGACTTGCCGGAGATCCATCGGCGGCGCGAGCACAACGCGTTCCGCGAGGTGCTGAGCGAGGAGACCCGCGGCCGGCGTCCGGACTACTATCTGCAGAACTTCCATTTCCAGTCGGGCGGGTGGATGACCGACGAATCGGCCGACCGTTACGACACGCAGGTCGAGGTGCTGTTCAAGGGCACCGCCAATGCGATGCGCCGGCAGGCGCTGCCGGAATTGCACGAAGTCTTCGCCGGACGCGACCAGCGCAGCCTTCGCCTGATCGATATCGGCTGCGGCACCGGCCGCTTCTTCGATTCCATCAAGCAGGCCTGGCCGCGGCTTCCCGCGCTCGGCCTCGACCTGTCGGAAGCCTATATCCGGCACGCGCGCCGCCATCTGCGGCGCTGGGCGCGCGTCGATCTCGTCGTCGCCAATGCCGAGGCGATCCCCGCGGCGGACGAGAGCATCGACGCGGTCACCAGCATCTTCATGGTGCACGAATTGCCGCCGCCGGTGCGCCGCGTGGTGGTCGCGGAGTGCGCACGCGTCCTCAAGCCGGGCGGGCGGCTGATCCTCCTCGACTCGTTGCAGCGCGGCGACACGCCCGACTATGACGGCCTGCTCGAACGCTTCCCGCAGAACTACCACGAGCCGTATTATCGCAGCTATGTGGACGAGGACTTTGCCGCGATCGCGCAGCAGTGCGGGCTCGCGCACCGGCGCGACGTGACGACATTCGTCTCCAAGGTGATGGTGTTCGACAAGCCAGCCGCCTGATGGACGGCGCTCCCCGGCGGCGGCGCGGGCGCGCCTCCGGCGGCCGTTCGGCGCGTTTTCAGAAAAGCGGGGAGGGGACGGGTGCGCAAAGCCCTTGACGGGCGATGCCGTATTGTGTTCCGCCGCTTGTACAAACCTGTTTAGTCCGCTTTCCGGCTCGGCCGTCCCGGCGGAGCGCCTGCGCTGTTTGTCTCGACCGGGTTTCCGCCAAGGAGGACATCATGACGTCGCCCCGTTTCACCGCCGGGTTCGGGCGGCGCACGTTTTTGGCGCTTGCGGCGCTGGCGGCGGTTCTGACCGGTCTGGCCGCGCCTGTCGGCGGCCTCGCGCAGGCGCAGACCGCGACGGCGGACCCGCTGAGTTCATGGAACGACGGGCCGGCCAAGCAGGCGATCGTCGACTTCGTCCGCGTCACCACCGATCCGGCCAATCCGAATTTCGTCGCGCCGGAGGACCGCATCGCGACCTTCGATCTGGACGGCACGCTCTGGGTCGAGCACCCGATGTACACGCAGGTGATCTATGCCTTCGATCGCGTGCCCGCGGTCGCCAAGGCCAATCCCGAGCTTGCCAGGACAGAGCCGTTCAAGACCGTTCTCTCGGGCGACCGCGCGGCGATCGCGAAGCTGTCGACCAAGGACATCGAAGCGATTTTCGCCGCGACCTTCACCGGGATGAGCGTCGAGACGTTTCGGGCGGACACCAACAAATGGCTCGAGACCGCCCAGCACCCGCGCTGGAAGCGGCCTTACACCGAGCTCGCCTACCAGCCCATGCAGGAACTGATCAATCACCTGCGCGCCAAGGGCTTCCGGACCTATATCGTCACCGGGAGCGGCCAGGATTTCGTGCGCGTCTTCGCCGAACGGGTATACGGCATTCCGCCCGAACAGGTGATCGGCTCGGCGGAGGCGACCAAATACGGCTACGGCGCGGACGGCAAGCCGCTCCTCACGCTCGAGCCGAAGCTCCTGCTCGACGACAATTTCAGCGGCAAGCCGGAGGACATCTACCTCGTGATCGGACGCCGCCCGTTTGCGGCGTTCGGCAATTCGACCGGGGACCGGCAGATGCTGGAATATGCCAAGGCGGGGCGCAACGCGCGGCTTGCGATGATCGTGTTGCACGACGACGCCGAGCGCGAATATGCCTACGGTCCCGCCCAGGGCCTGCCCGACACCAAGGTCGGCTATTTCTCGCAGGGACTGTACGACGAAGCGAAGAAACAGGGCTGGACGGTCATCAGCATCAAGAACGATTGGAAACGCGTCTTTGCATTCGAATAGCATTCGCCGAAAGGATCGGATCATGAAGAAATGCCTGAACACGGCCCCCGCCACTGCCGCGCGCCCTATCCTCGCGCCGCCGGCCGCGATCGCATCGCGCGCGGCGGGGCTTGCGGCCGCGATTCTCCTGAGCGGGCTTCTGGTTCTTGCGCCGGCGGGCGCGTCTGCCGCCGGTCTCGACTGCCCGGAAACGGGCGCCGGGGCGGTGCCTGATCTGCTCGCCGGCTCGAAGCAGATCGAGCGCATGACGACCGGCAACGAGGTCGATCTCGCCAACGAGATCAAGGGCCTCATCAACCGGGTGCAGACCGAGAAGCCGGGCATTTCCAGCGACGAGATCGTCAATGTGCTGATCGCGGCCTATTGCCCGGTGGTGGCAGGCATGCAGGCCGCGCCCGCCGACAAATGGCGTCTCATGCGCCGGTTCGATGCGGCGACGTTGCGAGAACTCACCGCCGCCACGATGCCCGCCGGATCGCTGATCATCGCCGATGTGCCG
>CAYGZV010000223.1:0-3814 GCA_964354425.1 uncultured Rhodoplanes sp. | reverse complement strand
AGCTTGCCGGCGGAGTTGCGGATCTGCCCGCGCAGGACGACCACCTCGCCCTTGAGATGGGGCGCGGGCGTGATCTCCTCGACCTGCCACGCGAGTTCGATCGCTTCGTCGGCCAGAACCGGCAGGTGCAGCCGGAACTTGATGTCGTGCCCGACCACGGTGCCGCGCGCCGAGTAGTGCGAGGCGAGGAAGCCCATCATCTGCGCCGCCAATTGCCCGCCACAGGCGAGCGGCCGCTTGAAGCGCGTGCGCGCGGCATACTCGGCGTCATGGTGCAGCGGATTGTGATCGCCCGCGAGCCGCGCAAACATGCTGACATCGGCGGGGGTCAGTTGGATCGTCTTCGCGAACCGTTCGTCCGGCACGACGAGTGGACGGTTCGTATCAATCGTCATTCACGGGCTCCGGTCGTTTTGGCGACGTCACGCCGCGATCAGCATGCGCCCGTCATGCCCGATTACCGCGGCGTCGACAATCCTGCCGGGCTCGACCGCCGCGCCGAGGCGCATTTCGGTGAACTGTTCGGTTCGGCCGCGCGCATGCGTCTCGACGAGGACACGGCGGGTGTGTCCGACCTCGCCGTCGAGATGCGCGCGCCGCGCCGCCTCGCCCTTCTCGCGCAGCCGGCGCGCCCGGTCCTTGACGATGTCGCGCGCGACCGGCGGCATGCGCGCCGCCGGCGTGCCCGGCCGCGGCGAGAAGGGAAACACGTGCAGGAACGTCAGGCCGCATTCATCGACCAGATCGAGCGAGCGAACGAACATCTCCTCCGTCTCGGTGGGAAAACCGGCGATGAGATCGGCGCCAAACACGATATCGGGGCGCAGCCGCTTTAGCTCGCGGCAGAAGGCGACGGCGTCGGCGCGCAGATGCCGCCGCTTCATGCGCTTGAGGACAAGGTCGTCGCCCGCCTGGAGCGACAAATGCAGGTGCGGCATCAGCCGCGGCTCGCTCGCGAATGCGTCGAGGAGATCGCCGTCCGCCTCGACGCTGTCGACCGACGAGAGCCGCAGACGCTTGAGCTCGGGCAGCCGGGCCAGCAGCTGCTTGACGAGACCGCCCAGTCGCGGCTGCCCGGGAAGATCGGCGCCGTAGCCCGTGAGGTCGACGCCGGTGAGAACGGCCTCGCAGTAGCCGTTCGCCACCAGCCGGCGCACTTGCGCGACAACCTCGTCAATCGGGACCGAGCGCGAATTGCCCCGGCCGAAGGGAATGATGCAGAACGTGCAGCGATGATTGCAGCCGTTCTGCACCTGCACGAAGGCGCGCGTTCGCCCCTCCATCGCCTCGATCCCCGCGTCCGAGGTCGCGCGCGCCGCCATGATGTCGCCGACCGCGGTCTTGCCGTCGCGCTCGATGCCGGCGCCACCGCGAAGCGCGCGGCCGGCCTCCGTCCACGCGCGCGGCGAGAGCTTCTCCCCGTTGCCGAGCACGCGATCGACCTCTGGCATCGCGGAGAACGTCTGCGGCTCGACCTGCGCCGCGCAGCCGGTCACGACGAGGCGCGCGGCGGGCCGTTCGCGCTTGGCCTTGCGGATCGTCTGGCGGGCCTGGCGCACCGCTTCGCCGGTGACCGCGCAGGTGTTCACGACGACAAGATTGTCGATGCCCGCGGTCGCGGCGTGCCGGCGGATCACCTCCCCTTCCGAGGCGTTCAGGCGGCAGCCGAAGGTCCGGATATCGACGGTCATCGTGTCGCGCTCATGCTCCGCGTCCGGGTTGCTCACAGGACGGCCGACCCGACGAACAGCGCGGGGTCGAACCGGCCTTCGTATTCATAGGCGACCGGACCTGTCATCAGCACGTGGTCGTCGTGCGCCCGCCACTCGATCGCGAGATCGCCGCCGGGCAGCGTGACCGTGACGCGCCGGCCGGTCCGCCCGGTGCGCGCCGCGCAGACCGCGGCCGCGCAGGCGGCCGAGCCGCAGGCCTTGGTCAGGCCGACGCCGCGCTCCCAGGTGCGCACGATCAAGTGGTCCGGCGCGGCGACGGCGGCAAGCGATATATTGGCGTGCTCCGGAAAGAGCGGATGGGTCTCGAGCGGCGGGCCGAGCCGCGCGAGGTCGAAGGCGTGCACGTCGTCCACCCAGAACACGGCGTGCGGATTGCCCATGCTGACGACGCAGGGCGAATGCAGCGCGGGATCGCCGCTCGGCCCGACCGGCAGTTCGACCGCGCGCGTGTCGCGGACGTCCTCCGCGAGCGGAATGGCGCGCCAGTCGAAGCGCGGCGCTCCCATGTCGACGGTCGTCACCAGCGGCTCGGACCCGGGCCAGCACGCCAGAACGCCGCCGGTCGTCTCGAAGCTCAGCGCAGCTTTGCCGGTCTCCTTGAACAAGAGGTCCGCGACGCAGCGCATGCCGTTGCCGCACGCGCCGGATTGCGAACCGTCGCTATTATAGATCCGCACGAATGCGTCCGTTCCCGGCGTCCGCGCCGGATAGAGCAGCATGAATTGATCGCATGGAGCCCCGTCCGCCGCAGCGGCCGCACGCACTTCGGCCGGGTCCGGCGCGCCCACGCCCGGCGGCTCGCCGCGCAAGTCGACGACGACGATTTCGTTTCCAAGTCCGTTCATCTTGACGAATCGGCGGTTGGCGAGCGTGTTCATCGTCTGACCATGCTATGTGAAGGGCTTATATGGGCAATCGGCGCGGCTTGGCCAGCTTGAAACCCCCGGTTTGGTCGAGGTGTTGGCGAGCCGCAGGGCGGGACGAGCCGTCGGCCGCGCAATTTGCCGGCCGGGCGGGCGCATTCGCCGTAATGAAGCGGCAAACCGTGAGTAGAAGAGGGCCGTAACGCTGCCTTCGGGACCCGGTCCGGGCGGCATGGTTGACGCTATTCGACAGGAGCATCCGATGCGATCCTCTCGTCTGGTGATTGCGCTCGCCGGAGCGGTCATGACGTCCGGCCTCTGGCATCCCGGCTTTGCTTTTGGACAAGCGAAGGTGGAGGAAAAGCCCGCCGGCGCCCCCATGACGGCGGCGCCGTCCGCCCCCGGCGCGCCGTCGAGCCCCTCGGGACCCGCGGGCGCGGCCCCCGAGCCGAGCGCTCCCGCTTCGCAGTCGGACCCCTCGCCCAAGGCCGCCCAGCCGACCGCGCCGACCTCGCCTCTCGCGGCGGAGGCGGAGCCCGACATTGTTCTCGGACAGGAGGTCACCCTTGCCGAGCAGCCGATCGTGTATTTGGCGGGCAACGCCAGTTGGGAGAACGCATTCGCGACGATCGTCGACAGCTTCAAGAAGGTCTACGCCTTCCTCGAGAAGGAGCACATCGCGCCGACCGGACCGCCGATGACGATCTACACCTCGACCGAGGACAAGGGGTTCCAATTCCGAGCGGCGGTGCCGGTGGCCGAGCCGCCGGCCAACCTGCCGGAAAGCTTCGCCGCCGCCAAGTCGCCGGCCGGCAAGGCGCTGAAATATGTCCACCGTGGAACCTACGACTCGCTCGATGCGACCTACGAGCTGATCACCAACCAGCTCGACGAGAAAGGCCTCGAGGCGCAGGACGTATTCGTCGAGACCTATCTCAATGATCCGCGGACCACGCCGGACGACAAGCTCGCGATCGAGGTCTATGTGCCCATCAGATAGGCGAACCGAACGCCGGCGTCGCCCCCGCCAACCGTGCGATCGGATCGATGCGAAGCGCGCCGCAGGCGGCGCCACCGCGGCTGATGCTATTTCCGCCAGTTTTCGCTAGGCTCGGACCACGAAGCCAGACCAGCAGGCAGGGCGAACGGCCGCTATAATGATGCAATGATCTACGTCGAAATCGCGACCGTCGTCATCCTCATCTTCATCAACGGCCT
>CAYGZV010000222.1:1750-3888 GCA_964354425.1 uncultured Rhodoplanes sp. | reverse complement strand
GCGGTCGCGAGCAGCCTGATCGCCCAGCGGAGCCTGTACGACCATGTCGCGCGCGTCGCCGCGGCGCTCGAGAGCGGGGGCGTCGAAGCCGGCCGCGCGGCCGTTTCCCACATTGTCGGCCGCGACGTCGCCGCGCTCGACGCGGCGGGCGTCGCCCGCGCCGCCATCGAGAGCCTCGCCGAGAATTTCTCCGACGGCGTCGTCGCCCCCGCTTTCTGGCTCGCCTTCGGCGGGCTGGTCGGCGGCGCGCTTTACAAGGCGGTCAACACCGCCGACAGCATGATCGGCCATCATACACGGCGCTACGAGCATTTCGGCTGGGCGGCGGCGCGGCTCGACGATCTCCTCAACCTGCCCGCCTCGCGGTGCGCCGCCCTGCTCGTCAGCGCAGCCGCCGCGATCACGCCGGGCGCGTCGGCGGCGAACGCCCGGGAGGCGGTGCGGCGCGACGCCGCGCGGCACCGCTCGCCCAATGCCGGCTATCCGGAAAGCGCGATGGCCGGCGCGCTCGGGCTCAAGCTCGCGGGCCCGCGCGTCTATGCCGGCGTCCGCGTCGACGACGCGTATATGGGCGACGGCCGGCGCGACGCGACGGCGGCCGACATCCGCCGGGCGCTCGCGCTCTACCGCCGCGCCGACGCGCTGCTCATTGCGGTCCTCGGCCTGATAGCCGCCCTCATCGCGCTAGCGTGAGCAGACGATCGAGATCGATATGCCGGGCGAGATGATCGGCGAGGCGGTCGAGCGTGTCCTCGACCTGCGCCTCGTAGTCGATCCTTGCGCCGCCCGCGGCAAAGCGCGCAAGCCAGGCCGCGCGCTGGCGATCGTCGGCGAACAGGCCATGGACATAGGTCCCGATCACCTGTCCGTCGGCGGAGACCGCGCCTTCCGGCGAGCCGTCCGCGAGCCTTGCGAACGGGCGAGCGCAGTCGGGCCCCTCCGTCACGCCCATATGCATTTCGTAGCCCGTGAACGGCGCGCCATCGGCGCTCGTTCCCTGCACCGGCTCCAGGCGCTTTTCGTTGGATAGCGTCGTCTCGACCGCGAGCAGGCCGAGACCTTCGCAGTCGCCCGCCGGCCCTTCGATGCCGGCCGGATCGCGGATCACGCGCCCGAGCATCTGATAGCCCCCGCACAGGCCGAGCACGCGGCCGCCGCGGCGCAGATGCGCGGCGATGTCGATGTGGAAGCCGGCCTCGCGCAGCGCGGCGAGATCGGCGATCGTGGCCTTCGACCCCGGCAGGATGACGAGGTCGGCGTCGCCGGGCAGCGCCGCGCCCTTGCGGACCCGGACGAGATCGACCGCGGGCTCGGCGTCGAGCGGGTCGAGATCGTCGAAATTGGCGATATGCGGCAGGACGGGCACGGCGACGCGCATCCGCGCCTGCGGTTTTGCCGTCCTGGCGTGATCGAGCGCGAGCGCGTCCTCCGCCGGCAGGAGTCGCGCGTCAGGGAAGAACGGGACGAGCCCGAGCGCCTCCCATCCCGTATGGCGGGCGATCGCCGTCATGCCGCTCGCGAATAGCGCTGGGTCGCCGCGGAACTTGTTGACAATAAAGCCGCGGACCAGCGCCGCATCGGCCGCCGCGATGACGGTCTTGGTCCCGACCAGGCTCGCGATCACGCCGCCGCGGTCGATGTCGCCGATCAGCACGACGGGCAGTTCGGCGGCGCGCGCGAAGCCCATATTGGCGATGTCGTTTGCGCGCAGATTGATTTCCGAGGCGCTGCCGGCCCCTTCGACCAGCACGATGTCCGCCTCCGCCTTGAGCCGCGCGAAGCTGTCCAGCACGAACGGCATCAGCGCCGGCTTGATCGTCTGATACTCGGCGGCCTTGGCCGCGCCGTGCACGCGGCCCTGCACCACGATCTGCGCGCCGACCTCGCTTTGCGGCTTGAGCAGCACCGGGTTCATATGCACGCTCGGCGGCGTTCGCGCGGCGCGCGCCTGCAGGGCCTGGGCGCGGCCGATCTCGCCGCCATCGGCGGTGACGGCGGCGTTGTTGGACATGTTCTGCGGCTTGAAGGGGCGCACGCCAAGCCCGCGCTGCGCGCAAGCGCGCGCGAGGCCGGCGACGATCAGCGACTTGCCGACATCGGAGCCGGTGCCCTGGAACATGAGGGCGCGTGCCGTCACG
>CAYGZV010000222.1:0-1650 GCA_964354425.1 uncultured Rhodoplanes sp. | reverse complement strand
TCTCCAGCGCGTCGCGCTCGGCCGAATGCCACGCCCCCTTGATGAACTGCACGACGCCCACCTTGTGACCGCGCCCGAGCATGCGCAAGGCGAGGCCGAAGGCGGCGGTGGTCTTGCCCTTGCCGGTGCCGGTATGCACGATCAGCAGGCCTTTTTCCTGCGTCTTCTCCGCCACCTCGGCGTCCTGCACCGCCTTGCGCTTGGCCATCTTGGCGCGATGACGATCGGCCTCGGCGTCGTCGACATTCTTGCTCGTGGTCATGCTCTACCCTTCACGAAGAGCGGCAGTCCGGCGACCACGAGGACGACACGATCCGCGCGGGCGGCGAGCCGCTGGTTCAGTTGGCCTTGCAGGTCGCGAAAGCGCCGCGCCAGCGCGTTGTCCGGGACGATGCCCGAGCCGACCTCGTTGGCGACCAGCACGATCGAATCGCGGGACTCGTCCAGCACCCGTTCGAGCCGCGCGATCTCGGCCTCGATGTCCGCGTCCGCGAGCATCAGATTGGTGAGCCACAGCGTCAGGCAATCGACCAGAACGGGAAGCCCCGCGTGCTCGGCGAGCCTCCCCGCGAGGTCGCGCGGGGCTTCGATGGTCGTCCAGGCCACGCCGCGGCGCGCCTTGTGGGCGGCGATCCGGGCCGCCATTTCCGCGTCGCCCGCTTCCGCAGTCGCAACGTAGAGCCATGGCGGGGGATGGCGGGCGACGAGGCTTTCGGCAAGCCGGCTCTTGCCCGAACGGGCGCCGCCGAGCACAAGCGTCAGATCGCGCGCCTCCACTGCAATCATGCCGGTTCGGCGCAGCCAATCGCCGCATGGAGCGCGCCTGAAGCGGAGTGGAGCAGAACCCGGACCGCCGCGGCGGTCACGAGCGAACGCGCCGCAAGACTCGCCGCCAGTTCGGGCGGCAGCGCGCGATCAGCGCGGACGGGGCGGCGACTGAGTGGGCGAGAACGGACATCGATTTCCCCTTTGCCCTCCATCCCGAGGGCATGCTGCGGTCGCGTCGCCGGCAGGTCTCCTGGCTTGCGGGTCCGCGCCCTCCCCGGCCTTCCCAGAGCGTCCCGATGCTCCAGTGGCGTATCGAGGAGGACTCGCCGCTCACAGTTGCGGGGGCAGCCGCGGTTTTGGGCGAACCCGCACCGCGTTCCCTTTTGCGTCCCGCCGGGAGGCGGGAACCGACAACGCACCGACTATAGCCGCATTCGAGAGGGCCGCAAGCCGGGAGGCGATCGCGGCGGCTGATACGAGGCAGACGTTATCCTGCCTTTCGATGCGCATCCATATAGCGCCGCAGAACCGCGTTGATCCGCGTTTGGTAGCCTCGCCCCTTGGCCTTGAACCATTGCAGCACGTCGCTATCGAGCCGAAGCCCGACGGAGACTTTGCCGGGCGACGTGACCTCTCGCTTCGCCCATTCCTCGTCAGTCATGGGCGGACCGTCCACATCGCTAGCAGCGATCGCTTCGACCTCGTTGTCATTTATCCCGTTGAGTCGGGCGTCGTCGGTCTGGTCCCTGATCGGCGCCAAGGTCCCATCCGGCATCTTCTGGTAGGCTTGGCCGTCAACGACGACCGCGCGTACTGCGTCAGCCTCGTTCATAGCGCCGTTGCTCCCGCTTGTTGGCCCTTCGCGCTGAGATGATCCAGGTC
>CAYGZV010000221.1:0-3934 GCA_964354425.1 uncultured Rhodoplanes sp. | reverse complement strand
CCGGAGCGTCACGCGATGAAGTTCGGCATCTCACAGGGCGTCACCCGCAAGGAGGACGACGCCTTCCTGCGCGGGAGCGGGCGCTATGTCGCCGATCTCGTGCCGCCCGGCGCGTGCCGCGCGGTGCTGCTGCGCTCGCCGCACGCCCATGCGCGCGTCGATCGCCTTGACGTGGAGGCCGCGCGCGCCATGCCGGGGGTCCGCCTGATCCTGACCGCGGCCGACATCGCCGAACTTGGCCCCCTGCCATGCGTCGGCATGCCCCCGGGCGTGCGCGCGGATGCGCCGGAAAACCCGATCCTCGTCCGTGACGTCGTGCGCCATGTCGGCGACGCCATAGCCTTCGTGGTCGCCGACACGCTCGACCAGGCGAAGGACGCGGCCGAGGCGGTCGTCGTCGAATGGACGCCGCTGCCGCATATCGTCGACGCGGTCGCAGCGCTCAAGCCGGGCGCGCCGCCGGTCTGGCCCGACCGCGGCGGCAATCTCGTCTACGAGCAGACGCTCGGCGAGGAAGCAAAGACCGCGGCGGCGTTCGCCGGCGCGGCGCGGACGGTCGCGCTGACGCTCGTCAATCAGCGGCTCGTCGCCAACTATCTCGATACGCGCGCGGTAATTGCCGAGTACGACGCGGCGAGCGAGAGCTTCACGCTGACGCTCGGCAGCCAGGGCGTCCATACGCTGCGCGACGCGCTTGCAGGTCGCGTGCTGCGCATCCCCGAAGACCGGCTGCGGGTCATCACCCCGGATGTCGGCGGCGGCTTCGGCACGAAAATATTTCCCTATCGCGAATATGCGCTCGCCGCGGTCGCGGCGCAGCGGCTCGGCCGTCCGGTCGCCTGGATCGCCGACCGCATGGAGCACTTCCTCGCCGACACGCAAGGACGCGACAATGTCACGACCGCCAAGCTCGCGCTCGACGAGAAGGGGCGGTTTCTCGCGCTCGCGGTCGACACGGTGTGCGACATGGGGGCGTATCTTTCCTTCTTCGCGCCCTTCATTCCCTATGTCGGCGCCGGCATGTTGCCTGGCGTCTACGACATCCCGACCTGCTTCATCCGCATCAGGGCGGCCTTCACCAACACCGTGCCGGTCGACGCGTATCGCGGGGCCGGCCGGCCGGAGGCGGCCTATGTGATCGAACGCCTGGTCGATGTCGCCGCCCGCGACCTCGGCGTTGCGCCGGACGCGCTGCGCAAGCGCAATTTCATCAAGCCGCGGGCGATGCCCTACCGCACGGCGACCGGCAAGGTCTACGACACGGGCGACTTCGCCGGCCATATGGCGCGCGCGATGGAAATCGCCGACTGGCCGGGCTTCAGCCGGCGCGCCGCCGCATCGCGGAAGTCTGGCAGGCTGCGCGGCATCGGGCTCGCCACCTATATCGAAGCGTGCGGCGGGGTCGGGCCGGAAACGGCCAAGCTCAGGCTCGGCGACGACGGCGTCGTCACCGTGCTGATCGGCTCGCAATCGACCGGCCAAGGTCACCACACCGCCTATGCGCAGCTCGTCGCCGAGCATCTGGATATTCCGCCCGAGCAGGTGCGCGTGATCCAGGGCGACACCGCGCTGATCGCGACCGGCGCCGGCACCGGCGGGTCGAGTTCGATCCCGTGCGGCGGCGTGGCGGTTTCCGGGGCCGCGAAAAAGCTCGCCGACAATCTCAAGACAATCGCGGCGGACACGCTCGAGGCGAGCGCCGTCGATCTCGAGATCGCCGATGCGCGCGTGCGCGTCGCGGGAACCGATCGCGCGCTCTCCTTCGCCGAACTGGCGCGGTCGCCCCATGCGCGTCCCGAACTGCTGGCGACCGAAGACGCGTTCGCGCCGAAGGTGGCGACCTATCCGAACGGCACCCATCTCGTCGAGGTCGAGATCGATGCCGACACCGGGCATGTCGACATACTCAACTATGTGGTCGTCGATGATTTCGGGGTCACGCTCAATCCGCTGCTGCTAGAAGGCCAGGTCGAAGGCGGAGCGGTGCAAGGCATCGGCCAGGCGCTCATGGAGCGCGCCGTCTACGACGAGGACTCAGGTCAGCTCGTGACCGCGAGCCTGCTCGATTACGCGCTGCCGCGCGCCGAGGACGCGCCCCATTTCGTGTTCGAGACGCGCAATGTGCGCTGCGCGACCAATCCGCTCGGCGTCAAGGGAGCAGGCGAGGCGGGGACGATCGGCGCCTGTCCGGCGGTGATCAACGCCATCACCGACGCGCTGTGGCGCGCCTATCGCATCCGCCATGTCGACATGCCGACGACGCCCGAGCGTTTGTGGGCGGCGATCGAAGAAGGCAAGCGGCTGCACACGATGTGACCCTCTTCACGGCAAACCCTGGAGACTCAAAAAAATCTCGCAGCATCGTGATCGCGGCGGGCATTGCGCCACCTTTCCCCGTCGTGAACAGCCGCTAACAAATAGCGCGGCGCGGATCAAAGGCGATATGCGGCGAGTCTCTCTGCAAGGGAGATCGCCGCCAGACATCCGCGGCGCTCTCGATTTCATGCAATGACAAGGAGATGGACCATGATTCGATTCATGCTGGCCGGCGCGGTGTTCGCGATCGGCGTCGCGACCGTCGCAGCGCAGTCCGACCCGGTGCGCGAGCGCGCGGAACTGATGTACGATCAAGGCCAGTATGTTTATGGAGCCTTCAACAAGATGGTGCGCGGCGAAGCCCCCTACGATCAGGCGAAAGTGGACGAGGGCTTCGTCAAGCTGAAGGAGACTGCCCGAAAACTGCCGGCGCTCTATCCGGAAACCGCAAAGGGCCAGGCCCCCGACGCCGACTACTACGCCTCGGCGAAGGTGTGGGAAACCAAGGCGGACTTCGACGCGCGGCTCGCGAAGCTCATCAAGGACATCGACGAGAACGCGCCCAAGGCGAAAAACCTCGACGGGCTGAAAGATGCGCGCGCCGCGATCGTGCAGACCTGCAACAGCTGCCACGAAGCCTATCGCGTGAAGAAGAGTTGAGCGGCAGAACGCAAAGGGAAACGCCGGCTTGGTTCGCAAGCTCCTGATCGTCGCGGCGCTCGCGATCATGGCGGGCATCGCCGCCTTCTGGTTGCTCACGATTCCCAAGACGGTGGCGGCGAGCGCACTGCCGGATCATGCGCCCAACCTCGTCAACGGCCGCACGATGTTCATCGCCGGCGGCTGCGCCTCCTGCCACGCCGCATCCAGGGAGGAGCGGACGAAGCTCGGCGGCGGCGTCGCGCTGCGCTCGCCGTTCGGCACGTTCGTCGGCCCCAACATCTCGCCGCACCCGAGCGACGGCATCGGCGGCTGGAGCGAAGCCGACTTCGTGACCGCGATGGCGAAGGGAACCTCGCCGGACGGCCGCCACTACTATCCGGCGTTTCCCTACGCCTCCTATCAGCGCATGACGGTGGCCGACCTGCGCGACCTGTTCGCCTACCTCAAGACGCTGCCGCCGGTTGCGGGCAAGGCGCGCGACCACGAACTCGCCTTTCCGTTCAACATCCGCCGGGGCGTCGGCCTGTGGAAGCTGCTCTATCTCGACGGCGAGCCGTTCACGCCCGACCCGTCGAAATCGCCGCAATGGAACCGCGGCGCCTATCTCGTCAACGGCCCGAGCCATTGCGCCGAGTGCCACAGCCCGCGCGATTGGTTCGGCGGGATTGTTGACGCGCAGCGCTTCGCGGGCGGCCCGAATCCGGAGGGCGAGGGGTGGATTCCCAACATCACCCAGAAGGGGCTCGCGAAGTGGTCGGATAAGGACATCGCCGCTCTGTTGGAGACCGGTGAGTTGCCCAAGGGCGATTCGGTCGGGGGCAGCATGCGCGAGGTGGTGCGCAACACCGCGCAGCTTTCGCCCGAGGACCGCGCCGCGATGGCGGCCTATCTCAAGACGCTGCCGCCGGTCGAGGGTCCGCGGCCGCCGACGAAACAACCTCGGCCGCTCGACTAG
>CAYGZV010000220.1:0-3954 GCA_964354425.1 uncultured Rhodoplanes sp. | reverse complement strand
GAGAATGGACGGGAGCCGCCGTTCCTCATCGCGGGCGGCGGCATAGGCGGGCTCGCCGCGGCCTACGCCCTCGCGCGGCGCGGATTTCCGGTGCGGGTGTTCGAGCAGTCGGCCGAGTTCCGCGAAGTCGGAGCGGGAATCCAGCTCGGACCCAACATTTTCCGCGCGCTCGACAAGATCGGCCTCAAGGACGAGATGCTGATCGACGCCTGGCAGCCCGGCAAGCTCGAAATGCGCGATGCGCTCACCGGCGAACTGGTCACCGGGGTTCCGCTCGGCGCGCAATTCCTGAAAAAATTCCAGTATCCCTACGCGGTGACGCACCGCGCGGACATCCACGGCGTCTTCCTGCACGCCTGCCGCACCCAGGAGCTCGTGTCGCTCGAACCCGAGAGCCGCGTCGCCGATTTCCGCGAGACCGGGGACGGGGTCGTGGTCTCCCTCGACGACGGCAAGCAGGCGCACGGCCGCGCGCTCATCGGCTGCGACGGCTTGTGGTCGGGCGTCCGCGGCAAGATCGTGGGCGACGGCGCGCCGCGCGTCTCCGGCCACATCGCCTATCGCGCCGTGCTCAGACGCGAGGACGTGCCGGAGGATCTCTGGCGTCCCGACGTGATCCTGTGGGCCGGCCCGCGCACCCATTTCGTGCATTACCCGCTGCGCCGCGGCACGCTCTACAATCTCGTCGCTGTGTTCCATTCCGACCGCTATGTCGAGGGCTGGAACACGCGCGGCGATCCCGAGGAGCTGTGGCGGCATTTCAAGGGGCAGCGGCCCGAGGTCACGCGGATGCTGGAGCGCATCGACACCTGGCGCATGTGGGTGTTGTGCGACCGCGAGCCGGTGAAGGACTGGTCGCGCGGACGCGTGACGCTGCTCGGCGACGCCGCGCATCCCATGCTGCAATATCTCGCGCAAGGCGCCTGCATGGCGACCGAGGACGCGGTCACGCTCGCCGAAAAAGTCGCTGAGACGCCGGACGATCTCGCGGGCGCGTTCAAGGCCTATCAGGACAGCCGCT
Organism: uncultured Rhodoplanes sp.; assembly: GCA_964354425.1. Lineage (GTDB taxonomy): Bacteria > Pseudomonadota > Alphaproteobacteria > Rhizobiales > Xanthobacteraceae > Rhodoplanes. The sequence goes on along the minus strand of CAYGZV010000220.1, from coordinate 2,933 downwards.
ATCTGCGCACCGGCCGGGTGCAGCTGATGGCGCGCGTCTACGGCGAGTTCTATCACGCGCGCGGCGTCGCGGCGGAGCTGCGCTACCACATGCTCAACAGCCGCACGCCCGAGCAGGCCTATGACAGCACGGCCTGGCTCTATGGCGGCCCGTGACGCGGGTGACTCGGCTTGTGGCCTGCGGCTTGCGGCCTGCCCCACACCTCTCCCCGGCGGGGAGAAGTGCATGCGGCGTTTCCAACCCCGGTCAAGCGTGGTTTATCCCAGTGCGGCGTCGCCGCGCGCCCAGCCCTCGCGCGTCGCGCGGCAGTAGTCGTCGAAGCGCCGCTCGGCGATCGCGGCGCGCGCGCCCTGCATCAGGTCCTGGTAATAGAACAGATTGTTGAGGCTCAGCAGCATCGCGGCGAGCATCTCGTTCGCCTTGACAAGATGGTGCAGATAGGCGCGCGGCGCATCGCGGGCGGCCGCGCAGCGGCTCTCCGCATCGAGCGGGCGCGGATCGTCGGCGTGGCGCGCATTGCGCAGATTGATCGGACCGAAGCGGGTGAAGGCGAGCCCGTGCCGGCCGTTGCGGGTCGGCAGCACGCAGTCGAACATGTCGACGCCGCGCGCCGCCGCGGCGAGCAGATCGTCCGGCGTGCCCACGCCCATCAGGTAGCGCGGGCGCGCCTCCGGCAACAGCGGGGCGGCCTGCTCGATCATCGCCAGCATGGTCTCCTGCGGCTCGCCGACCGCAAGCCCGCCGATCGCGTAGCCGTCGAAGCCCATGCCGACGAGTTCGCACGCGCTCTCGGCGCGCAGCCGCGGATCGTCGCCGCCCTGCACGATGCCGAACAGGGCGCGCCCATGTGCGGCGTCCGCCGCGAAGGCGCGCTTGCAGCGCTCCGCCCAGCGCAGCGACAACCGCATCGCCCGCTCGATCTCGCGCGCCTCCGCCGGCAGGCGCACGCATTCATCGAGCTGCATCGCGATGTCGGCGCCGAGCAGGCGCTGCACCTCGATGGCGCGCTCGGGGGTGAGCTCGACCGTCGCGCCATCCACATGCGAGCGGAACGTGACGCCGCGCTCGTCGACCTTGCGCAATTGCGACAGCGACATCACCTGGAAGCCGCCGGAATCGGTGAGGATCGGGTAAGGCCAGTTGATGAAGGCGTGCAGCCCGCCGAGGGAGGCGATGCGTTCCGCCCCCGGCCGCAGCATCAGATGATAGGTGTTGGCGAGCACGATGTCGGCGCCGGCCTCCCGCAGTTCGCGCCAGTGCACGCCCTTCATCGCGCCCTGGGTGCCGACCGGCATGAAGGCGGGCGTGCGAATGACGCCGCGCGGCGTCGCGATCTCGCCGAGCCGCGCGGCCCCGTCGGTCGCATGCAGGCGGAAGGCGAAGGGTTCGGGCATGGGGCGAGTGCCGGTCATCCCGAAGCGCCGGGAAACAGCAGGCATGCGTCGCCATAGGAGTAGAACCGGTAGCCCGAGGCGATCGCATGCGCATAGGCGCGCCGCATCACGTCGAGCCCGCTGAAGGCTGCGACCAGCATGAACAAGGTCGAGCGCGGCAGATGGAAATTGGTCAACAGCAGGTCGGCGGCGCGGAAGCGATAGCCGGGCGTGATGAAAATCGCGGTCTCGCCCGAGAATGGCGCAATCGCGCCGTCCTCGCCGGCGGCCGTTTCCAGGAGCCGCAGCGCGGTCGAGCCGACCGCGACGATGCGCCCCCCTGCCCTGCGCGCCGCGTTGAGCGCCGCGGCGGTGACCGCGCTCACCTCGCCCCGTTCGGCATGCATGCGGTGCTCGTCCGTATCCTCCGCCTTGACCGGCAGAAACGTGCCCGGCCCGACATGCAGGGTCACCGCATGCAGCCCGACCTCGCGCGCGCGCAGGCGCGCGATCAGGTCATCGGTGAAATGCAGCCCCGCGGTTGGCGCGGCGACCGCGCCTTCGGCGCGCGCGAACAGGGTCTGGTAGTCGCTGCGGTCCTGCTCGTCCGCCGGGCGGCGGCCGGCGATATAAGGCGGCAGCGGCATGTTCCCGCGCTCCGCGATCGCCTGGTCGAGCACCGGCCCGTGAAAGGCGAAGGCAAGCGTGACCTCCCCTGCTTCACCTTTTTCCTCGACGGTTGCGTCCAACTGACCGAGAAAACAGACTTTCCCCTCGTCGCCGAAACGAACGACATCGCCCGGAGCAAGCTTCTTCGCCCCTTTGATCAGGGCGCGCCAGCGTGATCCGTCGAGACGCTCGATCAGCGTCGCCTCGATGCGCGGCTCGGCGCCCCGGCCCATGCGGCGGCCTTTCAGGTTCGCCGCTATGACCTTGGTGTCATTGACGACAAGCTGGTCGCCTAGCCGCAGCAGCTCGGGGAGTTCGCGCATCGTCCGATCGGCGAGTTCCGGCGCGCCGCCCGGCCGCACCACCAGCAGGCGCGCCGCGTCGCGCGGGCTCGCCGGGCGCAGCGCAATGCGATCCGGCGGCAAATCGAACTCGAATGCAGAGGTACGCATGAACCGCGATTAATCATTTTTGCGTGCGCGAGACGAATCAGGCTTCCGCTTTCAACTTTCGTCTATATAACGCTACTGCATAGAACGCGGAGGCGGTGATGACCACGGTAACGCGTGAACAGTTTAGAATAAGAAGTGAAGTAGAAATCGTCCATATTCCGACCGGCGCAATTTTCTCGACATATCCGTACAGCGATCCTGACGACATGTTGCGCAGTGTTACCGCTCACTGGCGGCACGATCCCAAGACAGGGCTGATGGAAAACTACCCCCGTCAGGAGATCGGCCGCGTTGCGGCGGAGCTATTACTTGAACAGGCGCGACGGGCTCGTCGCGTCCGCCAGTAAAGCGGTATCTGGCCGATCCGTCCGCTCGCGGCATCAGGCCGCAGCGGACGCCATGCGCGCGGTCACGATCCGGTCGGGATTCGCAACCGGCT
>CAYGZV010000219.1:0-3960 GCA_964354425.1 uncultured Rhodoplanes sp. | reverse complement strand
GTCGATCCCAATTCCCCGGCGATCGTGCTGCTGTCCCCCTCCGGCACGCCGCATCCTTTCTATGCCGAATTCGGCTGGGTCGGCGCCGGGGGGCCGCCGCTCAAGCTCCCTGGCGCGGACACGCTGTGGCGGCAGGAGGGCGCGGGACCGCTGAGCGTCGGCCGACCAATCACGCTCGTCTACGACAATGGCGAAGGCCTCGCCTTCCGGCGCACCATCAGCGTCGACGACAAGTACCTCTTCACCGTGCAGGACGAGGTGACCAACAACGGCGCCGCGCCCACCACGCTCTACCCGTATGCGCTGGTCTCACGCCACGGCACGCCGCAGACGCTCGGCTACTACATCCTGCACGAAGGGCTGATCGGCGTGCTGGGAGACCAGGGCCTGCAGGAGGTGACCTACAGCGCCATCGACGACAAAAAAGCGATAAACTTCAACATCACCAATGGCTGGCTCGGCATCACCGACAAATACTGGGCGACGACCTTGCTGCCCGATCCGAAGGCGCATCTGCAGGCGCGCTTCTCCGCCGGCTCGTTCAACAACATGAAGAGCTATCAGGCCGACTATCTGCTGGATGCGGTGACGGTCGCGCCAGGATCGGCCGTGAGCGCGACCGGCCGGCTGTTCGCCGGCGCCAAGGAGGTGAGCGTCGTCGACAACTACGACAAGAACCTCAAGCTCAACCGGTTCGAACTCCTGATCGACTGGGGTTGGTTCTATTTCATCACCAAGCCGATGTTCACGGTGATCGATTTCTTCTTCCGCTGGACCCACAATTTCGGCGTCGCCATTCTTATCGTGACGGTGCTGGTGAAGATTTTGTTCTTCCCGCTCGCCAACAAGTCCTACGCATCGATGGCGAAGATGAAGGCGGTTCAGCCGCAGATGTTGACGATCCGCGAACGCTGGCCGGACGACAAGGTCAAGCAGCAGCAGGAATTGATGGAGCTGTACAAGCGCGAGAAGATCAATCCGATCGCAGGGTGCCTGCCGATCGTGATCCAGATCCCGGTCTTCTTCGCGCTCTACAAGGTGCTGTTCGTCACGATCGAGATGCGCCACGCGCCGTTCTTCGGCTGGATCAGGGACCTCTCCGCGCCCGATCCGACCAACGTCTTCAACCTGTTCGGATTGCTCCCGTTCGATCCGACGGTCATCCCGGTGATCGGCGCATTCCTGCATATCGGCGCCTGGCCGCTCATCATGGGCGTGACCATGTGGGTGCAGATGAAGCTCAATCCGGCGCCGCCCGATCCGACGCAGAAGATGATCTTCGACTGGATGCCGGTGATTTTCACCTTCATGCTGGCGAGCTTCGCCGCCGGCCTCGTGATCTACTGGGCATGGAACAATACGCTCTCGGTGATCCAGCAGGCGGTGATCATGCGGCGAAACGGCGTCAAGATCGAGCTGTGGGACAACGTGAAATCGTTCATTTCCAAGCGCAAGACGCAGGAGTGACCGGTTTGCCGGACGGCGTGAGAGCAAGTCCGCTCATGCCCGAGCCGTCGTTCAGCCCGAAAGAAATCGCCGGAGGACGCAAGCTGTTCGCCGGCGAATGGCGCTTTGTGTCGGCAGCCGCATCGGTCGCCGCCCTGCCGCCGTCGCGCGGGATCGAGGTGGCCTTCGCCGGGCGCTCGAATGTCGGCAAGTCGAGCCTCGTCAATGCGCTCACCGGCCGGCATGCGCTCGCGCGCATCTCGCACACGCCCGGGCGCACGCAGGAACTGATCTTCTTTTCCGCCGCCGATCGCTGGAAGCTCGTCGACATGCCGGGCTACGGTTACGCCGCCGCCGCCAAGGCGAAAATCGCCGCCTGGACCGCACTGATCCGCGCCTATCTGCGCGGTCGCGCCAATCTCGCGCGCGTTTATGTCCTGGTCGATGCGCGGCACGGCATCAAAAGCCCTGACGAGGCCGTGTTCGATCTTCTCGACGAAGCCGCGGTGAGCTATCAGGTCGTGCTGACCAAGGCCGATCAGGTCGCAGAGGAAGCGCTCGCGGACTGCATCGAAAAAACCGCGGTGGCGCTCGCCAAGCGGAAGGCTGCGTTTCCCGAGGTGCTCGCGACCTCCGCGCGCGCAGGGTCGGGCATCGCCGAGCTCCGCGCGGCGGTCGCAAAACTGGTGGCCGAGCACGCCGGACGGAGGTGAGTCATGGCGACAGGACTGCTCGTCGTTCTCGCGGGGCTGATGGGCGCCGGCGGGGTCGTGCTTGCGGCCGCCTCGGCGCACGCCGTCGCCAATGCAGGCCTCGACAGCGCAGGCTCCATGCTCTCCCTGCATGCGGCGGCCGTGCTCGGCGGCGTCGCCGTTCTGAACTCCGGCATGATATGGCGGCCGCTCGGCGCGATCGCGCTGTTCGGCCTCGTGCTCGGCGCGCTCTTGTTCGCCGGCGACATCGCGCTGCGGGCTTTTGCAGGCCATCGGCTGTTTCCCATGGCGGCGCCGACCGGGGGCACGATCATGATCGCGAGCTGGCTCGCCTTCGCCGTTGCGGCGATTGCGGGACTATCGCGCGGCGCGTGAGCCTGACCGCGGCTTCTCACGGGACGCGGTTTCCACTCGGCCAGAAAATGCTTTAAAAGCGCGCGCGAGATTGCGCCTTTGGAACCCCGCCGCCCGTTCGAAATTCCCCGCCCGCGAGGATGCTGACATGTCCGTGGCCCCGCATGAAATCGCCCATGTCCTGATCGAGGCGCTGCCGCACATGCAGCGCTACGACGAAGAGGTCGTGGTGGTGAAATATGGCGGCCACGCCATGGGCGAGGAGCATGCCGCGCGCAGCTTCGCGCGCGACATCGTGCTGCTCGAACAGACCGCGATCAATCCCGTGGTCGTGCATGGCGGCGGGCCGCAGATCGGCGACATGCTCAAGCGGCTCGGCATCAAGTCGGAATTCGCAGCCGGCCTGCGCGTCACCGACGCCGCCACCATCGAGATCGTGGAAATGGTGCTCGCCGGCTCGATCAACAAGCAGATCGTCGGCTTCATCAACGAGGCGGGCGGCAAGGCGGTCGGCCTATGCGGCAAGGACGGCAATATGGTGCTGGCGCGCAAGATCGGCCGCACCGTGGTTGATCCCGGCTCCGCCATCGAGAAGATCGTCGATCTCGGTTTTGTGGGCGAGCCGGAGAAAGTCGACACGACGGTGCTGAACCAGATCCTCGGGCGCGAGTTGATCCCGGTGCTGGCGCCGGTCGCGGCTTCGGCTGCGGGCGGCACCTACAACGTCAATGCCGACACCTTCGCCGGCGCGGTCGCCGGCGCGCTCAAGGCCAAGCGGCTGCTGCTGCTGACCGACGTGCCGGGCGTGCTCGACCGCTCGCACAAGCTGATCAAGGAGCTGTCGGTCGCGGAGGCGCGGCGGCTGATCGCCGACGGCACCATTTCGGGCGGCATGATCCCGAAGGTCGAGACCTGCATCTACGCGCTCGAAGCAGGCGTCGAGGGCGTGGTCATTCTCGACGGCAAGGTCGAGCACGCGGTGCTGCTCGAACTGTTGACCGACCACGGCGCGGGGACGTTGATCCGGCGCTAAAGCTTCTTCCGGCGAGGCGGGAAGCGGTTCGCCGTAAAAAATGCGAGCCCGCAACGACTTGGACGCTGTCCCGCCCGGTTCTAACTGGAGGCATGATGCTTAGGCCCTGGCTGACGCGCTTGGCGCTCGCCGTCGTCTTGTCCATCCATCTCGCCCATCCGGCGGCCGCCGACGCGATCGCAGGGCTGGCCGCGAGCGAAAGCCCGCCCGCGAACGAGCGGCTCGACACGCTTCTCGCCGCGCGCGATTGGAACGCGCTTGCGGCGGCGCTCTCGCAGGCCAAGACCGGCGATCAATTCGCGCAGAATATGGAGTGGATGCGCGCGAAGCTTCTGGCGGGCGGCGGTTCGCTGCTCGGTTTCCTTTACTCGCGCGACCTCTGGACCGCCGGACAGCAGGCGAAGGCTCACGACC
>CAYGZV010000218.1:2770-4023 GCA_964354425.1 uncultured Rhodoplanes sp. | reverse complement strand
GTAGCCGGCGCAGACCTGCTTGCTCGCTCTCACCAACTGCCCGACGGTATGCAAGCAGCTTGGTTCACTCAAGAGCACTTGCTGTATCTCGAACAGATCCGACATCGCGATTTCGATGATCGCGACATTGGTCAGGCGGTATTCGACCGACCGCAGCAGATTGCCGCCCAACTGCCCATTGATCATCGCGAGATAGTCGCCGCCTAGCGAGAAACCGCTCTTTTCCAGCCGCGTGCGGACGCGATCGGGTACTGGAGAAATCTGCAATCGGTCGGTCAGCAGCGTCGGATCGGCGTCACACACTTTCCGGTATGACTTGCCGTCGACCACATACAGCGCCCCCGGTCCGCGCAGCCGGTTCGGCAGCGTCAGCGGGTCGAAACCCGCCTCAATGATCGTAGTCACCATGTCATCGACAGCAGGCTCGCTCCAATTGAGGAGCACATAGGCCGCCCCCGGAACGAGAACCAACGCCGCGAGACCCATAGTTGCGAGCCAGAATCGCTTCCGTGATACTCGAAAGAGCCCGCTCGTCGGCATTTCCGCCCGCCCGGCGTCCTCGGAACTCATTGCGGGCAACAAAGGCCGGCGCCACAGGGGCGATAACCCGCCGGGCAGGCCTGGCTCGGAGCGCTCGCGGCGATCAGGGTGATGAGCGCAACAACCGCAATAAAGATGCGACGCATGTTGTCCTCCATCAATGCGGTCTTCGCTGCGAATCACGATGCCCGCGGGCAGCCAAGGCCCCTATGAAACAGGTCACAACCTAGGGATATAGTTTTGGCCTTCTAACGGGTTGAGTCGGCAACTCGGCGAGCCTGCGCAAGCGCCGCGATCCGCGCCCGACTTTGTGGCAATCGTCGTCGTCTCCGATGATGGTCTTTCCATGCTGCATCGCTGTCGCCATATTTGCGGCGATGACGAATCCGCCCGACAAGCCGAGCAAGGCCGATAGGCCGAAAAAGGACCCGGCGAAGCCCACGCGCGCCAAGGCGGCGCGGCCCGACCTGCCGCCGATCGCGCCGGCGCTCGCCGAACTGCTCAATCCGGGCATCGGGCGCGGGACGGCCGGCGTCGGCTCGCAGACCGGGATCGAGCGTTCGCGGAAAGATACTCCCCTCGCCGACCCTGCCTCACTTGCAATCGCCACCTCTCCCCAGGGGGAAGAGGTCGCGCCGAAGGCGCGGCGGGTGGGGGGGAGCCAAACGACCGACGCACACACCCCCTCACCCGCCGACGCTCCGCGTCGCCGG
>CAYGZV010000218.1:0-2670 GCA_964354425.1 uncultured Rhodoplanes sp. | reverse complement strand
GGCCTCGCCGGCATCGCCGGCATTGCGAGCCAGCATGCGCTCGATCGCCTGCTGCGCGAGGGGCGGCCCGAGTTTGCCGAGCGGCCGTGGACGCCGCACCGCCCGCCGCGCCCGGAAAAAAGCGAGGGCGGCGTCACCCTCGTGCTGAAATCGGAGTTCGACCCGAAGGGCGACCAGCCGCAGGCCATCGCCGGGCTGGTGGACGGGATCGGGCAAAGCGAGCGCACGCAGGTGCTGCTCGGCGTCACCGGCTCGGGCAAGACCTTCACGATGGCGAAGGTGATCGAGGCGACGCAGCGCCCCGCCCTCATCCTCGCGCCGAACAAGACGCTCGCCGCCCAGCTCTATGGCGAGTTCCGCAACTTCTTTCCCGATAACGCGGTCGAATACTTCGTCAGCTATTACGACTATTACCAGCCGGAAGCCTATATCCCGCGCACCGACACCTATATCGAGAAGGATTCCTCCATCAACGACCAGATCGACCGCATGCGCCATTCGGCGACGCGCGCGCTGCTGGAGCGCGACGACGTGATCATCGTCGCCTCGGTGTCGTGCATCTACGGCATCGGCTCGGTCGAGACCTATTCGGCGATGACGTTCACGCTCAAGCGCGGCGAGCGCATCAACCAGCGCCAGCTGATCGCCGATCTCGTCGCGCTGCAATACAAGCGCGCCGCCGATTTCGCGCGCGGCACGTTCCGCGTGCGCGGCGATGTGATCGACATTTTCCCCGCCCACTACGAGGACCGCGCCTGGCGCGTGAGCCTGTTCGGCGACGAGGTGGAGTCGATCGACGAGTTCGACCCGCTGACCGGGCGCAAGACCGACGAGCTGCGCTTCGTCAAGGTCTACGCCAATTCGCATTACGTGACGCCGCGCCCGACGCTGCTGCAGGCGATCGCCGGCATCAAGGCGGAGCTGCGCGGCCGGCTCGGCGCGCTCAACGACGCCGGCCGCCTGCTCGAGGCGCAGCGGCTCGAGCAGCGCACGCTGTTCGACCTCGAAATGATGGAGGCGACCGGGAGCTGCGCCGGCATCGAGAACTATTCGCGCTATCTCACCGGCCGGCTGCCGGGCGAGCCGCCGCCCACGCTGTTCGAATATGTGCCGGACAATGCGCTCGTCTTCGTCGACGAGAGCCACGTGACGGTGCCGCAGCTCGGCGGCATGTTCCGCGGCGACTTCCGGCGCAAGGCGACGCTCGCCGAATACGGCTTCCGCCTGCCCTCCTGCATGGACAACCGGCCGCTGCGCTTCGAGGAGTGGGACGCGATGCGCCCGCAGACCGTCGCGGTGTCGGCGACGCCGGGCGGCTGGGAGATCGACCAGGCGGGCGGCGTGTTCGTCGAGCAGGTGATTCGCCCGACCGGGCTGATCGATCCGCCGGTCGAGGTGCGCCCCGCGCGCACCCAGGTGGACGATCTCGTCGGCGAGGTGCGGGCGGTGGCGGCGGCCGGCTATCGCGCGCTCGTCACCGTGCTGACCAAGCGCATGGCCGAGGACCTCACCGAATATCTGCACGAGCAGGGCCTGCGCGTGCGCTACATGCATTCGGACATCGACACGATCGAGCGCATCGAGATCATCCGCGACCTGCGGCTCGGCGCCTTCGACGTGCTGGTCGGCATCAACCTGCTGCGCGAGGGGCTCGACATTCCCGAATGCGCGCTGGTGGCGATCCTCGACGCCGACAAGGAGGGCTTTCTCCGCAGCGAGACCTCGCTGATCCAGACGATCGGCCGCGCCGCGCGCAATGTCGACTCCAAGGTGCTGCTCTATGCCGACACGGTCACCGGCTCGATGGAGCGGGCGATGGCCGAGACCAATCGGCGGCGCGAGAAGCAGGAGGCCTACAATGCCGAGCACGGCATCACGCCCGCGAGCATCAAGAAGGGCATCGCCGACATTCTCGATTCGGTCTACGAGCGCGACCATGTGCTGGTGGGCACGAACGCCGGCGGCCCGGGATCGCGGTCCGGGACCGGCTTCGAGGACGCCGCCACCATCGGGCATAATTTCGAGGCGGTGATCGCCGATCTGCAGACGCGCATGCGCGAGGCCGCCGCCGACCTGAATTTCGAGGAGGCCGCCCGCCTGCGCGACGAGATCAAGCGCCTGCGCGCGACCGAGCTCGCGGTGACCGACGATCCCACGGCGAAGAGCCCCTCGCCCGCCGCGCCGGGGCGCATGACTTCACTCTCCCCTGGAGGGGGAGGGTCGGCGAGCGCAGCTCGCCGGGGTGGGGTGAGTTCTCCGGAGCGGGGTCAATCGCGCGCTTGGGCCTCTGGAAGCAGCCCCCTCCCCAGCCCTTCCCCGCCTGCGGGGGAGGGAGCAGCGCAGGCAAGTTCACGCAGCCTGCATGACCGTGAGGAGCGGAGCGACGCGGGAGCGGGCCAGCGCAAGGGTCCGCGCAAACCGACCCTCGACGAGATGGGCCCCGGCGTCGAAGCGATCCCTTACGGTCGAGACGAGCCGGCCAGCGACCGCCCCGCGGGCGGCAAGCCCTCAGGCCCGAAATCCGCCGGTCCCCGCTCCAAACTCGGCCGCCCCGGCATGCGCGGCGGGGGAAAGCCGCGCGGGCGGTAGGCGGTCTCCCATGAACTCCCCGACCGCAGCGCTTTTTTTACCCTCCCCCTGGGTGGGGAGGGTGGCCCGCAGGGCCGGGTG
>CAYGZV010000217.1:0-4067 GCA_964354425.1 uncultured Rhodoplanes sp. | reverse complement strand
CGGGTCGGCGAGCGTCGTCGTGTCGCCGAGATTGCTGAAATCGTCTTCGGCGATCTTGCGCAGGATGCGGCGCATGATCTTGCCGGAGCGCGTCTTCGGCAGGCCGGGCGAGAACTGGATCATGTCGGGCGAAGCGATAGGGCCGATCTCCTTGCGCACCCAGGCGACGAGTTCGCCGCGCAGCGCCTCGCTCGGCTGCTCACCCGTCATCAAGGTGACATAGGCGTAGATGCCCTGCCCCTTGATGTCGTGCGGGAAACCGACCACGGCCGCCTCCGAGACTTTCGGATGGGCGACCAGCGCCGACTCGACCTCGGCGGTGCCGAGCCGGTGGCCGGCGACATTGATCACGTCGTCGACGCGGCCGGTGATCCAGTAGAAGCCGTCCTCGTCGCGGCGGCAGCCGTCGCCGGTGAAGTAGCGGCCGAGATAAGTGGAGAAATAGGTCTGCACGAAACGCTCATGGTCGCCGTAGACCGTGCGCATCATGCCGGGCCAGGCGTCGGCGATGCACAGATTGCCGCTGCACGCGCCTTCGAGCGGGTTGCCCTCAGGGTCCACGATCTGCGGGATCACGCCGAAAAACGGCCGCGTCGCGGAGCCGGGCTTGAGATTGGTCGCCCCCGGCAGCGGCGTGATCAGGATGCCGCCGGTTTCGGTCTGCCACCAGGTGTCGACGATCGGGCAGCGGGTGTCCCCGACGACGCGGTAATACCACTCCCATGCTTCGGGATTGATCGGCTCGCCCACCGTTCCGAGCAGGCGCAGGCTCTTGCGCGAGGTCTTCTTCACCGGCGCGTCGCCCGCCTGCATCAGCGCGCGGATCGCGGTCGGCGCGGTGTAGATGATGTTGACCTTATGCTTGTCGACCACCTCCCAGAAGCGCGACATCGAGGGATAGTTCGGCACGCCCTCGAACATCATGGTGATCGCGCCGTTGGCGAGCGGCCCGTAGACAATGTAGCTGTGCCCGGTCACCCAGCCGACATCGGCGGTGCACCAGTAGATGTCGCCGTCGTGATAGTCGAACACGTATTGATGCGTCATCGCGACATAGACGAGATAGCCGCCGGTCGTGTGCAGCACGCCCTTCGGCTTGCCGGTCGAGCCCGAGGTGTAGAGGATGAACAGCGGATCCTCGGCGTTCATTTCCTCGCACGGGCAGTCGGCCGGCACGGTCTTGGCGATCTCGTCGTAATAGACGTCGCGCCCCGCCTGCATGTTCACCGTCGCGCCGGTGCGCCGCACCACGATCACGGTCGTGACATGGCCCGCCGCTTTGTCGGCGGCCGCGTCGGTGTTCGCCTTCAACGGAATCTTGCGGCCGCCGCGGATGCCCTCGTCGGCGGTGATGACCACGCCCGAACGCGCGTCCTCGATGCGGCCGGCGAGCGAGTCCGGCGAGAAGCCGCCGAACACGACCGAGTGGACCGCCCCGATGCGCGTGCAGGCGAGCATCGCCACCGCGACTTCGGGGATCATCGGCATATAGATGGTGACGCGGTCGCCCTTCTTGACGCCGCGCGCTTTCAGCACATTGGCGAAGCGGCAGACCTGGGCGTGCAGCTCGCGATAGGTGATCGTCTTGTCGTCCTTGGGATCGTCGCCCTCCCAGATGATCGCGGTCTGGTCGCCCCGCTTGGCGAGATGGCGATCGAGGCAGTTATGCGCGACGTTCGTCGTGCCGTCTTCGAACCATTTGATCGACACTTTGTGCGGATCGAAGGAGGTATTCTTGACCTTGGTGAAGGGCTTGAACCAGTCGATCCGCTTGGCATGCTCACCCCAGAAGCCGTTCGGATCGTTGATCGAGTGCTCGTACATTTGCTTGTATTTGGCGTCGTCGATGAACGCGCGCTTCGACCATTCGGCCGGCACTTCATACACTTTACCCGTCATGCTGGTTGCTCCCTCCAAGCCGCGGATCTATTGGCAGTAAGAACCTGCCCCGCAGCGATATTCGTTTCCTCGTCCGTCATTATGCTCAGCGCACGCGGCGCGACAAGGCGGGCGCCCTTACACTTTGGTCGCGGGGCTCGGGCGCCGACGCCGCCGGGCGCAAGATGAGAAGACCTGGCGACTATGGTCCGCGCACATGTACAACAGCCGCCGCGCCCGATACAACAACACAGCATGCGCTCCAAGTAACTGCTGAATGCTCTTCGGAAGGACAGGATCAACGGAGGGATTCGTCGATGACGAGACCCGCCCCTGAGCCGACACGGTGTTCCGCCCGCCGGTCTCCCTGTCGCAGGCGAGACCTTCCAGTGCTTCCACGACCGAGGGGTCGCGCCTGAGCCTTACCGCAATGGGTGTCCGCACGATGACCGACAGCGTCAAATATCTCCTGCCCGAAGAGCGCATTCCGCGCGCCTGGTACAATATCGCGGCCGACCTGCCCACGCCGCCGCCCGCCGTGCTGCACCCGGGAACCGGCCAACCGATCGGCCCCGCCGACCTCGCCGCGATCTTTCCGATGCCGCTCATCCTGCAGGAGGTGGCGAGCGAGCGCTGGGTCGAGATTCCGGAGCCGGTGCGCGACGTCTACAAGCTGTGGCGCCCGACGCCGCTGCACCGGGCGGTGCGGCTCGAACGCGCGCTCGATACGCCGGCGCGCATCTTCTACAAATACGAGGGCGTGAGCCCGGCCGGCAGCCACAAGCCCAACACCGCGGTGGCGCAAGCCTTCTACAATCGCGAATCCGGCATCGCCAAGCTCGCGACGGAAACCGGGGCCGGCCAATGGGGCTCCTCGCTCGCCTTCGCCGGCGCGCTGTTCGGGCTCGAAGTCAAAGTCTACATGGTCAAGGTGAGCTATCAGCAGAAGCCGTATCGGCGCGCGCTGATGGAGACCTATGGCGCGACCTGCATTCCGAGCCCGAGCAAGGAGACGGAGTCCGGCCGCGCCATCCTCGCCGCGAACCCGGATTCGCCCGGCAGCCTCGGCATCGCCATTTCGGAGGCGGTCGAGGTCGCGGCCAAGAACGCCGACACCAATTACGCGCTCGGCAGCGTGCTCAACCACGTGCTCTTGCACCAGACGGTGATCGGCATCGAGGCGATCGAGCAGATGGAGATGGCCGGCTGCTGGCCGGACGTGGTGATCGCCTGCGCCGGGGGCGGCTCGAACTTCGCCGGCATCGCCTTCCCGTTCCTCGGCAAGAAGCTGCGCGAGGGGACCGACATCCGCGTCGTCGCGGTCGAGCCGGCGGCCTGCCCGACGCTGACGCGGGGCTTTTACGCCTACGATTTCGGCGACACCGCGCATCTCACCCCGCTCGTGAAGATGCACACGCTCGGCTCCCAATTCGTGCCGCCCGGATTCCATGCCGGCGGCTTGCGCTATCACGGCATGGCGCCGCTCGTGAGCCATCTCAAGGAGCTCGGCCTGATCGAGGCGCGCGCCGTGCACCAGACGCCGTGCTTCGAGGCTGGCGTCGCCTTCGCCCGCGCCGAGGGCATCGTGCCGGCGCCGGAGGCGACCCATGCGGTGCGCGTCGCGATCGACGAGGCGCTCGCGGCCAAGGCGGAGGGGCGCGCGCGCACCATCCTGTTCAACCTGTCCGGCCACGGCCATTTCGACATGCAGGCCTATACCGACTATTTCGCCGGCAAGCTCGAGGACCGCGACTACGACGAAGCGGCGCTGCGCGACTCGCTCGCGGCCTTGCCGAAGGTCGCGGCGTAGCGGAGCCGGCGGGGACGCCAGTGGCGCGAATTCTGGTCGCCGAGGACGAGGAGACGCTGCGGAGCCTGGTCGTGCGCGCGCTCGGCCAGGTAGGACACGAGGTCGTCGAGGCGGCGGACGGCGCGGAGGCGCTCGACCTGCTCGCGCGCGACCACGGCCGCTTCGATCTCCTGCTGACCGACATCCGCATGCCGCTGATGGACGGGATCGCGCTCGCGCTCGCCGCCGGGCGCGACTACCCCGATCTCGTGATCCTGCTGATGACCGCCTATGCCGATCAGCGCGAGCGCGCGAGCGGCCTCGACGCGCGCATCCACGACGTGATCACGAAGCCGTTCACGCTGGCCGAGATCAAGGTCGCGGTGAACGAGGCGCTCGC
>CAYGZV010000216.1:0-4089 GCA_964354425.1 uncultured Rhodoplanes sp. | reverse complement strand
ATGGTCGAGGAGGTGGTCGACGGCATCGTCGAGGCGCTGCGCGACGTCACCACGGTGTGAGTAAGCGGTTCAACAGGCTATAAGCGAAGCTCGCAAGCGAGCCGAGCCGCCCGGCGTATGTAGTCGCGCTCGAAGCCGTATAGCTAGAGCTTATCCGCTTGGGTTGATCCACATTCCGCTCAGTCCCGCGCAAGCGGGAATCTGGTTTTCAGCAATAACTGGTCCCGCTTGCGCGGGGACGAGCGGAATCGATGCCCGATTCAACTTCAGCAGATCGGCCGCGCCAGCTTTTCACCCATTGGCTCGCAAGGGTTCCGCCGCCTAAACCCTTGCCTCCGCCGCCATCCCGCATACATCAGGCGCCTCCCTGCTCTGTGGTCGCATTCTTGCGGCGAACCAGTGTCCACGCCCGGATCAACTCCGAAGGCAGGCTTCGCCGGAAAATGCGCAGCGCCAACATGACCGACACGCCTCACGCCATTGTCGCCGACCGCCTCGTCAAGGAATACAAGAGCGGCATGGCGGTCGCGGGCGTCTCGTTTGCCCTGCCGGTCGGCTCGATCACCGGGCTGCTCGGGGGTAATGGGGCGGGCAAGACCACCACCATCGCGATGATCATGGGCCTCGTGATGCCCACCTCCGGCACGGTCAAGGTGCTGGGGGCCGAGATGCCGCGCCAGCGCTACCGCGTGCTGCACCGCATGAATTTCGAGAGCCCCTATGTCGAAATGCCCATGCGGTTGACCGTGCGGCAGAATTTGACCGTGTTCGCGCGCCTCTACGGGGTCGACCCGATCCGCGGGCGCATCGCCGAGCTTGCGGGAGAGCTCGACCTGACCGAATTCCTCGACCGGCCGACCGGCAAGCTCTCCGCCGGCCAGAAGACGCGGGTGTCGCTCGCCAAGGCCCTGCTCAACCGCCCCGAGGTGCTTTTGCTCGACGAGCCGACCGCCTCGCTCGATCCGGACACCGCCGACTGGGTGCGCGGCCACCTGGAACGCTACCGGGTCGAGCGCCGCGCCACCGTCCTGCTCGCCTCCCACAACATGGCCGAGGTCGAGCGCCTGTGCGAGCGCGTGATCATCATGAAGCGGGGGAAGATCGAGGACGACGACACGCCGGCAGCCCTGCTCGCGCGCTATGGCCGCACGACTCTCGAAGAGGTCTTCCTCGATGTCGCGCGCGGCCGGCAGAACCTGCAGGCCGCCCAGTGAGCTTGCGCGGCCCGGAAGCCAGCATTTCGGCGTACCGCATCGCGGCGATGGTCGAGCGCTACTGGTATCTCTTGCGTTCGTCCTGGCCGCGCCTGATCGAGCTTGTTTATTGGCCGGCGGTGCAGATGCTCATGTGGGGCTTCTTGCAGCTCTATGTGTCGCAGACCGACAGTTTTTTTGCCCGCGCGGGGGGCACCTTCATCGGCGCGGTGCTCCTGTGGGACATCCTGTTCCGCGGCCAGCTCGGCTTCTCGGTGTCCTTCCTCGAGGAGATGTGGTCGCGCAACCTCGCCAATCTGATGATGAGCCCGCTCAAGCCGGTCGAGTTCATCATCTCGCTCATGATCATGAGCGTGGTGCGGCTCCTGATCGGGATGATCCCGGTCTCGCTTCTCGCGATCGCCTTCTTCGGATTCAACCTTTACGACATGGGGCTCGCGCTGGCGGCGTTCTTCGCCAATCTGATCCTGACGAGCTGGGCGGTGGGGATCTTCGTGTCCGGCCTCGTTCTCCGCAATGGGCTCGGGGCGGAAAACCTCGCCTGGACCATCATGTTCATCTTTCTTCCGCTCACCTGCGTCTACTACCCGGTCGCGGTCCTCCCCGGTTGGCTGCAATACATCGCCTGGGCGCTGCCGCCGACCTATGTTTTCGAGGGAATGCGGGGGCTCCTGATCGACCACGTGTTCCGCGCCGATCTGATGTTGCAGGCGTTCGCCCTGAACATCTTGTTCTTCACCGCGGGGTCGTTTGCCTTTCTCCAGTTGCTGAATAGCGCCCGCCGCAACGGCTCGTTGATGCAGACCGGGGAGTAAGCTCCGCGCTTCCGCCTGCCCTGCGGCCGAACCATCCCGCTGAGCAACGATAACGGCGTTTTTTCATCGATTTCCATTGCGCAATGCAGCAATTGGTCGCATGATTGATGGAGAACAAGAAACGCTGCCAAAGCGGCGTTAACATAAGCTCCGGATAGGAGTATTATCATGACAATCAGCGAAACCGGTGGACCGGCCCCGTTTGGCGGCGAGGGCGGTCTGGGCGGCGGCTTGTCTTCACCGCTCTACTGGTTTTACGAAATGACCCATGCGGCGTTGAACCCGTCGCGCGCCATCGCCGACGCGACCCGCCTCTTCTTCAACAATCCCGCCAATCCGTTATCGCAGACGACTATGGGCAAATCGATGGCCGCCGCCTGCGAGCTGTTCGAGCGCGCGACGCGGCGCTACAGCCAGCCCGAATGGGGGATCACTGAGACGGTGGTCAACGGCAAGACCGTGCCGGTCCGCATCGAGGCGCTCTGGGAACGGCCGTTCTGCCGGCTCCTGCATTTCGACCGCGCCGTCGATTTCGGCCATCGGCCCGATCCGCGCGTGCTGGTGGTTGCGCCCATGTCCGGGCACTATGCGACGCTGCTGCGGGGGACCGTGCAGGCCATGCTTCCGGACCACGACGTCTACATCACCGAGTGGGTCGATGCGCGCATGGTCCCGATCAACAAGGGCCCGTTCGATCTCGACGATTACATCGACTACCTGATCTCCATGCTGCATCTGCTCGGCAGCGACACGCATGTGATCGCCGTCTGCCAGCCGTCGGTTCCCGTGCTCGCGGCGATCGCGCTGATGGAAGGCAACGGCGACGACCACGCGCCCGAATCCGTGACCCTGATGGGCGGCCCGGTGGATACCCGGGTCAATCCGACGGGGGTCAACAAGGTCGCCGAACAGCGCGGCGTCGAGTGGTTCAAGCGGAACGTCATCACCAAGGTGCCGTTCCCCAATCCCGGCGCCATGCGCGACGTCTACCCGGGCTTCCTGCACCTGAATGGGTTCATGTCGATGAACCTCGACCGCCATATCGAGGCGCATGGCAAGCTGTTCATGCATCTGGTCGATGGCGACGGCGATTCCGCGGCGGCGCATCGCGCCTTTTACGATGAGTATCTCGCGGTCATGGACCTCGCCGCCGAGTTCTACATGCAGACCGTCGACACGGTGTTCATCCGCCATTCGCTGCCGACCGGCCGGATGATGCATCGCGGCTATCCGGTGGACCCGAGCAAGATCAAGCGCGTCGCGCTGATGACCGTGGAAGGCGCGCTTGACGACATCACCGGCCCCGGCCAGACGCGAGCGGCGCACGATCTGTGCGTCAACCTTCCGGAGCATCGCCGCGCGCATTGGGTGCAGCCGGGCGTCGGCCATTTCGGCGTGTTCAACGGCTCGCGCTTCCGGGCGGAGGTTCTCCCGCGCGTCGCCGCGTTCATCCGCGCGCACGACTGAGGCGGACCGCACTTTCTCACCGGGCTCGCGCCGGTCCGCCGGCGCAGCGCCTGTTCGTTAGTCCGGCAGCCGAAACCAGTCCGCTATGTAGCGGTTCGCGCGGATGCGCCTGCGGCGATCCGGGCTGTCGTAGAGAATGAGGATTCCGTCCGCGCCCCGATATTCCAGGCAGCAGATTCCTTCCGGTTGCTCGCCGTCCTTCGTCCAGTCGTCGAGGATCGGTTCGCCGGGGCCTTGCACGTGATCGGTTTGGCGCGGCTTCCAGCGATAAATCCGGAACGGCCCGTCGGCGGAGCTCACAGGACCGGCGAGCACGAGGATTTCGCTGCCTGCACGGGCGAGATCGCGTATCCCTAAGCCGCCGAGGTCGAGAAAATGCGTGACCGGTTCGCGGTCGCCGAGGCGATGGCCGTTTTCGATTGGCGCCTCCACCACAACGGCGACGCTGTCGATCAGCGGGCCGCGCAAGCCGAGCAAGACCTTGTCCCCGGCGACCACCATGCCTTCGATGTCGAGGCCGTTCTCCTTGCTCGGCAGATGGAGGAACGGAGCGAGATACGCATTGTTGCCTAAGCGGTCGCGTAAACTCCCCT
>CAYGZV010000215.1:0-4089 GCA_964354425.1 uncultured Rhodoplanes sp. | reverse complement strand
CCGGCCTGGAGATCGAGTGCTGCAAGGCGCTCACGATCGATTGCCTGCGTAACGCATCGGCTGGGCTCGTGGATATCGCCTACGTCAAGCGCCGGGCCCGCGGAGCCGAGCACAAGACGATCAAGGTTCGCGATGGAGGCGTCGCCACGCCCGGCGGTTTGATTCGTCGCGTCGTCGTGGCGACGGCTGCCGCTCGCCGCCACCATTCGAGCCAAGGTCTCTGGGTTCATCATCGCTGGGGCGCGCTTACGGACCATTTCGGCCACTCGCGCGAGACGATCGATGCTTGGACCCAGCGCCATGGCATTGTTGACGACGACGGTCGTCCGCTCCGCCTTGTCCCTTCTCGTCTTCGCAAAACGCACAAGGCGCTCTGGTACTTGAAGACCGAAGGGCATATGGCGCGCTTCGCGATCGGCCACACTCGCCAGATCGCGGCGCGTCACTACGCCGATGTGCCTTCGCTCAGGCCCTTACATGAAGCCGCCGCTGCCGATGCTTTCACCGAGGCGGTCGCCAGATCGGCGCCGATCGTGCTCACGCCCGCCCGGGAGGACGCTTGGCGCCGTGCGCCCGAGCACGTCCATGGCCTCGTCCAGAGCGACCACATCGCGGCTCTGCTGAACGGCGATCAGGATGTGTGGCTGGCAAGCTGCGCCAGCTTCTACCATAGCCCTCTGGGCGAACCGGGATCCCCATGCCCCCAGCCGTTCTGGGGCTGTCTGGATTGCAGCAACGCGGTGATCACCAACCGCAAGCTGCCTGCAATCCTCGCATTCCTCACCTTCATCGAGGCGCAACGCGAGGCGATGACGGCCGCCGATTGGCGGCTCAAGTTCGGCCGCGCCCACGCGCGGATCACTACGCAGGTGCTTCCCATGTTCTCCGAGGCGGATATTGCCCAAGCGCGCGCCGTGATCGCTGATGATCAACATGTGCTGTATTTGCCCCCGGAGGCGCATGCATGAGCGCCGAGCTCGCGTTCGATCTCGACACCAATCTCGCCGACCAGCCCGTGCTCGTCTCGGCGCCGCTCAAGGCTGGCTTTGATCGCCAGAATCTCTCCCGTTACGGCGACCAGAGCTGGGATCTCAGTCCGGCGGTCTTTCGTGAGAATGTCCGACGCTGCCACGTCACCGCGCATTTCCGTGGCGTCGGCGACGCCGCCACCGAACGGGCGCTCAGGGAGTTCCTGTACGTCCGACTCAACGTGGCGCTTCCGGGCGGCCGGCAGCGACTGCCGCCGGCCAGCCTTCGCAATGCGTTTAACCGCGCCAAGCGCTTTTTCGACTACGTCCGCGCGACGCTCGGCGTCATGGATCTCGCGCGTGTCGACCAGAGCTTGATCGACGCCTATGCGCGATCCTTGCGGGCGGATCGGCGGCGCCTGCCGAGCGTGACCGCCCAGCTTCTTCAAGTGATCGTCGATCTCTACAGTTTCCGGAAGCACCTGCCGTCTGACGGCCTTCGATTCGAGCCATGGCACAGCCGATCAACCTATGTGATTGCGGGCCATCGGCACAAGTCGCACGAGAACCGCACGCCGCGCATCCCCGAACCGATTATCGCCCCGCTGCTCGCGTGGTCGCTCAAATACGTCGCCGCGTTCGCCCCGGATATTCTCGCCGCGCGTGACGAACTCACTGCTCTGCAGATGCGCTGTGACGCACTTCGGACCGAAGATGCCACGCTATCCAACGAAGAACGACGCGCACGTCGCCGCGAGCGCCTCGCTGCGTTTCTCGATGACCGGCGGCGGCGCGGACGCGGCGTACCGATCTGGACCACGGTCCCCAACGGCGCGGTTCGTCACGATGCGCGCACCGGCACGGTTACCCCGCCAGTCAACATGCATCTGCTCCATCTTCATGTTGGGATCGATGCCGCGGTAGAACCAAAACTGCATTTTCGACTGGCCAAAGGCGTGCCAGAGCTGATCGCCGCCGCAATCGACGAACTCGGCGTCGAGGCGGGCGGCATGGATACACCGATCTCCACCGATGCGGAGACGGGTCTCCCGTGGCGGCCGCGGTTCGACGTCAAAACCGTTGTCCTCGAAGAACGCATGCTGCAGGCCGCCGCCTATGTCGTGTGCGCTTACCTTACCGGCATGCGTGACTGCGAAGTGCAAGCCATGCGATCAGGCTGTCTGTCGCTCACTCGCAGCGAAGACGGCCTGATCATGCGATACCGCGTACGCTCCGTCGCCTACAAGGGCAAACAGAGCATGGGCGAACCGGCGGAATGGGTCACAATCGCACCGGTCGTGCAGGCGATCCAGGTTCTCGAACGTCTCTCGATACGCGTGACCGCCGCCCGCAACGCAGACACGCTCTGGCCGGTCCTTGTCGTCAAAGCCAGCTCCAAAGATCACGTCTCCGCCGAGATCGTCCGCCAACTCAACGACTACCGTGGCCACCTGAACGCATTGTTCGGCGCCAACGATGCGCCGGTCATTCCGCCGGGTCCGGACGGTCTGCCGTGGCGGATCACCACCCGTCAGTTCCGCCGCACCATTGCCTGGCACATCGCCAACCGGCCCTTCGGAACGATCGCCGGAATGATCCAATACAAGCATGCCTCGGTCGCCGCCTTCGAAGGCTATGCGGGCTCCAGCAGGTCCGGTTTCCGCGCCGAGGTCGAAGCGCAACGCGCGCTTGGCCAGATCGACGATATCCTCGCCTATTTCGATGAGCGCCGTGCTGGAATGTCGTTCCACGGACCGGCTGGTCCACGCATCGCCAAGACCATGGATGTCGCCGCCGACGAGAGCGGCCCGCTTCCAGCGATGATCGCCGACCGCGCGAGACTGCGTACGCTTCTCGCGAGCCTCGCCCGCACATTGCATGTCGGCATCCTGGCAGATTGCTTCTTCAATCCCGCGACCGCCCTCTGCCTCAAGCGTGCGACTGAACCCGATCGTGCGGCGCCGCTCGTCGCACTCTGCGAGCCGACCCGCTGTCCCAACGCTTGCATCACCGCTCGCCATCGGCCGGTCTGGGCGCGGGCCGCGGACGACGCCAGGCTCTTGTTGCGCGAGAAGCGCCTGTCTGAGCCGCAGCGCACAGCGCTACGTCGTGACCTCAATCGGATCGAGGCTGTTCTCAATGGACTCACGACATCGGCGAGCGCCGACGCGGCGCCTCGGTTCTCGAACGGATCAGATCAAACTTGAACGGCGGAGCTGAGAGCGAGAGCAGGGTCGGGATCTTCGTGACGGATTGGGAAGGAGCGGGAGAGGCCCGCTCCGGTCCGTCGCGGAGATCACACGATGGTCAGTACGCTCGCCGCGTCGCCGCGCACGGACGTCTACTCCCGTATCACAGCTGAGATCGTCGCAGCGATCGAGAACGGCGCCGGCGAATGGCGTATGCCGTGGCATCACGACGGCGGCGCGATCGCACGGCCGCGCAACGTTGCTTCTGACAAAGCCTATCGCGGCATCAACATCCTCGCACTCTGGGTCGCAGCCCGCCGCACCAGATACACGAGCGGCATCTGGGGCACCTATCACCAATGGGCACAGCTCGGCTGTCAGGTCCGCAAAGGCGAGAAGGCGACCACGGTCGTGTTCTGGAAAGAGTTGCGCAAAAGCGATTCCGGCAACGCGGAGTCCGATGCCGCCGATCAATCCAATGACGACAACAGTCACGGTCGGGCGCGATTCTTCGCTCGCGGCTATTGCGTCTTCAACGCAAGCCAAGTTGACAACTATGCACCGCACGACATGCCGCGTCTGCCAGAAACGGAGCGCATCGCACGCGCCGACGCGTTCTTCGCCGCGCTCAACATCCCGATCATCACCTGCGGCGATCAGGCCTGCTATCGCCCCGACATCGACACGGTCTTCATGCCGCCCTTCGAGCGTTTCGTCGACGCCGCCAGCTTTTACAGCTGCCTCGGACATGAAACCGCGCACGCCGCAGGCGCACGCCATCGGCTCGATCGCGACCTCACCGGGCGCTTCGGCTCGGCCAGCTACGCAATGGACGAAGTCATTGCAGAATTGACGAGCAGTTTCGTCATGGCCGATCTCGCCATCGCCTGTCGTCCGCGCCGTGAACATGCCGCGTATATTCAATCGTGGCT
>CAYGZV010000214.1:0-4128 GCA_964354425.1 uncultured Rhodoplanes sp. | reverse complement strand
TGGCGCGCCCGAAGAGATTCGAACTCCTGACCCCCAGATTCGTAGTCTGGTGCTCTATCCAGCTGAGCTACGGGCGCGTGCCGTTCACACGGGAAAATCGCGGCGGCAGCGGCATAGCTATAGCGCCCCGCGCGGCTTGGCAAGGCTTGGCGGGCGCCCCCAGGGCGCCCCCCGCGGCGGCCGGATCCGCGCCGCTCACGCCGGCCGCGCGCGGGCCCGAGACTTGCCGCGCCCGATTCTCACAAGCTGTTGGCGCCCTGGAAACGGCCGGCGGGCCGGCGCGACGATCTTTGGCCACGGCCGGGCGATCGGCTCAGGCCAGCGCCCGTTGATCGCGCCGGCTTTTCAGTTCCACGGGCCGGTCCGGAATGGTGATCCGGAACGTCGCGCCGATGGTCCCCTCGATCAGCCGGATTTCCCCGCCTTGCGCGCGCACCAGCTCGGCCGCGATCGCAAGGCCGAGGCCGATCCCGCCGGCGCGGGTGGAGCCCTGGAACGCCTCGAACAGATGCTCGCGCGCCCGCGTCGTCAGGCCGGGCCCGGTATCGGACATTTCCAGCACGACCACGGCGCCCTCGCGCCGGCCTGTGATCCTGATCTGATCGCGGGTCAGCTCGTTCGGCGCGCGCGCTTCGAGCGCCTGAATCGAGTTGCGGACCATGTTGATCAGCACCCGCAGGAGTTGATCATAGTCGGCGTCGATCATGAGGCCGCGCTCGATCGCCTCGACCCATCCGATCGGTCCGTCAGGCGCAAGGCCGACCGACTCGCGCACTTCGGTGACCAGCTGTTCGACCGCAAACAGCTTGCGATCGGGCGGAGGCTCCTGCGCCCGCCCGTAAGACAATGTCGACTCGCAATAGGCGATGGCGCGCTCGAGCGCGTGCATCAGCTTGGGCGCGAAGCGTTGCACCTGCGCATCGTCGATATTGCTCAGCCGATCCGAGATCAGCTGGGCGGAGGCGAGCAGGTTGCGCAGATCATGATTGATCTTCGAAACCGCGAGCCCGAGCGCGGCGAGCCGATAGCGTTCCGCCAGCATCGAAGCGAGGTTCTGCTGCATGGCGGCAAGCTCCCGCTCGGCCACGCCCAATTCGTCGGCGCGGCGCGACGGGATAATGATGCGCGACGGATTTTCCGGATCGGCGCGAAACGTCGTCATGTTCGCGATGATGCGGTGCAGCGGGCGCACGAAGAGAAAGTGCAAAGCGAGATACACGAGCGCCGCCGTGATCGCCGATATGATCAGCGACAGCAGCAGCACGTTGCGGGAAAAGCGCCACATCGCCTGCTTCAGCGGGCCGACCGCGAGCACGATCTCGACGAACTCGCCGCCCCTCGGCGCCGGGCCGACCGCCCGGACAAGGTCGTTGTCGCGGGCGACGAGCAGAATGTCGAACGCATCGACGATCGCCCGGAACGGCGAGACATCGCGCACATCGACGTTTTGCACGACCTCGCCCGCCGGCCATTCGGTGGTGGCGAGAAGGCTGCGCTGCTGGCCCGTCTTCATCGCGACCGCGCGCGCGTCGATGCTGGCGAGAATCTGGCGGGCGAGGCTTTCCGGAACCATGCCGCTCGGCGCCGCATCGAGCACGAGCGCGGCCGTGTGGGCTGCGGCCAGCCGGTCGCTGAGCCAGCTCAGGCGGAAATTGGCGACGGACGGAACGTAGATCAGCACCTCGGCCAGCATCACGAACAGAATCGTGAGCACGAGCAATCGACCCGACAGGCCAAAGCGCTTCCTGCGCTGGCCCGGGTCACGCGCGATCAAGGAATTCGTCGGTTCCGGCATCCGCGCAATTGCACCAGCGTCCGTCACCCCAGGCGGCGCAGCAGGCTGATAATGCGCCGCATAAGCGGATTCGTCAAACTGCGCGAATAGGAGCTGACGGCGGCGCGTTTCCCGATTTCGGCAAAAGTCGGGTAGGCGACCGTCAGCTCGGCAAAGGCGCGCACCGTCAAGCGCTTCCTGACCGCGAACGTCCAGGGCGCGATCAGCTCGCCGGCATGCGCGCCGACGATCGTCGCGCCGAGGACACGGCCCCGCCGGGTCGTGATCGCCTTGATATGACCGTGCGTCTGCCGCTCGGTCTGCGCGCGATCATTCTCGTGGTAAGGCCATCTGAGCACGTTAATGGCAAGGCCGCGCCGCTTGGCCTCGGCCTCGGTCCACCCGGTCTGGGCAAGCTCCGGGTCGGTGAATGTCACGGCCGGGATGGCCCGATCGTCGGTCCGCACCGGCAAGCGAAACAGCGCGTTCCGGATGACGAGGCCGGCATGGTAGTTCGCGACATGGGTGAACTGCCGCCCGCCGGCGACGTCGCCGATCGCGTAGACGCGGCGGTTGCTGGTGCGCAGGCCTCGGTCGACCACGATCCCGCTCCGCCCAAAGGCGATGCCGGCGCGGTCGAGCCCGAGATCGTCCACGTTGGGCTTACGCCCGACCGCGATCAGGAGGTGCGTTCCCGCGACCGTCTCTTCGCCCCGCTCGGTCTTGACCGTGACGGCGATGTCTCCGCCCGCAGCCCCGGGCGGCCTGACCGCTGTGACCGACTGCCCGGCGCGGATCGCGACGCCCTCCCCGCGCAGCGCCTCGAGCACGACGGCGGCGCATTCCGGGTCGTCCCTGCCGAGCGGGGTCGCCGCTTCGATCACGGTGACCGCAGCGCCCAGCCGCCGGAACGCCTGGCCGAGTTCCAGCCCGATCGCGCCGCCGCCGATCACCACGAGGCGCCGGGGGCGCTCCGTCAGGTCGAAAACAGTCTCGTTGGTGAGATAGGGCGTCTCGGCGAGCCCCGGAATCGGCGGCACGGCGGGCGCCGAGCCGGTCGCGACGACGAAGCGGCGCGCCTTGATCTCGGTCTCGCCGACGACGACCGTGTCCGCATCGGCGAAGCGGGCGCGGCCCCTGAGCACCCGCACGCCGAGCCCGGTGAATCGGGCGGCCGAATCGGTCGGCGCAATCGCCGCGATCACGCCATGCACATGAGCGTGGACGGCCGCGAAGTCGACCGAAGGCGCGCCCGCATGGATGCCGAAGCGCGGCGCGTCGGCGACCCATTTGGCGTGCTTGCCGGCTGCGATCAGCGCCTTGGAGGGAACGCAGCCGTAATTGAGGCAATCGCCGCCCATCTTGCCCTGTTCGACCAGGACGACGGGAACGCCGAACGCAGCGGCGGCGGCCGCGACCGAAAGACCGCCCGATCCGGCCCCGATCACGCAAATATCCGGTCTGAGCAGTTCCGCCATCGTCGGCAGCCTTTCACCAATGAGGTCAAATCCCGCACGACGGCAGCGCCGTCCTCGGATCATCATCATGCAACATTGCGCCCGCGCGCCGCCCGCCACCGCTTGACGGCAAGGGGAACCAGGGCAACGACTCCGACCACCGCCAGAGCGGCGATCAATTCAGGGGTCAAGGCGAGCCGCAGGTCGAAATCGATCGTGCAAGGCTCGCGCCCGGCCGCGAGGCAGGCCCGGTAGGCAGACGCCTGGGCCGCGATCGCGCTGTCGAGGCCCGCTCCGAACAGAGCGAAGGCGAAGGTGAGCGGGATGATTCCGAGCGCGGTTGCGCCGACGAACACCGCAAGGCGGACCCCGAACAAAGCCGGCGCGATATTGACGAGCCAGAAAGGAAAAAGCGGCACGAGCCGAAGGAACAAGAGGTAGCTGAAGGCGCCGCGGCGGAAGCCGTCGGCGAGCTTCTCCGCGAACGGGCCGGCGCGCTTGACGAGCCACCCGCCCAGGGCCGAACGGGCGATGAGGAAGATCAGGCAAGCGCCCGTCGTCGCCCCGATAAAGGCGCCGAGACTGCCGGCGAGCGGGCCGAAGAGAAGGCCGCCGGACACGGTGAGCAGAGCGGCGCCCGGAATCGATAGCGCGACCACGCCGATATAAAGAGCGACAAAGCCGACGAATGCCGCCAAGGGACGCTCGGCGACAAAGGCGTCGATCTCCGCGCGGTGGCGGATCAACGTGGCAAGCGATAATTCGCGCTGCAGGCCCGTCGCAAAGACGAGCACGCTTGCGCACACGACGGCCGCGAGCAGCGCAAGCGTTGCCCATCGGCGCGCTCGGGAGGAGCGGGTGTCGCGGTCATCGCGGATTGAGGGCGCCTTTCACGAC
>CAYGZV010000213.1:0-4160 GCA_964354425.1 uncultured Rhodoplanes sp. | reverse complement strand
AGCACGGGTCGCATCTGCCGTTCTCCCGTCCGGACCAGCGCCGCCCAGCGTTCGAATCCCGCTTCGATGAGCCGATTGTACTGGCTGAGCACGATGATCCCGTCCATCACCGCGATGCCGAACAGCGCGATGAATCCGATCGCGGCGGAGACGCTGAACGGCGTGCCCGTCACGGCGAGCCCAAGCACGCCGCCGATCACGGCCATCGGAATGACGCTCATCGCGAGCAGCGTGTCGACCCCAGAACCGAAATTGAGGAACAGCAGAAGCGCAATCATGCCGAGACTGATCGGGACGACGATCTTCAGCCGTGCGATCGCGTCCTGAAGATTGCCGAACTCGCCCACCCATTCGAGTCGGGAGCCGGCAGGCAGGTGAACGCCGTCCGCCACCCGCTCCTGCGCCTCCTGAATGGCGCTGCCCAAATCGCGCTCGCGCACGCTGAACTTGATCGGCAGATAGCGCTGCTGGTTCTCGCGATAAATATAGGCCGCGCCCGACATCAGTTGCACGGTGGCGACCTCGCTGAGCGGGATCTGCGTCATCCCGTTCGGCCCCTGCACGCCGATGCGCAGGTTCTGGATCGCTTCGGGGCTCTGGCGGTACTGCGCCGCAAGCCGCACCACGATGGGAAAGAATCGATCGCCGCCCGGCTCGTAGAGATTGCCCGCCGCCTCCCCGCCGATCGCGGCCCGGATCGTCGCATTGATGTCGCCGGGGGTCAGCCCGTAGCGCGCGGCGCGCGCGCGATCGACGTCGATCTGTATGGTCGGCTGGCCGAGCGAGATAAACACCGCGAGATCGGCGACGCCCGGAACCTTTTCGAGCTGCGCGCGGATGGCGTTCGCGGTGTTGGTCAAGGTCGGCAGGTCGTTCCCGAACAGCTTGATCGAGTTCTCGCCTTTGACGCCCGACACCGCTTCCGCGACATTGTCCTGCAGATACTGGGAGAAGTTGAAGGCCACCCCGGGAAACTCAGCGCTGAGCTTCGCCAGGATTTCCCCCGTCAGGTCGTCCTTGTCGACGCCTTTGCGCCAGCGGTTCACGGGCTTCAACGGGGCGAAGAACTCGGCATTGAAGAAGCCCGCGGGGTCGGTGCCGTCGTCGGGCCGGCCATGCTGCGAGACGACCAGCTCGATCTCGGGAAAGCTGCGGATCAAGTTCCGCATGCGATTGACGTAGCTGTTCCCTTCATCGAGCGAGATGGTGGAGGGCATCGTCGCGCGAATCCACAGATTGCCTTCCTCGAGCTTTGGCAGAAATTCAAGGCCGAGCATCTGCCCGGCATACATCACGAGGATCAGCAGCCCGGTCACGGCGCCCAGGATGACCATGCGATTGGCGAGCCCAAAGCGAAGCACCGGGATATAGGCGGCGCTCAGCATTCGCACGATCCAGGTTTCCCGTTCCACCACCCGGTCGGGCAGCAGAAATGCGCTGAGCGCCGGCGTCACGGTGAACGTCGCGATCAGCCCGCCGGCGAGCGCATAGGCATAGGTCTTCGCCATCGGACCGAAGATGTGGCCCTCGACCCCGCTCAGCGTGAATAGCGGGATGAACGCTGCGATGATGATTCCGGCGGAAAAGACGATCGAGCGGCCGACGCTGCTTCCGGCGCGGTAGATTTCGAGGAGCTTGCCGGACAAGCCCCAGCCTTGCCCGTCGAGTGTGTCCGGCCCGCGTCGCTCGAACGGCTGACCGAGCCAGCGAAAGATCGCCTCGACCATGATGACCGTCGAATCCACGATCAGACCGAAGTCGATTGCGCCGACCGAGAGAAGATTGGCGGACTCCCCGCGCAGCACGAGGATTCCAACCGCGAACAACAGCGCGAAGGGAATGGTCGCGCCGACGATCACCGCGCTGCGCAGATTGCCGAGGAACACCCATTGCAGCAGGACGATCAGCGCGATCCCGAACAGCATATTGTGCAGGACCGTGCGGGTGGTCACGTCGATCAGGTCCTTGCGGTCGTAGATTCGCTCGATGCGCACGCCCGGCGGCAGCACGCCCGCGTCGTTGATGCGTTCGACCTCCTCCTGCACGCGCTTGATCGTCGCCATGCTCTGCTCGCCGCGGCGCATCAGCACGATGCCCTGCACGATGTCGTCGTCGGCATCCTTGCCGGCGATGCCGAGACGCGGCTGATGTCCGACCCTGACGATGGCGACGTCCCGCACGAGCACCGGGTTGCCGCCGCTCTGCGTCAGCATGGTGTTGCTGATATCGTCGATCGAGCGGATCAGTCCGACGCCGCGCACGACCGCCGACTGAGTCCCGATATTGACCGTGTTGCCGCCGACATTGATGTTGCTGTTGCCAAGCGTCTGCAGCACCTGCGGCAGCGTCAGCCCATAGGCGAGCAGCTTGTTGGTGTCGACCTGCAATTCAAACGTCTTCGTCTTGCCGCCCCAGCCGACCACGTCGATCACGCCGGGCACCATGCGGAAGCGCCGCTCGAGGACCCAGTCCTGCAGCGTCTTGAGATCGAGCACGCTGTAGTTTGCCGGACCCACGAGCTTGTAGCGAAAAATCTCGCCGATCGGGCTGATCGGCGAGATGTGCGGCTGGGCGTTGTTCAACAGCGGCGGCAGGGAAGCGAGGCGATTGAGAACCTGTTGCAGCGCCTCTTCGTAGGTGTAGTCGAACGTGAACTGCAGATTGACGCTGGACAGGCTGTAGAGCGAAATGGTGCGGATGTTCCGCAGATGCTTGATGCCGGCGACCTGTTTCTCGATCGGGACCGTGATGTAGCGCTCGATCTCCTCCGCCGAGAGCCCTTGGCCCTGCGTGATGATCGTCACCATCGGCGGCGTCGGGTCGGGATAGGCCTCGATATTGAGCTGCCGGAAAGCGATCAGGCCGCCGATGATGGTCAGCACGAACAGGCCGACCATCAGCAGCCTGTGCTTGAGGGCGGTGGCGATCAGGGCGTTCATCGGCCTTCTTTTGTCGCCATGCGGGGCTTGCCCCTGTCAGCCGCCCGTCGCGACCCGGTCGATGAACAGGCTGCCCTTGACCACGATCCGCTCGCCCGGCTTCGCGCCGTCGATGATCTGGATCATGCGGCCGTCGGTCATGCCGGTCTTGATCTGACGCAACTCGATCGTCTTGTCGTCGCGCGCGAACCAGGACCGCACCGAACTGCCCTCGTAGATCAGGGCGTCGCGCGGCGCCGCCGCGGCCATCACGTCCCGTCTGACCGTGATCGTGACGCTCGCGAACATCTCTGGCTTGAGCAGACCGTCGGAATTGTCGATCGTGGCGCGCACCATCAGCCGCCGGCTCGCGGGATCGATGGAGGCGGAGACGTAATCGATCATGCCGCGGAACACCCGCTCCGGATAGGCGAGCACGGTGAAGCTCAGTTCCTCCCCGACCGCGACCTTCCCCGCATCCGTCTCACGCACGAACGCCGTAAGCCAGAGATTGGCGAGATCGCCGACGACGAACACGGGATCGCTCGTCGCCGAACTCACATACTGGCCGGGGCCGATTTTGCGTTGAACGATGGTTCCGGCGATCGGCGCATAGACCGGCGTATCCGGATTGATCCGGCCGGTCTTTTCGAATGCGTCGATGTCGGCTTCGCTGCGCCCGAGAATGCGCAGCCTGTTGCGGGCCGCTTCGAGCGCCGTTTCGGCGGACCGCATGTCGTTCTGGGCGCCGACCAATCCGGCCTGAGCGTTCTGCATTTCCTTGAGCGGGACCGCCTTCGCCTCGTACAGATCACGGCTGCGCTTGTCGGTGATCTGCGCGAGGTTGAGCGCCGAGCGGGCCTTGTTCATCCCGGTGATTGCGATGATGAAGTCGTTCTGCGCCTGCACCATGTCGGTCGCCTCGACGACGAACAGGGGCTGGCCGCGCTCAATCATCTCGCCGGCCTTGGCGAGCAGCCGCGTCACTCGTCCGGCATAGGGCGAAAAGATCGGCGTCGAACGGTCTTCGTTGACCTGGACCTTTCCCTCGGTGACGACTTCGGAGTTGAAGGAATGGTTTTCGATCTCCTCAATCGTGAGGCTTGCCCATTCCGATTCCTTCGGCCGGTAGACGCGCGCGCTGCGTTTGGCCTCGCTCGAAATGTCCTCGGGCAGCAATCGTTTGCCGCCCCGGTGCGCGGAACTCCAGGTCGCCGCGACCCCCGCGATGATGCCGACGAC
>CAYGZV010000212.1:0-4181 GCA_964354425.1 uncultured Rhodoplanes sp. | reverse complement strand
GGGGAAGTATCCGGCGCTTGCCGACACGCTGCGCGCCATCGCGGCATCCGTTCGGGTGAATTGAGCCGGCGCCGTCTTGCAGTCAGCGTTGCGCCGAGGTCGTTCGCGCGGTGAATAGCGAAGCTATCGGCAGGTGCTGAACATGCATCCGGACGAAGATTTCTTGCGATATACGCATGCTTCGGTTTTTTCCTGGTATCAGCAGGCCGACGCCAAAGCGCAAGTCATCCTCGGCTTCACGGGCGTGTTCTTATCCATTCTCGTCGGCGCTTTGGTCGCCGAATACGTGAAATCGGGGGTCTCCGATGCGAAGCTGCACGGTGTGGAGCTTCTCTTGTTCGTTGTCGCGGTGACTTGTCACCTGGGAGCCGTCGTTCTGTCCACGTCCGCGCTGTGGAGCCGCGGCGTGTTTGGGCCGAAGAAGATCGGAATCGCCTTCTTCGGCAATATCGCGAATTACAATACCGCGGACGATTTCGCGGACGCCGTGCGCTTCCAGGTCTCGGACGGCCTCTATGTCGACGATCTCGCGAGAAACATTTTCGTGCTGTCCAGGAATACGCGCATCAAGCATCGCCTCATTGATGCGGCGTCCGTGTCATCCGGGCTGGCGCTCTTCGCAACCATGTCGTTGGTCGTCATCCTGTTAATCAAACCCCTGTGGCCGTCAGCCGCCGCGCATTACTCTCCGGCCGGGTCCCGTTCGGGGTCGAGCCGCGTCGCGCGCACGCGGGAAATCTCCTCGGCCGTTTCCTGGGCGCGGTCCGCCATGTGGTCGCGCAGGCGCTGCGCCGCCTCGGGAAACCCTTCCAGCGTCTTGCGAAACAGGTGGCGGGAAATGCGCATCACGGTTGACGGCTCGGCCGCGGTCGCCGTCACCGGCCGCGCGGTGTCGATGATCAAGGCAAGCTCGCCCAGCAGCACCCCGGCGCCGGCCATCATCGCCGCCGGCTCGTCGAAGCGCCCCGACCGTCCGTCCGCCGGCGGTTCGAGCTGGAACGATCCGTCCTGGATCACATAGCCGCAGTCGGCCGGATCGCCGGCCGCAAACAGGACCTCGCCTTCGTCCAGCGCGCGGCTCTCGCAGCCGATGGCGAGAATGCGCAGCGCATTGGGCCCGAGCAGACGAAAGGTCGGAACCTCCTCCAGGCAGGCGATGTCATCTTCAATGCTCATTCGGGCGGCCGCCGGTCATGGCACGAGCTTGTAGCCGCCTGCCTCGGTCACGAGGATCGCCGGATTCCCCGCGTCACGCTCGATCTTCTGGCGCAGCCGATAGATGTGCGTCTCGAGCGTATGCGTCGTCACGCCGGAATTGTAGCCCCAGACCTCCTGCAGCAGCACCTCGCGCGACACCGGCTTCTGTCCGGCGCGGAAGAGGAAGCGCAGGATGGCGGTTTCCTTCTCGGTCAGCCTGATCTTGTTGCCCTTCGGGCTGATGAGAAGCTTGGAGCTCGGCCGGAACGTGTACGGCCCGATGGTGAAGACCGCGTCCTCGCTCGCCTCGTGCTGGCGCAGCTGGGCGCGGATGCGCGCGAGCAGCACGGCGAAGCGGAACGGCTTCGGCACGTAGTCATTCGCGCCGGATTCGAGGCCGAGAATGGTGTCGGAATCGGTGTCGTGCCCGGTCAGCATGATGATCGGCGACTTGAACCCGTTCTTGCGCATGATGCGCACGGCTTCGCGGCCGTCGATGTCGGGCAGGCCGACATCCATGATGACGAGATCGATCTGGCCGACCTTGGCGACCTGCACGCATTTCGCCCCGGTATCGACCGCGATCGGTTCGAACTCATCATGCAGCGACAGCTGCTCGACCAAAGCTTCGCGCAGCTCCGTCTCGTCGTCGACAATCAGAATCTTGCGGGCATTCGACATGGCTTCGGCTTTCAGGGCGTGTCGCGAAGCAGACGCGGTTCGCTGCGCGCCCGCGACCCTGCAAGAATAACAGAGCGAAATCCGATTCGGCCCGAATCAATCCGCTTGGACGCGGGAACGCCCAAATCGCGACACAACGCGAAGTAAAACATTCGGTGATAAAAGAGCAAGCCTGGATGGTTCATCGCCTGGAAAACACAACCTCAATGTTCTCAACGGGCCTTGGGCGAAGGCGACCGGCCCGGGTGACGGTCACGGCGGGCGTCGGAGACCGAAGCCGGGGATGGCTGGTGGCAGGTCCATTACGTCTGCAGGTGGCGCTCGGGCGGGCCGGCGTCAAGGCGAACAAAGTCGAAGGCGATGGAGCGACGCCGCGCGGCTGCTTCCGGCCGCTGCGGGTGTGGTGGCGCGCCGACCGTACCCAGCGGCCGCGCACGCGCCTGCCGCTGCGCCGGATTAGCCTGGCCGACGCCTGGTGCGAAGACCCGGCCGACCGCCGTTACAACCGGCCTTTCCGGCTCGCGGAGGGTGCGGCCGGCGATCGGCTGTGGCGCAAGGATCACCTCTATGACCTCATCATCGAGCTCGATCATAATACGCGCCCGCGCGTCGCCCGCCGGGGGAGCGCTGTGTTCATCCATCTTGCGCGGCCCGGCTTTCGGCCGACTGCCGGCTGTATCGCGTTGCGGCCGACCGACCTTCGCAAGGTCCTGGAACGGTTCACGCGCAAGGTCCGAATCCTGATTCATTAATGTCGACGCTGTTCGGCGATGGCGGTCGGCGCTCGCCGAAGAGCGCCGTGCCGAGCCGGACATGCGTCGCCCCGAACCGGATCGCGACCGGAAAGTCTGCGCTCATGCCCATGGATAATAGGTTCAACCCGTTGCGGCGCGCAATTTTTGCGGCAAGGGCGAAATGCGGGGCGGGCGGATCGTCGAACGGCGGGATGCACATCAGGCCGGCGATCGTCAGCCCGTAGGTGGTCTCGCAGGCGCGCAGGAATGCATCAACTGCGTCGGGCAGCACCCCCGCCTTCTGCGGCTCCGCCCCGGTATTGATTTCGACGAACAGGAGGGGGCGCCGCCCCTGCCGCTCGATTTCCTTGGCGAGCGCCGCGCAAAGGCTCGGCCGGTCGACCGAGTGGATGGCGTCGAACAGCGCCACCGCCTCACGTGCCTTGTTGGATTGCAGCGGGCCGATCATATGCAGCTCGATGTCGGCATGCTCGGCCTTGAACGGCGGCCATTTCGCCTTCGCCTCCTGCACCCGGTTCTCGCCGAACACGCGATGCCCGGCGGCGATCACCGGGCGGACGGTGTCGGCGTCGAACGTCTTGGTCACCGCGATCAGGCTGACGCCGGCGGGGTCGCGTCCGGCCTCGGCGCAGGCCGCCGCGATCTCGCGCTTGACGGCGGCGAGCCGCTCGGCGGGCGCATCGAACCCACCCGCAAGCTCCAGCGCATCAGGGGGCATGGGCGATCCATCTCCCTCCCCCAGAAAGGGGGAGGGTCGGGGTGGGGGTCGCGCAAGGTTGACCCCCTCCCGGCGCTTCGCGCCGACCTTCCCCTCGCAGGGGCAGGTGAGGGGGAATCCCCGAACTCGCCGAGATGCAAGGATCGGTCGCTTCCCCGCTAAGCTTTCGCTCGGATTGACCCGTCGCCACGTTCATGTCCTAGTCGCGTGCTCTTTCGCCCGGCAAATCTATCGCACATACATATGGCTAACGACCGCTACAATGCTCGCGAGGCGGAGCCGCGCTGGCAGAAAATCTGGGACGAGCGCGGGATCTTCAAGACCCCGAACGACGATCCGCGCCCGAAATACTACGTGCTCGAGATGTTCCCCTACCCGTCCGGGCGCATCCATATGGGCCATGTGCGCAACTACACCATGGGCGACGTGGTGGCGCGCTACAAGCGGGCCAAGGGCTTCAACGTGCTGCACCCGATGGGCTGGGACGCCTTCGGCATGCCGGCTGAGAACGCGGCGATGGCCAACAAGGTCCATCCGCGCGAATGGACCTACGCCAATATCGCCGCGATGAAGGCGCAGCTCAAATCGATGGGCCTGTCGCTCGACTGGGCGCGCGAACTCGCGACCTGCGACCCCGCTTATTACAAGCACCAGCAGCGCATGTTCCTTGACTTCCTCGCGGCCGGGCTGGTCGAACGCAAGCAGTCGAAGGTCAACTGGGACCCGGTCGACCAGACCGTGCTCGCCAACGAGCAGGTGATCGACGGGCGCGGCTGGCGCTCGGGCGCGCTGGTGGAGCAGCGCGAGCTGACCCAGTGGTTCTTCAAGAT
>CAYGZV010000211.1:0-4192 GCA_964354425.1 uncultured Rhodoplanes sp. | reverse complement strand
TCGGCGCGACCGCTTTCGCGCAGAATCCGCAAACGCCGCTGGCGCCTGGCCCCGAAGTCATCACGCCCTCCCCGCGCAACAACCAGCTCGCCTGCCCGCCCGGCGTCGATGAGAGAACGGCGCCGTCCGTCGGTGGCGATACGACCGGATCGAGCGGGAACTTGAGCCGCCAGTTGTCGGAGTCGGAGGGCGTGGTGTGTCCGCCCGCCGGCGTCGATCCCGGCATAGTCGAGCGACCGCCGTCGAGCGGCACGCTGCGCGTCATTCCGCCGCCGGGCAGCCCCGGAGGGGACCAGACGATCACCCCGAAATAATCCGCGCCGACATTCGCCGGCTGCCTCTGCAACGAAGCGCTGCAAGCAGCCGCCGCAGGACGGCGACGACGGAAAAACGCCCGCATCGCGCGGGCGTTTTCATATGGGCCGGTTCGGATCGTCGCGCGGCTTAGACCGCGGCGGCGGCGGCGGTGTTCACTCCGGACTCCGCCATGACCGTGAGCTTGCGATCGGTCGCCTTTTCCTCTTCGAGGTTCTTCTGGAGCACGCTTGCGCAGTCGCTGCGGCCGAGCTCCTTCGCCCAGGCGATCAGCGAGCCGTAACGCGTGATCTCGTAGTGCTCGACCGCTTGTGCCGCGGCGATGAGAGCGGCGTCGAGCACCTTCCCGTCATCGACTTCGCCCGCCACATCGTCGGCCTCCTCGAGGATGCCGTCGATCGCCGGGCAATCCACGCCCTTCACTTCCACGCCATGCATGCGGAAAACTTCCTGCAGGCGCGCGATCTGGTTTTCCGTCTCGCCCAGATGCGATTTGAACGCCTGTTTCAGCTGCGGGTCGGAGGCCTTCTCGATCATGTCGGGAAGCGCCTTCACGATCCGGTTCTCGGCGTAATAAATGTCGCGCAGCGTGTGCACGAAGAGGTCGTCCATCGTGTGAAGATCCTTGGAGAAGAGACCCATGTCGCGTTCCTGTTCTGTTGAGCGGTATTACCGATACCGGCGGTGCGCGCGTTCGCGGCGGCGCCGCGATATGCTCAATCGATCAACGTAGTTGAGGGACCGCTTGTTCCGAGCCGAGGCCGAGGCTTGCGCCATCGCGCGGTCAGCAAGAACCGGATTCGCGCAGCGCGCCGGACGTCGCTTCCCCGACCGCGAGGAGAGAGTCGCAGTCAATGCGGTGGGCGCCGATGGACGGATCGGAATTCAACGGGATGGGTAACGTACGCCGTTGGCTTCATACGCCGGAAGAGGCGTTTGGGGCGGCGCTTCGCCGCCCCCTGTTCGGGCTCGCAGCGAGCCTATGCCGCCCGGCGGCGCGGGCGGCCGACCCGGCCATTGCCGCGCTGCGGCTGCTTGCGCGCGGCTGCCGGATTGGCTTTCTTCTTCGCCATCGCCGTGAGTTTCTTGTCGGTCGCCTGCTCCTCTTTGAGGTTCTGCGTGAGCAGCGTCGCGAGGTCTTTGCGGCCCAGTTGCTTCGCCCAGGCGACCAGCGTGCCGTAGCGCGTGATCTCGTAATGCTCCACCGCCTGCGCGGCCGCGATGAGGGCTGCGTTCAAAACCGCTTTGTCCGTGATCTCGCCGGCGACGTCATTGGCTTCCTCGATGATGCCGTCGATGGCCGGGCATTCGGTGCCCTTGGGCTCCTGATCGAGCTTCTTGAACACCTGATCGAGACGCTTGATCTGCTTCTTGGTCTCGCCGAGATGGGTGCGAAATCCGCGCTTGAGTTCGGAATCCGTCGCCTTCTCCATCATGTCGGGCAGCGCCTTCTCGATCTGATGCTCGGCGTAGTAGATGTCTTCAAGCGTATGAAGAAACAGGTCATCCATCGTATGGATCTCTTCGGAAAACAGGGCCATGGGGGAGCCTCCTTGGAATGTCCCGGTCGAGCGTTTTTTCGCCGGAGTGGCGCAGCCGTAATCTCGCCACTTAACGTATCAACCATCGCTATGTTCCCCCTCGCGGTTTCGGCGAGCGGACCAGCCGGTTGAAAAGGAAATGAAAATGCGCTCGAACGAGGCTGACGCGCGGTGGGCGAACGGGACAGCCCGCCTCCTCCCCTTGCCGCTCCTGTAGTCCGAGCCCATTCGGATTCCGATGCCCGACGAAAAGCAACCGACCTCGCGCGCATTCATCCTCGGCGTCGCCCTGATCGGCGGCGTGCTGCTCTCCGTCGCGACGCAGGTCGTCCTCGCGCGTCTCGGTCTCGATCTCGGCGGGCTCTGGCGAGGTTTGCGCGGGCCGCAGGCGACCCAATTGCGCGCGGCGTTCGCTTGGTGGCTGATCGCTGGAATATCCTTTGTTGCGGGCTTGGTCATCGCCGCATCCGCGAGGTATCTCTCCGCACATCCGATACGCTCGGGCGGCGTGCGCTGGCTCGCGGGCGCTGCCGCGGTCGTGTTGCTTACAATCGTTGCGCGACAAGCCACCGCGCCGTCCGGCCTCTCACCCGCATCGAGCGTCGGCATCGCTCTCTCCGTGATGTGTGTGGCCGGCATCCTGTCGCTGCTCGGCGCCTTCTTCGTCGTGCGGCGATAGCTGTCATAGGCGGGTCGTGCTAGAAGCCGAGACCTTTCAAGACTGGCGGGCATCGAAGCGAACCGCCGCGAAAACAGCAGGGAAACGAATGCATTCGCCTCCCCGTTCGAAGATGCTCGCCGTTGGCTTCATCTGCACGATGATGATTTCCCTCCCCGAACTCGGCGTCGCCGCGCCGCGCGCAAGCGCAGCCGCATGTACGCAGCCGTATCAAGCCGGCTGGTCCGCTGCATGCGCCGCGCGCGCCCGAGCGTCGAAGAAAGGCCGCACGAAGCCGATCGCCGCACGCCGATCGAAGGTCGCGCCGCAAGCGGCGCAGAAGCCGCAAGCGCCGCCCGCGCGCGCGGAATTCACGCAACAGCAGCAGGCCGCCGCGGTCATTCCGGGCATTCCCGACGCGCGCTTCTGGGCCGATTCGGAGGAGGAATATCGCCGCGTTCTGGGGCCGCTCAACGGGCCCTGGCTCGCTCTGTCGGCCGGCGGCGAGGATTCCGCGTTCGGCGCCGGCCTGCTGAACGGCCTCTCGGAAACCGGCAGGCGGCCGGATTTCTCGATGGTTTCCGGCGTGAGCTCGGGCGCGCTGCTTGCGCCCTTCGCGTTTCTCGGGCCGGCGCGCGACGCCGATCTCAAGCGCGACTTCACCGCGATCAGCGCGCCCGACGTGTTCGAGGATCGTCGAACCGTCGACGCATTGATGGACACCTGGCCGCTGCGCGAGTTCATCGCCAAGCGCATCACGCCGCAGCTTCTCGCCGAGATCGCAGCCGAGCACCGCCGCGGCCGACGCCTGATCATCGTGACCACCAATATCGACGCCGGCCGGCCGGTCGCGTGGAACATGGGCGCGATCGCGTCCGCCGGCGGCGACGCTGCGCTGAAGCTCTTCCAGGACATCCTGGTCGCGACCAGCGCCATACCGGGGCTGTTCCCGCCCGTGCTGATCGAGACCGAGGCAAACGGCCGCCGCCTTGCGGAAATGCATGTGGATGGCGGGCTTGCGGCAACCGTCTATGTCGCTCCGGATTCGATGCTGCTCGCCTCCTCCTCGCTCCGCCTTCCCGCTGCGCAGGTCACGCTGATCCTCAACAGCAAGCTCGTATCGGAATTCGCGATGACGGACCGCAGCCTGGTCGGCGTGCTCGGTCGCTCGCTGTCGATCGGAGTCAAACGCGCGACGCGCAGCGCCGCGATTCTCATCGCCGCCGCCGCCCGCCGGAGCGGGACCGACTTCAACGTCGCTTATGTCGATCAGAAGTTCGACCACCCGAGCCGCGGCCTGTTCGACCCGGAATACATGAAGGCCCTGTTCGAGGCGGGCCGTCGGCAAGGCCTCAGCGACGAGCCGTTCCGCCGCGCGATGCCGGAGGCAGCGCCGCCGCAGGCCGCAGTCCCGCAGCCCGCCGAATAGGCCGATCAACGGCCCGCACGGCCGCGCGCTATGCGCAGAAGCGGACCGGCGATTTAAAGCAACGTCCCGTTCGGACCAACACGCGCTCCTTGGCGCGTGAGAACGGCGTTGCTCGGAACTCGCTCATCGCCGCCGACGTTGCCCGTCCAAGATACCGCGGTAACCAATTGAGGAGTTCATGATGCGATCGAGGCGCGTTGACGTGGCGTTGTTGGCCGCGCTGTGCATGGCGGGCTCCGTTGCGCTCGC
>CAYGZV010000210.1:0-4228 GCA_964354425.1 uncultured Rhodoplanes sp. | reverse complement strand
GCTGGGCGCCGATTTGGACGGGTCGGCCGCCTGGTCGCCGCTCTGCCCCGGCGCCTCAACCGAGGAGAGCAAGAAGACGAGCGCTGCGCAGGACGCGAACGCGGCGGCTCGCAAACCGGTAATAGACATGTTTTCTGCTGCGGTTGATAAAGACCGGAAAGTTAGATGCCACCATCGAATTTAGCCGGCATGATGGCGCAGCCTTTGCACGAACTGTGCGGGTAATGGCCGAACTTGTCCGCTCTGTCCAGCGTCGTATGTCGCGGGCCTGGAAAAAGCCGCCTTCAAAGCGCCGGTTCGCCGCCGCTCTCATTGGCAAGCAACATTGGGTCGATGCGTCTTCCACTCACTCTCTTCGCCTTTGCGCTCATCGTGGTGACGACATCCTGGTGGTGGATGGGCGCGCCGGTCCGCGTGGCGGGACCGCATGCGGCCGACGGCAAAGTCCAATGCCTCTCCTATGCTCCGTTCCGCGGGGCGCAGAGCCCGCTTACGCCGGGCGCGCGGGTCGAGCGGTGGCAAATCGAGGAGGACCTGGCCCGGCTCGCCGCCGTCACGAAATGCGTGCGAACCTATTCGATCGAACATGGGCTGGACCAGATTCCCGCGGTTGCCGAGCAGTTCGGCCTGAAGGTCATCCAAGGCTTATGGCTGTCGAGCGATCGCGCCAAGAACGGCTCGGAGATCGACGCGGTCGTCGCGCTCGCCAAACGCTATCCGCACGTCATTACGGCGATCGTCGTCGGCAATGAGGTTCTCCTGCGGGGCGAGCTTTCCGCCAACGATCTGTCGCAGATCCTCCGGACCGTGAAGGCCGCGGTCTCCGTGCCGGTGACCTATGCCGATGTCTGGGAGTTCTGGCTGCGCAATCGCGAGCTTGCCGCCGCCGCCGACTTCATCACCATCCATATCCTCCCTTATTGGGAGGACGAGCCGATACCGGCGCATGCAGCCGGCGCTCATGTCGAGGCGATTCGCGAACGGGTGGGGGCGGCTTTCCCCGGGCGCGACATTTTGATCGGGGAGGTCGGCTGGCCGAGCCAGGGGCGCATGCGGCAAGGCGCCTTGCCCTCGCCGTCCAATCAGGCGCGGGTGATCGAGGACGTGGTCGCGCGCGCTGCGCAGCGCGGCTACCGGACCAACCTGATCGAGGCGTTCGACCAGCCGTGGAAACGCGCGCTCGAAGGAACCGTGGGCGGCTACTGGGGGCTGTTTACCGACGCCGGCCGCAAGCCGAAATTCGCCCTGGGGCAGCCCGTCTCGGACCATCCTTACTGGCCCTGGCAGGCGCTCGGCGGGGCGGTGCTGGTCTGTCTGGTCTTTGCCGCCGCATGGCGCGCCGCCGCAGGCGCGCCAGACAAGATTCCCCCGGTCATATGGCTCGCCGTCGGCCTCAACGCCGTCGCCGGCGGCATCCTCGCGGGCTGGACGATCGAAAAGGGGGTGGTCGAAAGCCTGGGCGCGGGCGGCGCGATCCGCAGCGCCGCGCTTTGCCTGCTCGCGGTCGCAGCGCCGCTCGCGGGCTCGGCCCTGCTCGCGCGGGGCGACTGGCTGCCGGGCTTTACGCGTCTCCTCGGCGCACGCGCGGAACGGCCGGCCGATCCGTTGGTGCTCGGGGCCGGCCTGCTCCTGATCGTCCTGACCCTCGTCGCGATCGAGACGGCGCTCGGGCTCGTGTTCGATCCGCGCTACCGCGATTTTCCGTTCGCGGCGCTTACCGCCGCGAGTGTCCCGTTTCTGGTTCAACGGTGGGTCGGACCAAAGGGGGAGGGCAGCCGCGGGGTGGCCGAAACCGCGGCCGCGTGGGTGCTTGCAATCGGCGCGGCCTATATCGTGCTGAACGAGGGCGTCGCGAATTGGCAGGCGGACTGGCTCGCGGCGAGTTTCTGTGCGCTCGCGCTCACTCTGGTTCGCGGGCGGGACGGGCAAAGCTCAAGATCATGAGGCCTGCCGCAAGTCCCGCGAGCGAGGCGTTGTAAAGCACAAGCCCGAAGGCGGTCGCCGTGACCGCGATCGCGAACAGCGGCAGCGACGGGCGCATGAGGTTGAGCAGCGCCGCACCGACCGCGACAAAGCCGAAGACCTGCGCCCGAAACAGCCGGGTCGCCACCAATCGGGACAGGCAGACCAGGCTGTCCTGGCCGGCATCGCAGCCAAGCCCGACGGTCGAATTCTCAATCACCAGATAGCGCAGGTAGAACGCATAGAGCAGGGACAGAAATCCGATCGTCAGCAGCCAGTTGCCGGTGCGGGCCGACGGGAGAAACCGCGGGTGCATGGATTGCTCGTCTCGACGCGTGAAGGGCGCTGGCTCCATCGCCAGACCCTAGCACAAGCGGGCCCGCCTTGCCGCTCGGGACACGGCGGGGCTTGCTTGAACTGGTGACAGAAAGGATTCCGGCGATCCTGCGCCGGCCGGATTTCTGCGGCGAGCCGGTTCCCACGTCACGGAAAAATGCTCTAAGAGGACCTGCGGGCAGCCGCGCCAAGGAATCGGGCAGCCGCGCCGAGGAATGACGAGAGTGAGAACCTGTTCGACCATCGTGCTTGCCGCCGGGGAGGGAACGCGCATGCGCTCGTCCCGACCGAAGGTGCTGCACGCCATCGCCGGGAGACCGCTGATCGCGCATGTGCTGTCCACGGTGGGCGAGTTCGCGAGCGGAGGCGGGATCGCCGTGGTGATCGGTCCCGCGATGGACACCATTGCAAAGATCGTCCGCGGGTCGGCGCCCGAGGCGGAGGTTTTCGTCCAGGCGGAGCGTCGGGGCACCGCCCATGCCGTGCTCGCCGCGCGCCCGGCGCTCGCGCGCGGAGCGGACGACGTGCTGATCGTCTATGGCGACACGCCGCTGATCCGGTCGAGCACGCTCGCTCGCCTGCGCGCGGCGCTGGCGGACGGGGCGGCGGTCGTGGCGCTCGGATTCCGCCCGACCGATCCGACCGGATATGGCCGTCTGATTACCGAGGGCGACCGGCTTCTGGCGATCCGCGAGGAGAAGGATGCGACGCCGGCGGAAAAAACCATCACGCTGTGCAATGCCGGCGCGATGGGACTGCGCGGCGATGTCGCCCTCGCCATTCTCGATGAGATCACGGACGACAACGCCAAGCGCGAATTCTACCTGCCCGATGCGGTGGCGATTGCGCGCCGCAAAGGGCTCGCGACCGCCGCACTGGAAATCGCCGACGCCACGGAGGTGCTGGGGGTGAATACGCAGACCGAACTCGCGCAAGCGGAGGCGATCCTGCAGCAGCGGCTGCGCGCGGCTGCGCTCGACGCAGGCGTGACCATGGTCGCGCCGGAGACCGTTCACCTGTGCGCCGACACCAAGCTCGCGCGCGACGTGGTGATCGAGCCCTATGTCGTTTTCGGGCCGGGCGTCACGGTCGAAGAGGGGGCGGTGATCCGCTCCTTCTGCCATTTCGAGAACGCACGCATCGGACCCGGAGCGATCGTCGGGCCGTTCGCGCGGCTGCGACCCGGCGCCGACATCGGCGAGAACGCGCATATCGGCAATTTCGTCGAGGTGAAGGCGTCGACGATCGAGGCCGGCGCCAAGGCCAATCACTTGAGTTACATCGGCAATGCGCGGGTGGGCGAGCGCACCAATGTGGGCGCCGGCACGATCACCTGCAACTACGACGGCATCGGAAAATACCACACCGATATCGGCAAGGGCGCCTTCATCGGCTCGAACTCCTCGCTGGTCGCCCCGGTGAAGATTGGAGACGGCGCCTATATCGGTTCGGGTTCGGTGATCACGGACGATGTGCCGGCCGGCGGCCTCGGGCTCGCGCGCGGCCGCCAGATCGTCAGGAACGGATGGGTCGCGCGCTGGCGCGAGCGGATCCAGGCGGCGGTCAAGAAAAAGCCAGGATCGACGGACTGATGTCGCGCCCGGCGCGCGTTCGGTCCGCCGGCAGTTCTGGAGTATTGCACGTCGAAGCTGCCGCGCCGAGCGTCGTCTCGGCCGGCCGGAACGGGGATTCTCAAGCCTCATGTGCGGAATTATCGGAATCCTGGGACTGCAGCCGGTCGCGCCGGGGCTGATCGATGCGCTGCGGCGGCTCGAATATCGCGGCTATGATTCCGCCGGCGTCGCCACGCTCGAGAACGGCCACCTGACCCGCCGGCGGGCGGAGGGCAAGCTCAGGAATCTGGAGCAGCGGCTCGAGCGCGAGCCCCTGCTCGGCCGGATCGGCATCGGCCATACGCGCTGGGCGACGC
>CAYGZV010000209.1:0-4235 GCA_964354425.1 uncultured Rhodoplanes sp. | reverse complement strand
GATGATGTAGCAGACCTGATCGACCGGAGGCAGGACCTCTCCTGCGCCGAGACGCCGGCTCGGCTTGGCGTCGATGTCGCGCTTGCCGGCGTCGAG
Source organism: uncultured Rhodoplanes sp. (assembly GCA_964354425.1). Lineage (GTDB taxonomy): Bacteria > Pseudomonadota > Alphaproteobacteria > Rhizobiales > Xanthobacteraceae > Rhodoplanes. The sequence continues at coordinate 4,139 of CAYGZV010000209.1, read as the reverse complement.
AAAGAACGGCTGCACGTCGAAATCGCAGAGCTTCGATTCGAAGCACGACATCGACACGACCGTCTTGACGGCGGCGTCCGTCAGAATGAAGCGGAGCCGTTCGGTCGGAAATCCGGGGTCCAGAGGCACATAGGCGGCGTTCGCCTTCAACACCGCGAGCAGAGCGACATAGGTTTCGACGGACTTGTCGAACAGGAGGCCGACACGATCGCCCGGCTTGACGCCCCGCTCGATCAGGTAGCGCGCCACCTGGTTGGCGCGGTTGTCGAGGTCGCGATAGCTGACCGAGAACGCATCCGTCACGACCGCCTTGTTGGTTCCGAAGCGCAGGCAGGCCTGCTCGAACAGGTCATCGAGGCGCTCGCCTTCCCTCCAACGGGCACGGCCTTCCCCGCGTGGGCAGCTGAGCGCTTGCCCCGGCGCGACCGGCCGTTCGACGCCATCAAGCGTGATTGGAAGTCCGTCTATGCTGCGGATACTCGCCGGTCGGCGGCGCTGATCACCCCCATCGCCGGTCGGTTGTCCGACGAACAAGCCGCCAAACTCGATCCGATGGGCCATTGCATTGCCTTAATCGCTGTCAGTCCGCCGCGCTCGCGGGTGGATGAGCAATGCCTCAGCTCGATGGCGGCGAGAGGCGTTGGGACGGCGGGCGCAAGCGACGAAGGCAAGCCGCAACCTTCGCCGAATGGGAGCAACCTCGCCTGCGGAGCACTTCTGACCACGTGCTCTTCGTAGGCCACCATGGTAAGCGTGACATGAACGCAAGCTGAATGACGGTCGGGTCGACACCCGCGGCGGCGAGCGGACGGTTTGAGAAGCCGCAAGGCGTGTGCGTTTGACCGCTCGTCCGGCTGAGCGTACGAAGCCGCAATCATGAGCAAGGCGTATGTCGTACAACACGTTCGGTCATAGCTTTCGCGTGACGACCTTCGGCGAAAGTCACGGGCCGGCGATCGGCTGTGTCGTCGACGGGTGCCCGCCGCGCATCCCGCTCGGCGTTTCCGACATCCAGCGCGAGCTTGATCGCCGGCGGCCCGGCCAGTCGCGCTACACGACGCAGCGGCAGGAACCCGACACTGTGCGGATCCTCTCCGGCGTGTTTCCCGACGCCGGCGGAAAGGATGTCACCACCGGCACGCCCATCGCGCTCGTGATCGAGAATGTCGACGAGCGCTCGAAGGACTATTCCGAGATCAGGGACAAGTATCGGCCCGGCCATGCCGACTACGCCTACGATGTCAAATACGGCGTGCGCGATTACCGCGGCGGGGGGCGCGCTTCGGCGCGCGAGACCGCCGCGCGCGTGGCGGCGGGCGCGATCGCCCGCAAGATCGTGCCCGGCCTGTCGGTCCGCGCCGCGCTGATCCAGATCGGGCCGCACCGCGTCGATCGGGAGCGCTGGGATTGGGCCGAGGTCGAGCGCAATCCCTTCTTCTGCCCCGACGCGGCGACGGCGGCGGTGTTTGCCGAATTCCTCGACGATGTGCGCAAGAAGGGTTCATCGATCGGGGCGGTGGTCGAGGTCCATGCCGAGGGCGTGCCCGCCGGTCTCGGCGCGCCCGTTTACGGCAAGCTCGATGGCGATCTCGCCGCCGCGCTGATGGGCATCAATGCGGTCAAGGGCGTGGAAATCGGTGCGGGCTTTGCGGCGGCCGAACTGTCCGGCGAAGAGAATGTCGACGAGATGCGGCGCGGCGACGACGGCAAGCCGCTGTTCCTCTCCAATCATGCGGGCGGCGTGCTGGGCGGCATCTCCACCGGCCAGCCGATCGTCTGCCGCTTCGCGGTCAAGCCGACATCCTCGATCCTCATTCCGCGCGCGACGGTCGACCGCTACGGCGCCGAGACCGAGATCGTCACCAAAGGCCGGCACGACCCCTGCGTCGGCATTCGCGCCGTGCCGATCGGCGAGGCGATGGTCGCCTGCGTGATCGCCGATCATTTCCTGCGCCAGCGCGGTCAGGTCGGCGAAGCGTTGTCCTGGCCCTTCGCCGACGAATCGCGGCGCAATGAACAGGCGCCGCGCAAGCGCGTCGAAGCAGGCGAATGAGCGATCCCGAGACCCTCCAGTCCGTTGAAGACGCCATCGCCGCGTTCGGCCGCGGCGAATTGGTCATCGTCACCGACGATGACGATCGCGAGGACGAGGGCGATCTGTTCGTGGCGGCGTCCTTTTGCACGTCCGAGAAGATGGCCTTCATCATCCGCCACACCTCGGGGATCGTGTGCGCGCCGCTCTCGGTCGAGCGGGCGAAGCAGCTCCACCTCGATCCGATGGTGGCGCTCAACGATGCGCCGCTCGGGACCGCCTTCACCGTCTCGGTCGACGCGCGGCACGGCCTGACCACCGGCATTTCGGCGGAGGAGCGCGCCAATACCGTGCGCGCGCTCGCCAATCACAACAGCGCCGCATCCGACTTCGTGCGTCCCGGTCACGTGTTTCCGCTGGTGGCGCGCGAGGGCGGCGTGCTTATGCGCTCCGGCCACACCGAGGGTTGCGTCGACATGTGCCGTCTGGCCGGCCTGCCGGCGGTCGGCGTTCTCGCCGAACTGATGAACGACAATGGCAGCGTGATGCGCGGGCCCGAGGTGTCGGCTTTCGCCAAGACGCACGGCATTAAGCGCATCTCGATCGCCGACCTCATCGCCTATCGCCAGGGACGCGAAAAGCTCGTCGAGCGCATCAGCGAGTTCACCGTCGCGACCGAAATCGGCGCGCTGCGCGGCTTCGCCTATGTCACGCCGTTCGACGCCGTGCATCACATGGCGCTCGTTCACGGCCGCATCGGCGACGGCAAGAACATGCTGACGCGGCTGCACCGCGCCAATCTTCTGCGCGACATTTTCGGCGGCGCCCCGCAGGTGCGCGCGGCGTTGCGCCGCTTCAAGGAAGAAGGGCGCGGCGTGCTTGTGTTTCTTCGCGACGGCACGGTCGGCGTGCCGGTGTCGGAACTGCCGCAGAACGGCGAGCCGGGCTCGGCGGCGTTGCGATCGCATCAGTGGCGCGAGATCGGACTGGGCGCGCAGATCCTCAAGGATCTCGGCATCTCTTCGATCAAGCTGTTGACGTCGGGCGAGCATCGCTATGTCGGGCTTGCCGGCTTCGGCATCGAAATCGCCGAGACCGAACTGATCCGGCCGTGAGCCTCGCCCCGCGCGCGAACGGCAAGACCGATTGCCGCATGCGATCTCGGCGCGCTTTGCGCTCGGTTTGGCTTGTGCGACCATCGCGCAAGCGGGGCGAAGCGGGCTGCGTTGACGCGATGGTGCCATGCCAAACTGCGTGCGGATGGCGCTCGGTTCGCTCGGATTCCTCGGACTAGCGGTGTGCGTCGTTGCGGGGCTTGCCGCGCCGGCGCCGCAACGCGCCGACATCCCGGCGGCGGCGGCCGGAACCAGCGTCGATGTCGAGCTGGTGCTTGCGGTCGACATTTCCTATTCGATGGATCCCGACGAGCAGGCGCTCCAGCGCGAGGGCTATGTCACGGCGCTCACCTCGCCGGAGTTCCTCAACGCGCTGCGCCAAGGCCTGCACGGCAAGATCGCCGTGACCTATGTCGAGTGGGCGGGCGCGGCCGAACAAAGGGTCGTCGTTCCCTGGCGGGTGGTCGACGGGCGGGCGAGCGCCGAGAGCTTCGCGGACGAGATCGCTCAAGCGCCGTACCGCCGCGCCTATCGCACCTCGATCTCCGGCGCGCTGCAGTTCGCGACGCCGCTGTTCGAGACGAGCGGGCATCGCGGTCTGCGGCGCGTCATCGACCTATCGGGCGACGGCGCGAACAATCAGGGGCTGCCGGTGACGATCGCGCGCGACGAGGTCATCGCCAAAGGCATCACCATCAACGGCCTGCCCGTTATGCTCAAGCGGCCGTCGCCGGCGACCATGGATATCGAGCAGCTCGACATCTATTACGAGGACTGCGTGATCGGCGGGCCGTCCGCCTTCGTGATCCCGATCCGCGAGCGCGCGCAGTTCAAGGAGGCGACCCGCACCAAGCTGGTGCTCGAAGTGGCGGGCGTCTCGCCGCCTCCGCAGGTCGCGCGCGTCGCCGCGGAATCGCCGCGCGTCTCCTGCCTGATCGGCGAGCGGCTGTGGCAGCAGCGCTGGGGCGGCAATCCCGATTTCAATTGAGCCT
>CAYGZV010000208.1:0-4241 GCA_964354425.1 uncultured Rhodoplanes sp. | reverse complement strand
ACCAAGGCGCTCCTCCAGTCGGGCGTGAGCTATGTCGGCGGCTATCAGGGCGCGCCGGTGTCGCATCTGATCGACGTGATGGTCGAGGCGCAGGACTTGCTCGCCGAGCTCGGCGTGCATGTCGAGACCTGCACCAACGAGGCCTCGGCCGCCGCCATGCTGGGCGCCTCGATCAACTATCCGTTGCGCGGCGCGGTCACCTGGAAGTCGATCGTGGGGACGAATGTGGCGGCCGACGCATTGTCCAATTTGGCCTCGCCGGGGGTGATGGGCGGCGCGCTGATCATTCTCGGCGAGGACTACGGCGAGGGTGCGAGCGTCGTGCAGGAGCGCTCCCACGCCTTCGCCATGAAATCGTCGATGTGGCTGCTCGATCCGAAGCCCGACCTGCCCACGATCGTGCGCTGCGTCGAGAAAGGCTTCGAGCTGTCGGAAGCGAGCCACGCCCCGGTGATGCTGGAATTGCGTATCCGCGCCTGCCACATGACCGGGCAGTTCGCGGCCAAGACCAATCGGAGGGGCCGTTACTCCTCGATCGAGCGCATCGCCGAGCCGGCCCGGTTCGATTACGCCAGGCTCTCGCATCCGCCGGTCGTGTTCACGCAGGAGCGGCTGAAGGTCGAGGAGCGGCTTCCGGCGGCGCAGGCCTTCATCGTCGCCCACCAGCTCAACGAAGTCATCCGCGGCGAGATGGACGACATCGGGATCATCGTTCTCGGCGGGCTCGCGAACAGCGTGCTGCGCGCGCTCGCGCGCCTGCAACTGGCCGATCTGTTCGGCCGCTCGCGCATTCCGATCTATGTGCTCAACGTCGCCTATCCGCTGGCGCCGGAGGAGCTGCGCGGCTTCTGCGCCGGCAAGCGCGCAGTGCTCGTGGTCGAGGAGGGCTATCCCGACTATGTCGAGCAGGCGGTGACGGTCGAGCTGCGGCGCGCCGACCTGAACACGCGCGTGTTCGGCAAAGGCCCGCTGCCGAAGACCGGGGAATACACGCCGGACGTCGTGCTTCAGGGCGTCGCCGCCTTTCTCCGCGAGGTGCGGCCGGAAACGATCGCCGTCGATCTGATCGAAGCGCAGGCAAGGGCGCTTCTTGCGCGCAAGGAGGCCGCCGCCGGGGTCGGCGATTTGCCCGCGCGCCCGCCCGCCTTCTGCACCGGCTGCCCGGAACGCCCCGTGTTCGCGGCGATCAAGCTTGCCGAGCGCGAGGTCGGGCGCACGCATATCAGCGCCGATATCGGTTGCCATTCGTTCGCAACCATGCCGCCGTTCAATCTCGGTAACTCGATCCTCGGCTACGGGATGAGCCTTGCGAGCGCGGCGGCGGTCGCCCCCAATCTCGACACGCGGCCGATCTCGATCATGGGGGACGGCGGGTTCTGGCATAACGGACTCCTCAGCGGCGTCGCCAGCAATCTGTTCAACAAAGGCGACGGCGTGCTGTTGATCATGCAGAACGGCTACACGTCGGCGACGGGGCAGCAATTCATGCCGTCGAGCCCGGCGAGCCGGGACGGCTCGGCGTCCGGCATGACCATCGAGAAGGCGCTGCGCGCGCTCGGCGTCAAATGGCTGCGCACGGTGCGCAGCTACAGCGTCGACAAGATGGCCGCCACGCTGAAGGAGGCGATGCTTTCCGCCGAGCGCGGGCTTAAGGTGATCATCGCCGACGGCGAATGCCAGCTCGTGCGCCAGCGGCGCGTGCGCGCCGAAGACACCGGCAAGCTCGCGCGCGGCGAGCGCGTCGTGCGCACCCGGTTCGGCGTCGACGACGACATCTGCACCGGCGATCACTCCTGCATCCGGCTCTCGGGTTGTCCGTCGCTCACGGTGAAGCCGAACCCCGACCCGCTGCGGAGCGATCCGGTCGCGACCGTGATCGAGAGCTGCGTCGGCTGCGGTCTGTGCGGCGAGGTCGCGCATGCGGCCGTTCTGTGCCCGTCCTTCTATCGGGTCGAGCTGGTGCGCAACCCGAACCGCTGGGACCGCATGCGCGACGGCCTCGCGCGCGGCGTCATCCGCCTGTTCGGCGGACGCGATCGAGCAGGAGCGACATGAGCGTCCCGTCGCGCCCGATCACTCTATTGATCGCCGCGCTCGGCGGCGAAGGCGGCGGCGTGCTGACGCACTGGATCGTCTCCGCCGCGTCGAGCGTCGGCTTTCCCGTGCAGAGCACGTCAATTCCCGGCGTGGCGCAGCGGACCGGCGCGACCACCTATTACATCGAGATTCTGCCCGTGCCCTGGGCCGAGCTGGACGGACGGCAGCCGGTGCTCGCGCTTACGCCCGGCGTCGGCGATGTCGACATCGTGCTCGCGAGCGAGTTCCTGGAGGCCGCGCGCGCCATCGCCAATGGCTTCGTGACGGCCGACCGCACAATGGTGATCGCCTCCAGCCATCGCCACTATGCGATTGCGGAAAAGATGGCGATGGGGGACGGCCGCACCGATCCGGCCCGCCTTCTCGAAGCGATCGCACGCAACGCGCAAGCCTCACTGATTTTCGATATGGAGGCAGTCGCCCGCGAGGCCGGCGCGATGATCAGCGCGGTGATGCTGGGCGCGCTCGTCGCCTCGCGCCACCTGCCGCTGCCGCAGGACGCGCTGGTCGCGGCGATCCGCGCGGAGGGAAAAGCCGCCGCGGCGAACATCCGCGGTTTCGAGGCAGGGCTGTCGGCGGCCGCGCAAGCGTCCGCTGCGCCCGGCCCGCCCGAGCCGGAGAAGCAGACGCAGGGGGGCGCGCGCCGGATTCGTTCGCTCGAACGGGAGGCGACGCGATCGTTCCCGCCGGAAGCGGCCGACATTCTGGTCGAAGGCGTGCGCCGCCTTCATCGCTACCAGAATCGCGCTTACGCGAAGCTCTATCTCGAACGGCTGAAGCCGATCGCGGCCGCCGACTATGCCGCTAAAGCCGAGGGCCGCCTGCTGCGCGAGACGGCGCGCCACCTCGCCGTGCGCATGTCCTATGAGGACGTGATCCGCGTCGCGGCTGCAAAGATCGCGCCCGAGCGCATCGGACGCATCGAACAGGACATGGGCGCGAAGGCGGGCGAACGGCTGCGGATCGTCGAGTTCCTGAAGCCCGGGCTCGACGAGATGAGCCAAGTCCTTCCCGTCCCGCTTGCGCGCCGACTGCTCGCCGCCGCGGAGAACCGCGCATGGCTGCGCGATCTCCATTTCACTATGGAGATCGAGACCACCTCGATGTCCGGCTATCTGCGGCTCTGGGGGCTCGCGAAGCTGCGCGCCTTGCGGCCGTGGACGCACCGCTACCATGAGGAGCAGCGCGCGATCGAGACCTGGCTTGCGCTTATCGCCGAAGCGGCGGGGCGCTCGGCTGCGCTCGCGCTCGAAGTGACGGAATGCGCGCGGCTGCTGAAAGGCTATGGCGACACGCTCAAGCGCGGCCGCAGCAACTTCGCCCTGATCGAAACGCGCGTGATCCGTCCGGTCCTCGCCGGACAAATCCCGGCCGCGGCGGGGATCGATGCGATTGCGAGCGCGCGCACGGCGGCGCTGGTCGATCCGGACGGCGCGGGCCTTTCGGCGTGTCTCGCCGAGATCGGGCGCCGCACGGAGTTTCGGCTCGCCGCCGAGTGACGGCCGACTGATCGCTTCGGAGCCGTTCGGCGCTGCGGCGCGCAGAAGCGCAATGGAACGCCAAGAAAAAAAGACCTTTCGGGAGGATGACATGAGGACGGCGAAAGACATCGGACGCGCAGCCGCGTCCTTGCTGTTGGTTGCGTGTGTGTGGGTGTTCGCAGGCGCGGTCTCGCCATCGCAGGCCGAGCCATGGCCGCAGCGGCCGGTCAAGTTCATCCTGCCGCTCGGCCCCGGCGCGGGCGTCGACGTCACCGCACGGCTCGTTGCGGACCGTCTCGCCAAGCGCTGGGATCAGCCGGTGGTGGTGGAAAATCGCCCCGGCGGCGACGGCATGGTCGCGATCACCGCCTTCATCGGCGCGCATGACAACCACACGCTCCTGTTCTCGCCCGCCGGCTCGTTCACCGCGCATCCCTACCTGCACGAGAAGCTGCCATATGATCCGCGCGAGCTCGCGCCGATCGCCCGCGTCACCAACACGCTCGTCGCGTTCGGCGTGCCGGAGTCGCTGAACGTCGCGACGCTCGCGGACCTGATCGCGATGGCGCGCGCGCAGCCGGGCAAGCTCAACTGGGCGTCCGCGACCGGAACCAACGAATTCCTCTTCGCCGGTTTCCTGAAGACCGCCGGTCTGTCGATGCA
>CAYGZV010000207.1:2810-4250 GCA_964354425.1 uncultured Rhodoplanes sp. | reverse complement strand
GGCGGCGCGTTCGGTTCGGGGCTGCGCCCGCAATATCAGGCGGTGCTGGCCGTGCTGGGGGCCTTGGCGCTCGAGCGCTCGGTGCGGCTCGTGCTGACGCGCCGGCAGATGTATGGGCTCGGCTACCGGCCGGCCACGATCGAGCGCCTTGCTCTCGGCGCGACGGCGGAAGGAACCCTCGAAGCGATCACCCACGAGGCGATCGCGGCGACGTCGCAGTTCGAGGAGTTCTCCCGCAACGACACCGGCTGGTCGGGCCTGCTGTACAAATGCGCCAACGCGAAATATGTGCACAGGCTGGCGCGACTCGACCTTCCGACCTCGTCCGACATGCGGGCGCCGGGCGCCGCCACCGGCGTCTACGCGCTCGAATGCGCGATGGACGAGCTCGCCGTCGCGCTCAAGCTCGATCCGCTGGAGTTGCGGCTGCGGTGCTATTCGGACCGCGACCAGAACGAGGACGTTCCCTACACCAGCAAGAATCTGCACGAATGCTATCGCCAGGGCGCAACGGCCTTCGGGTGGCGCGAGCGCAATCCCGAGCCACGCTCGATGCGCGACGGCGCAGACCTGATCGGATGGGGCATGGCGACGGGCGTGTGGGAAGCGCTGCAGATGCCGACCGCCGTCCGCATCGTGCTGACCGCCAACGGGCATGCCGAGGTCGCGTGCGCCACATCGGATATCGGCACCGGAACCTACACCATCATGGCGCAGGTCGCGGCCGACATGCTCGGCCTGCCGATCGAGAATGTCAGCGTCAGGCTTGGCGACTCGACGCTGCCGCACTCGCCGGTGGAGGGCGGATCGTGGATGGCCGCGTCGGTGTCGCACGCGATCGCCGCTGCCGCCGGCGAGGTGCGCAAGGAGCTGTTGCGTCTGGCGAAGAGCGTGCCGAATTCGCCGCTCGCGCGCGCGACGCTCGAGGATGTCGTCCTCTCCGATGGCAAGATCGTCAGCCGGGCGGGCGAGAGCCGCGCCGTATCGATCGCGGATGCGATGCGCCGCGGCGGCGTCGATCGCATCGAACGGGAGAAAGCAAACAGCTTCGAAGAGGGCGGCTCATACGCGCGCAACACGCATTCGGCCGTCTTCGCCGAGGTGAAGGTGGACGAGCAGCTCGGCGTCATCCGCGTCACCCGCATCGTCAACGCAGTCGCGGCGGGACGCATTCTCAACGCCAAGACCGCGCGCAGCCAGATCATGGGCGGCGTGGTGTGGGGCATCGGCATGGCGCTGCACGAAGAAACGGTCGTCGATCATCACTTCGGCCGCATCATGAACGCCAACATCGCCGAATACTATGTGCCGGTGAACGCCGACGTCGGCGACATCAAGGTCATTTTTGTCGATGAGCCGGACGAGATCGTCAATCCGCTCGGCATCAAGGGTGTGGGCGAGATCGGCATCGTCGGCGTTGCGGCCGCGATCGCCAACGCG
>CAYGZV010000207.1:0-2710 GCA_964354425.1 uncultured Rhodoplanes sp. | reverse complement strand
CAAGCCTATCTGAGGAGAGCTGATATTTGATGCCTGCCCGATCATATTATGGCAGGCAGACGGCGCGCTCGGCGATCGTCCGACCCTCGAAGAGAGTAGAACCAACCGATGTCTCTGCATTTCGTGGTTCTGTATGGCTCGGTCCGCTCGGAGCGCCAAGGCATCAAGTTCGCCCGATTCATGCAGGCGCAATTGCGACACCGCGGCCATGCGAGCACGCTGATCGACCCTTTGGAGCATCGCTTGCCGCTGCTCGACCGAATGTACAAGGAATACCCGAAGAACGAGGCGCCCGAGCCGCTGGAAACGATCGCCGGCCTTATCCGCCAAGCCGACGGATTTCTCATCGTCAGCGGCGAATACAATCACGGCATCCCGCCGGCCTTGAAGAACATGCTTGATCATTTCCTGGAGGAGTGGTTCTGGCGCCCGTCGGCGATCGCCTGCTATTCGCGCGGAGCTTTCGGCGGCGTCCGCGCGGCGATGCAGCTCCGCGCCACCCTTTGTGAGCTTGGGATGCCGAGCATCCCATCGCTCTTTCCCATGCCCAAGGTGCAGGACCAGTTCGACGATGACGGGACCCCGCGGGACCGCAAACACGAACGTTATGTCGCGCGCTTCCTGGACGAGTTCGAGTGGTACAGCAAGGCCTTGAAAGATGCTCGGAAAGGCGGGGTTCCGTACTGATCCGGTCATCTGCCCGGCAGACCGTGGCCGCCGGCGAATTCGCCCGGCGATGGATTTCGCCATGATTCAGCCAAAGCTTTCGCAGTATTATCGCGTTGCGCTTTGGGGGCCAGGGGGCTCGATTGTTTCCAGCACGCCAGTCTGCTGCTCCTGTGACAGCCTTGTCGCTGATCGCAGGCGCTTTTTTCGGATTCCTCTTCTCGGTCGCGGACGCACGAGCCGAAGGTACATTCGGCGCCTGCGAAGACGCGGCCGAGCTCGCGGTCCTGTCCTCGCCGACAGCGCCGTGGAAAGGCGCGCCTTTGCGCGTCGTCTTCGCCGCGGAGAAGCCGCTCGAGGGCGAGCTTTCGCTGATCGCGCCCAACGGAAGCGTCGCGGCCAAGTCGCGTGAGCGGCGCGGCGGGCCGCCCTATGTCTGGATCGCCGAGGTCGCCTCGCCGGCGGCGGGGACCTGGCGCGCGACGCTCGCGCGCGACCGCGCGCCGGCCGAGTGCAGCACGATCACGCGCGACATCGCCGTGCGCGCCGCCGAGCCGCCGCGGCCACGCGCGACGCCGGGGAGCGTCTGGCCCGTGCGCAACACCTGGAGTCGCGCGACGGAAAACCTGTATTCCGCATGGATCGAGAAGTTGTTCGACTCGCCGCTCGACGCGGCGCCGTCGTGGCCGGCGCTGCATGTCGTGCTGCGCGATCGGTCGCGCAATTTCCTGTTCAACCATTTGGGTCTCGGCGAAGACCAGATGGGCCTCTTCATTCGCCCCGACTGCGCCGACCTTCCGTACTTCTTGCGCGCGTATTTCGCAGTCAAGATGGGGCTGCCGTTCGGCTACGCGAAGTGCACGCGCGGCGGCGGCGGCGAGCCGCCGAAATGCCATGCGTGGTGGAACATTCAGAATGAGGAGCCTCGACCCGTCCCGCCTGAAGAAATAATGGTCTCCCCCGAACAAGCCGCCGCATCTGCCGCCATGTTCGGGATGTTTCGCCAGCCGGCCCCCCTGCCGAGCGCGCCTGCGGCGAAGCCGGTGGGACCGCCGCCGCGGCCGGCGGGACTCGCAGCGGGGTTCGGCCATTACTTGCGCTTTACCGTCGCCGACGGCGTCCATTCCGGATCCGGCCGAACCGCGGCGAACGACGACAACACCGACTATTATCCCGTTCCGCTGAACGAGGAGACGCTGCGCCCGGGGACCGTGTACGCCGATCCCTACGGGCACCTTCTGGTGCTGGCGCGTCGCGTGCCGCAGGCGGACGGCGCGGCGGGCGTCTTGCTCGCCGTCGACGCGCAGCCCGACGGGACGGTCGCGGTCAAGCGTTTTTGGCGCGGCAATTTCCTGTTTGCGCAGGATCCCGCGCTCGGGGGCCCCGGGTTCAAGCGGTTCCGGCCGATCGTGAGCGAGAGCGGCGGTTTGCGGCGGCTGACCAATCGCGAAATTGCGAGGAATCCGCAGTATGGCGATTTTTCGCTCGATCAGTCGCGGCTCGGGGTTGAAGACTTTTACGATCGCATGGAGGACGTGATCTCGCCGGCGCAGCTCGATCCGTTGCGCGCCATGAAAGAGACGATCACGGCGCTCGAAGAACAGGTGAAGGCGCGCGTGACCTCGGTCGAAAACGGGCGGAAGTTCCAGATCAGCGGGCGCGGCGACGCGGACATGCCGGACGGTCCGTCGATCTTCGAGACGACCGGCGCGTGGGAGGATTTCGCGACGCCGTCGCGCGATCTGCGTCTTTTGATCGCGATCGATGTGGTGCGCGGGTTTCCGGATCGCGTCGCGCGGCGGCCCGAGCGGTACGCCATGCCGGCCGACAAGAGCGTCGCGGACGTGAAGGCGGAGTTGCAGCGCGTGCTCGCGTCGGACCTTTCGGCGCGCAAGTTTTCCTATACGCGCAGCGATGGCTCCGCGTGGACGCTCCCGCTCAAGGACGTGGTCGACCGCGCGGCCGAGCTCGAGATGGCGTACAATCTGAACGACTGCGTCGAGCTGCGCTGGGGCGCGCCGGAGAAGAGCGACGAGGCGTCGAC
>CAYGZV010000206.1:0-4305 GCA_964354425.1 uncultured Rhodoplanes sp. | reverse complement strand
AAGGGGGTGACGCACCTCCAATGCCGGCACCGGAAGCCCGTTTCCGCCGTTCGCCTTTGGTTCTCGGCCTGCTGGTCGCCGCCGGGGTGGTGGTACTCGATCAGGCGCTCAAGCTGTGGCTCCTGTTCGAATTCGATCTCGAAACGCGCGCCCCCGTCCGCCTCGCCCCTTTCCTCGACCTCGTCGCGGTCTGGAACACCGGGATCAGCTACGGCCTGTTTCCGCAGGGCGGCCCGGTCGGGCAATGGCTGCTGCTCGGGGTGAAGGCGGCGGCGGTCATGCTGCTCTCGGCATGGCTCGCCCGCGCGGGAAGCCGGCTGACCGCCGTCGCGCTCGGACTGATCATCGGCGGCGCGATCGGCAACGCCATCGACCGCCTCGCCTTCGGAGCGGTCTTCGATTTCGCGCTGCTCCACCTCACGACGGCGAGCTTCAGCTTCCGGTGGTATGTCTTCAACCTCGCCGATATGGCGATCGTGGCGGGAGTCGGCGGGCTTCTCTACGAGGTATTACGCGGCGAAAACGCCGCAAAAGCGCCCTGATCCGGGCTATAAGACAAAGCCGGCTATGCGATCCGCCGCAACTCGGCGTTGATCCTGGACCGGGGGGATAAGGACATGCCGCAGAGAGCTCCGAGGCGCGGGATCGCACGCGTCGCCATGGCTTGCCTCTTTGCCGGGCTTGCGGTCTGCGCCACGGGCGTCGGCCCGGCGCTTGCCGACGATGACGACGAGCTTCCCGACGTCAAGGTCCTGCGCGGCATCATGAGCGGCCTGGGACTGAAGCGGGGCGACGAGGAAAGTATCGATTATCGCGAACGGTCTCCTTTGGTTGTGCCGCCAAGCACTAATCTGCCGCCGCCCGAAAATCCCGGCTTCGCCGAGCGCAATCCGGCGTGGCCGGTCGATCCGGACGTGGCCGGCAAGAAGGAGGTCGCCAAGCGGAAGAGAAAGGCGATCGACTGGGAGGAGGAGGGGCGTCCGCTGACCCCAGCCCAACTCGACAAAGGCGTGCCGCGGAGCGCGGGCCCGTCCCAGACGGCGGCCAAGCCGTCGGAAGAGTCGATGAACCAGATGCGACCGTCGGAACTTGGCTTCAAAGGGTTCAACAATCTCCGTTCGCTCTTCGGGTTTGAGCCCAAGGCGGAAACGAGCGCGTTCGACCGTGAGCCTCAGCGCACCGACCTGACCCAGCCGCCGCCCGGCTACCGCACGCCCGCGTCGAGTCAGCCCTACGGGGTCAGCAAATCGGACGCCAGACCGAAGCCCGCCGATCCGCTCGACCAGGCGGTTGGAGGGAACCGTTGAGGCCAGCCGGCCGTCTCCGGTCCCAGCCGACCGTCTCCGGTCGATGCTTTCGGAAGACTTCGGCGGCGCCGGCGCAGGCGCGCTCGGAGCAGAATCTTCTGTGTTGCGGCGCCATCAGTTGCATTGCCATCTATTGCATCTGAAGGATGGTCCGCGCGCGGGAGTTCGGACGAAGCGGTCGGACGTGACCGTTTTGTCATTTGAGGCGGCAGCGCTTTTCCGAAAGAATGCTGGCGAACAAACGTCAATGAGGTCGTTATGATGCGTCGGGCAGTCTCATGCGCCGCCCTGGTGGCCTTAGCCGCCGCCGTGATGCTGCCGATCGCAGCTCCGTCGGCCCGCGCCGAGGAACCCAAGGTGGGCGAGTTCAAGCTCGCCAACGGCATGCAGGTGGTGGTCATTCCCGATCACCGCGCGCCGGTGGTGACGCACATGATCTACTACAAGGTCGGATCGGCCGACGAGCCGCTGGGCAAATCGGGCATCGCCCATTTTCTCGAACACCTGATGTTCAAGGGCACGGCGAAAAACCCGGCCGGGCGCTTTTCGCAGATGCTCGCCACTATTGGCGGGCAGGAGAACGCCTTCACGACCTCCGACTATACCGGCTATTTCCAGCGCGTCCCGCGCGAGTATCTCGGGCAGTTGATGGAATTCGAGGCTGACCGCATGACCGGCCTCGTGCTCAGCGACGCCAATGTGCTTCCCGAGCGCGACGTCGTGCTGGAGGAGCACAATATGCGCGTCGCCAACAGCCCGGAGGCGCGTCTTGGCGAACAAATATCGGCCGCGCTTTACCTCAATCACCCCTATGGGCGGCCGGTCATCGGCTGGCGGCCGGAGATCGAAAGGCTCAATCGCGAGGATGCGCTTGCTTTCTACCGGCGCTTCTACGGGCCGAACAACGCGATCGTCGTGATCGCCGGCGACGTGACGCGCGACGAGGTCAAGGCGCTCGCGGAAAAGACCTATGGCGCGATCCCGCGCAGCGCCGATACCGAGGAGCGCGCGCGGCCGCGGGAGCCGATCCCCGTCGCGGTGCGCAAGGTCGTGATGGACGATCCCCAGGTCGCGCAGCCGAGCGTGTATCGCAGCTATCTCGTCCCCTCCTATACGACCGCCAAGCGCGAGCAAGCGGAGGCGCTCGACGTGCTGGCGCAAGTTCTCGGCGCGGGCTCCAACAGCCGGCTTTATCGCCGCCTCGTCGTCGACAAGCGCCTCGCGACCAATGCCGGCGCCTCGTATCAAGGCTCGGCTGTGGATTCGACGCGGCTCGGCATCTACGCCATGCCGCAGCCCGGGGTCGACTTGCCCGACATCGAGAACGAGATCGACGCAGTGATCGCCGAAATCGTCGCGGACGGAGTCGCCTCCGAGGAGTTGGAGCGCGCCAAGACGCGCATGATCGCCGACTCCACTTATGCGCAGGACAATCAGTCGAGCATGGCGCGCTGGTTCGGGGTCGCGCTCAGCACCGGCTCGACGGTGCAGGATGTGCTCAACTGGCCCGATCGGATCAAGGCGATCAGCGCCGCGCAGGTGCAACTCGCGGCCAAGACCTGGCTCGACAAGCGGCGTTCCGTCACCGGCTATCTCGTGAAGTCTCTGCCAGGCCCTGAGGAGAAACGTTCTTGACCGGCTTTGTCTGGATCGGCGCTCGCCGCGCTGCGCTCGCTTTCGGCCTGTGGGCCGGTCTTTCCCTGCCGGCGCTCGCGACGACGATCGAACGCGTGGTCAGTCCGGGCGGAATCGAGGCCTGGCTCGTCCGCGAACCGTCGCTTCCCCTTGTCGCGATGGAGTTCGCGTTCCGCGGCGGCTCGAGCCAGGACCCTGCCGACAGGCCCGGGCTCGCCCACATGCTGACGACGCTGCTCGACGAAGGCGCCGGCGAGCTCGATTCGCGCGCCTTCGGCGAGCGGCTGGAGACGAAGGCGATCGAGCTCAGATTCGTCGCCGGCCGCGACAGCATCACCGGCTCGCTCCGTACGCTGGCCGAGTATAGGGACGAAGCGTTCGGCCTCCTGAAACTCGCGCTCACCGCGCCGCGCTTCGATCCCGACGCGGTCGAACGCATGCGCACGGCCATTGTTGCCGAGCTGCGCCGCGAAAGCGTGCGGCCGGACGATCTCGCCAGCCGCGAATGGTGGGAAACGGCCTTTGCCGGACATCCCTATGGCCACGCGATCACCGGCACGACCGAGAGCGTGGAGGCGATCACCGCAGCGGACCTCAAGGCTTATGTCGCCCGCGTCTTCGCGCGCGATACGCTGAAGATCGCGATCGTCGGCAATGTCGACGCGGCGACCGCGGGGGGCCTGCTCGACACCGTGTTCGGGACGCTGCCCGCGAAGGCCGAACTCGCTCCGGTGCCGGAGACCGCGCCGCAGGCGCTCGGCCGCAGCGTGCCGGTGCAGGTCGAGGTTGCGCAGTCTTCGCTCGTGTTCGGCGGGAAGGGACTCACCCGCCGCGATCCCGATTACATCGCAGCCTATGTCGTGAATCACATTCTGGGCGGCGGCATGTTCTCGTCGCGCCTGTATCGCGAGGTGCGGGAGACGCGCGGGCTCTGCTATTCGATCTACTCGATGCTCATGCCGCTCCAGCACGCGGCGGCGTTCTTCGTGGCGACGGGGACGCGCGCCGACCGCGCGCGGGAAACGACCGAGGTGATCGAAAGCGAGGTGCGTCGGATGGCGAAGGACGGGCCGACCGCGGACGAACTTGAGAAAGCGAAGTCGTTCCTCAAGGGCTCCTATGCGCTCGCCTTCGACACGTCGCCCAAGATCGCCAACCAGCTCGTGCAAATCCAGATCGACGAATTGGGGATCGACTACATCAACAAGCGCAACGGCCTAATCGACGCGGTGACGCTCGAAGACGCCAAGCGCGTGGCGCAGCGGCTCCTGTCGGGCGACCTGCTGGTGACGATCGCCGGCCCCTCGCAAGATCTTGCCGGCAAGCCGCCGGCCGTCCACGCGCAGTAGATCTGCGGGATCGA
>CAYGZV010000205.1:0-4395 GCA_964354425.1 uncultured Rhodoplanes sp. | reverse complement strand
AGCTTGGTCAGCCAGATCACGAGGACGCCGGCGGCGGCGCTGATCACGCCGATCACCCGCAGCGTCTGCTCGGGCGTTTCCAGAATGGCGACCGCCGAGCGGCGGGCGGGGCCGGGAAACGCGGCAAAAAACAGCCCTTCGAGCACGAAGACGAGGCCGATCGCGACGAAGAACTGAACCATCGGGCGGGTCCGGAAACGGCCAGTCGGCCTTGGCCCTTTACTACTGCGTCGGCGCCGGCGTCGGTGCGGGCGTGGGACCTTGGGTGGGCGCCGCGGCCGGCGGATTCGGCCGGCTGCCGCGACTTCCGAAGTAGCGGAAAAAGTCTGAATCGGGCCGCAGGAGGAACCGCGTATCGTTCGGCTTCAGTCCGGCCTCGTAGGCTTGCATCGAGCGGTAGAAGGAGAAGAAGTCGGGATCCTTGTTGAAGGCGTCCGCGAAGATGCGATTGCGTTCCGCATCGCCCTCGCCGCGGGTCTGCTCGGCGCGCGACGTGGCCTCGGCGACGAGCACCGTCACCTCGCGGTCGGCGCGCGCGCGGATTTCCTGGGCGCGCTGGCTGCCCTGTGCGCGGAACTCGGCCGCTTCGCGCTGGCGCTCGGTCTGCATGCGCTGATACACCGCCTGACTGTTCTGTTCGGGCAGATCGGCGCGGCGGATGCGGACGTCCACCACGGAAATGCCGAAGGCCTGCGCCTCGCGCTCGAGCTGCTCGCGCACGCGGTTCATCAGGTATTCGCGCTGGTCGCGCACGACCTGGGTCAGGGTGGCTTCGCCGAGCACCCGCCGAAGGGCGGAGTTGAGCAGCGTCGACAGCCGCGAATTGGCGCCGTCGACCGAGCCGACCGTCTGATAGAAGCGCAGCGGATTGACCACTTTGTAGCGCGCAAACGCATCGACGACGAGACGCTTCTGGTCGGACGCAATCACCTCCTGCGCCGGGTTTTCGAGATCGAGAATGCGCTTGTCGACATAGATCACGCTGTCGATCAGCGGCACCTTCCAGTGCAGCCCGGGTTGCGTGACCACGCGCACCGGCTCGCCGAGCCGGACCACGAGCGCCTGCTGCGTCTGGTAGACGGAAAACATCGCGCTGTAGCCAAGCAGCAGCACGAGCACGATGACGACGGCGGCGACGCCACCTAGGATGCCGAGCCTCATCGGTTCGCTCCCGCCTGCGAGCGTTGCTGTTGCGACGGTTGCTGGGCCGACGGACTCCCCCGTTTGGTCAGCTCGTCGAGCGAGATGTAAGGAACGACTCCGCCGCCCGCGCCGCCGGTCGAATCCAGGATGATCTTGTCGGTGCCGCCGAGCACGCGCTCCATCGTTTCGAGATAGAGGCGCTCGCGGGTGATGTCCGGCGCTTTGCGGTACTCGTCATAGATCTTGTCGAACCGCCCGGCCTGGCCCCGCGCCTCGGCGACCGTCTGCTCGCGATAGGCCTCGGCCGACTGCGTGACCTGCGCCGCGCGGCCGCGCGCCTCGGGAATCACCCGGTTGGCGTAGGTCTGCGCCTCGTTCTGCGCGCGTTCGAGATCGGCGCGCGCGGCCTGCACGTCGCGGAACGCGTCGATCACCTGCGCGGGCGGATCGACCTTCTGCAGCTGAACTTGCGTGATCTGAATGCCCGCCCCGTAGTCGTCGAGAATTTTCTGCATCAGCTCCTGCACGCCGGTCTCGATGTTCTGGCGCGCTCCGGTGAGAATGGGCTGGATTTCCGAGCGCCCGATCACCTCGCGCATCGCGCTTTCCGCGACCGCCTTCACGGTGCCCTCGGGATTTTGAATGTTGAACAGGTATTGCGCCGCGCCCTGGTCCGGCTTGATCACCCAGAAGACGGCAAAGTCGACGTCGACGATATTCTCGTCGCCGCTGAGCATCAGGCTTTCTTCGGGGATGTCGCGCATAGTCGAGCCGCGCCGCACGTCTTCGACGATCCGCATGCCGATATCGATGCGATTGACGCGGGTGACCTTGGGAGTGAGCACGGTCTCGATCGGATAAGGAAGGTGGTAGTTCAGGCCGGGCTTCGCGTCGCGCACATATTTGCCGAAGCGAAGCACGACGCCGAGTTCATCCGGCTCGACCCGGAAGAAACCCGACAGCCCCCAAATCGCGACGGCGGCCGCCACGATGAGCACGATTCCGCGCCCGCCCAGGCCGCCCGGCAACACGCTCCGCAGCCTGTCCTGGCTGCGGCGCAGCAATTCCTCAAGGTCGGGCGGGCTCGGACCCGTCGATTGTGGACCGGAGCCCCACGGCCCCTTGGGGCCGGGTCCCCACGGACCACCACCACCTTGATTACTCCATGGCATGATCGAGCCCTTCCCTCTTGTCTGGCACATAAGCCAGCCCGGCTGCGCCGATCAATCGTGATCTCGCTCGGGCGCATCCGACAAAGATGTAACTTCGGTTAGCGGAAACCAACCCCTTGATCAACGCACGGCCTTGCCGCCCAGTGACGCATGGTCGTGTGGCCCGCCGTCGACCCGCGCGTAGCTCACGAATGTGAACGTCGCCTCGTCTTCCGGCCCGGCAAGGCCCTCTCGGCGCGCAGTCTCGCGCCACTCCCCCTCTATAATGGCGGGAAACACGGCGTCCCCCGCGGGGCGAGCGTGCACGCGCGTGATTTCCAGACGCGCCGCCAAAGGCATCAATTGCGCATAAATATCCGCGCCGCCAATCACCATGACCGTTTCGACGCCGCGTCGCAAGGCGTCTGCGCGCGCGACTTCGAGCGCGTCCGCAAGGCAAGCGGCGACGAGCACGCCCGGCGCGGCGAAGGCGTGATCCCGGCTGACGGCGATGTTGGTGCGGCCGGGCAGCGGCCGGCCGATCGCCTGATAAGTCCTGCGCCCCATGAGCAGCGGATGGCCGAGCGTGAGCGCGCGGAAATGCTGCAGGTCGGATTTGAGCCGCCAAGGCAGCCCGCCCTTCCTGCCGATCACGGCATTGTCGGCCACCGCAGCGACGAGCACGAGGGAGATATCGTTCATCCGGTCACTGTATTCCGGGCCGGCTCTATGCGGCGGCGCGACGGATCGGTTGCGTGCAAACCCGTTATGGTTGCGGGGCGAATTGAACTCTTCTATCATAAATCGGCTGGCGTTTTTGGGCCCATTCATGAAGCCCCCTGCAATCGTCTCCGCAAGCGTCGCCGCCATCATCATGGCGGCTGTGCTGATCGCCTTGGCGATGGCTCCCGGCCAGGCGCAAACGCCAGCGTCCATCGAGCGGCAGACATACACCGATATCGTCGCGTGCCTGCAGGATGGCCGCGAGATCGTGATGACGCCGAAGCTCGAATGCGTCGATCGCAATGCAGGCGATCCGAAAGCAGAGAAGGAGGGAATGCCGCTCGCCGAGAAAAACTGGGACGAAGTCTGCGAACGGAAAGACCCGCGCCGACTGCCGGCCGACATCGTCAAACATATCGTGAAGGAGGCGCAAATCGCGCCGAGCGGCATCCGCATCATCGGCGCGGTCTTTTGTGATGGCCTCGATCTCGTCGGCATCGATGTGCCGTACTCGCTCGTTCTGGATCGCTCCCTCGTCAAAGGCCCCGTCGACGCGCGCAACGCGCATATCAAAGGCGACTTCAGCTTCGAATACGCGGTCATTCTCGGCAATCTGCGGCTGAACCGCGCGCAGGTGGACGGTTCAGTGTATGGCGGCGCCAGCTTCATGCGAAGGCTGCGGGTGCACGATACCCGGATCGATGGGTCCTGGCATCAGAGGAACAGCCTGATCTTTCTCGACGCCTTCGTCGTCAGGGCCAAGATCGCGGGCGATCTCGACCTGAGAAACTCCGCCTTCTCCCGGCTGTGGATACGATCCAGCCAAGTCGCGGGAACGGTCGCCCTGGACGAGACCGAGGCGCGATGCGCCTATCACATCAACTCGAGCACCATCGGCTACCTGACTGCGGAAAACGCGGGCTTCGGCGTCAGCAAACGGGCCACGGACGGCAATGTGGCTGTCGATTATCCGTGGTGGCGCCGCGCGCTGTCCCGGACGAAGCCGGAGGACTCCTACAAGCGGGACATTTTCGACAGCGCGCCGGTGCGGGAGATCGTCGAGGCGGAGTTGAAGCGAATCGGCGAGCGCGCGCAGTTCGTGGCGAGCCAACGAAAAGACTTGCCGCACGAATCGGACTGGAGAATTCCGGGCTGCAAGGATGAAACGCCAGTCGGAAGCAAGACCACGGTCGGTTTGGAGGGACTGCCGGGCAGCCCTTATCTGGAGTTCTACGTTTTCGAAACGACCGTGCAGTCGGCGCTTTGCTTGAAGGGCCTGGCGTGGCCGATCCCGGCGGGGAGCGCAGCCGACGATGCCCACCCGGTGACGATTCTCGCGCTGAACGGGACCCAGGTCGCGGGCAATCTCGTCATCGAC
>CAYGZV010000204.1:0-4396 GCA_964354425.1 uncultured Rhodoplanes sp. | reverse complement strand
CGCCATGTCCTCGAGCCGCGGCTCGGCCTTGATGTCGGCGAGCGTCACGGGGCGCGCCAGCGGCCCGACCGCCTTCAGATCCACCACCACCCAAGGCTCGCCCGGTTTCGCGGTCGGATCGGGATATGCCTCGCGCATGACCTCGACGACGCCGACGATGCTCTTCTCCTCGCCCGAGTGATAGAAAAAGGCGCGGTCGCCATGTTTCATCTTCAGCAAGTTCTGCTTGGCGGTGTGGTTGCGCGCGCCGGTCCACGGCTCGCCCTTGGCGCCCGCCTTGACCTGGTCGTCCCACGACCAGGCCGACGGCTCGGTCTTCACCAGCCAGTAGGCCATCGCTAATCCTCCGCCTTGAACGGGCGCGCGAGCAGGGCCTCCATCGCCTCATCGACGCTGAGCCGGCCTTCGAGCACGGCGTCGACGGCGCTTGCGATCGGCATGTCGATGCCCGCCTCCTTCGCCATCTCGACGAGCGCGGAGGCGGTGAATGCCCCCTCCGCCAGCCTTTCGCGCGACGCTTCCGCGGGCGACATGCCCTCTCCGATGGCGACGCCGAAGGAGAAATTGCGCGACTGGGGCGTCGAGCAGGTGAGGATGAGGTCGCCCAGGCCGGACAATCCGGTCAGCGTCTCCGGACGCGCGCCGAAGGCTCGGCCGAACCGGATCAGCTCGGCGAAGCCGCGCGTTGAGAGCGCTGCGGCGGCGCTCGCGCCGAGCCTGCGTCCCGCCGCGATGCCGGCCGCGATCGCGAGCACGTTCTTGGCGGCGCCGCCGATTTCCACGCCGCGCAGATCGGTCGAGTGATAGGGGCGGAAGGTGTGCGTGCCGAGCGCCTGCACCAGCGCCTCGGCGATGTCGGCGTCGCGGGCGGCGAGCGTGACCGCGGTCGGCAGCCCGCGCGCCACGTCGGCAGCGAAACTCGGACCGGACAGGATCGCCGGAACCGCCGCGGGAATGCAGGCGGCGATCACCTCGCTCATGAAGGCGCGCGAGCCCCGCTCGATGCCCTTCGCGCAAGCGATGACCGGCGTGCCCGGGCGAATCGCCGGGGCCAGCGAGGCGGCGAGGAAGCGCAGCGTCTGCGCGGGCACGACTAGGAGCACGGCCTCGGCGGAGGCCGCCGCCGCTGCGCCGGCGGCCACCACGATGCGCGGATCAAGCTTCACGCCTGGCAGGCGCGGGCTCTCGCCCTGGGCGCGAATATTGGCGGCGGCCTGCTCGGAGCGCGCGATCAGCGTGACCGCCCGCTCGGCGCGGGCCGCGACGCCGGCAAGGGCGGAGCCCCAGGCGCCGGCGCCAACCACGGCGATGCGATCGAACTTGATCTTGGCGCTGGGCATCAGGCGGGCGATGCGTGCGCCGCCAGCCGGTCCGGCCCGCGGACCTGACTGAGCGGCCAGCGCGCGTGCGGGCCCGTCTCCAGCGTGTCGATCAGCCCGTGCGCCAGCCGTTCGGCGCCGGCCCAGGCGATCATCGCCCCATTGTCGGTGCACAGTTCGGG
Source organism: uncultured Rhodoplanes sp. (assembly GCA_964354425.1). Classification (GTDB taxonomy): domain Bacteria; phylum Pseudomonadota; class Alphaproteobacteria; order Rhizobiales; family Xanthobacteraceae; genus Rhodoplanes. Next base: position 2,895 of record CAYGZV010000204.1, on the reverse strand, counting down.
CGGGGGGAGCACGAGCACGGTCCCCACTTCCACCGCGACATGATGCAGCAGGCCGCGGATCGCCTGGTTGGCGGCGACCCCGCCGGCGGCGACGAGGGCGGTCGGCGGCCCGAATCGCTTCTCGAACATCCGAAGTCCGAAATGCAGGCGGTCGATCACCATTTCGGCGACGGCCTGCTGGAAAGAGGCGCAGAGGTCGTACACGTCCTGTTCCGAAATCGGCGCGATTCGCTCCGCTTCGAGCCGCAGCGCGGTCTTGAGCCCGGACAGCGAGAAGTCGGCGTCGCTGCGCCCCACCATCGGTCGCGGAAGCGCGAAACGCATCGGATCGCCGCGCGCGGCGCAGCGCTCGACCTCCGGTCCGCCAGGATAGCCGAGACCGAGAACCTTCGCGGTCTTGTCGAAGGCCTCGCCGATCGCATCGTCGAGAGTGGCGCCGAGCCGCACATAGTCGCCGACCCCGAGCACGGCGACGACCTGCGTATGCCCGCCCGAAGCGAGAAACAGGCAATAGGGGAACGGCGTGCCGTGGGTGAGCCGCGCGGTCAGCGCATGCGCTTCGAGATGATTGACGGCGATCAGGGGCTTTTCGTGCACGAGCGCAATCGCCTTCGCCGTGGTCAGGCCGACAATGAGGCCGCCGATCAGCCCCGGCCCCGCGGCTGCGGCTACCCCGTCGAGATTCGCAAAATTCCGACTGGCCTCTCGCATTGCCTGACCGATCAGGATATCGAGGACCTCCACATGGGCGCGCGCCGCGATCTCCGGCACCACCCCGCCGAAGGCGGCATGCGCTTCGATCTGCGAGAGCACGATGTTAGATAGAATGTGCGCGCGACCATCCGGCCGGCGTTCCACGACCGCCGCCGCCGTCTCGTCGCAGGTCGTCTCGATGCCGAGAACGATCATTGCCTCCGGCGGTTCGATTCCGCCCCTGATATGCGTTGCCAGAGCGCGAGGCGCCCATATAACGACTATGCCCATATAACGACTATAGTGACGGCCTAGCACTGCGAAGTCGCATGACGCAATCCTCGATCGCCCCCTTGCTGCGGATCGGCACGCGCGGCAGCCCGCTTGCGCTTGCTCAGGCGGAGCAAGTGCGCGCGCGGCTCGCGGCGGCGCATGATCTTGCTCCCGCGGCGATCGAGGTGTGCGTAATCCGCACCTCGGGCGACGCGATCCAGGACCGGCCGCTCGCCGAAGTAGGCGGCAAGGGCCTCTTCACCAAGGAGCTCGAGCAGGCCCTGTTCGAGAACAAGGTCGATCTCGCGGTCCATTCGGCGAAGGACATGGAGACCGTGCTGCCGCCCGGCCTCGTGGTCACCGCCTTCCTCGAGCGCGAGGACGTGCGCGACGCCTTCATCAGCCGCAGGGTGACGAGCCTGTCGGACCTGCCGCGCGGCGCGATCGTCGGCACGGCGTCGCTGCGGCGGCAAGCCATTGTCCGCCGGCTGCGGCCCGACCTGCAGGTCGTCTCCTTGCGCGGCAATGTGCAGACGCGCTTGCGCAAGCTCGACGCGGGCGAAGTCGACGCGACCTTGCTCGCGCTCGCCGGCCTGAAGCGGCTCGGGCTGACCGAGGCGGCAAGCTCGGTGTTTTCGGTGGATGAGTTCCTGCCGGCGGTTGGGCAGGGCGCGATCGCGATCGAGACGCGCGCCGACGACGCGCGCACGCGCGCCCTCGTCGCCGCGATCAACGACGCCGACACGATGGCGGCGCTCACCGCGGAGCGGGCCTTTCTCGCCGCGCTGGACGGCTCGTGCAAGACCCCGATCGCGGGGCATGCGCGCATCGCGGGCGGCGTCCTTGCCCTGCGCGGGCTGATCGTGAAGCCGGACGGCAGCGAAGCCCACGAAACAAGCCGCTCCGGGCTTGTCGGCGCCGCCGCCGCACTCGGGCAGGATGCCGGGGCCGAGCTGAAGCAGCGCGGCGGCGCGGGCTTTTTCGGCTGACCGATGCTGCTCCTCGTCACCCGTCCGGAGCCTGACGCGGAGCGCACCGCAAAGGCGCTGCGCGAGCGCGGGCGTCAGGCTCTCGTCGCCCCGCTTCTGCGCATCGCGCCGGTCCTCGACGCGCCGATCGGCGAAGGGCCGTGGGCGGCGATCGTCTTCACCAGCGCGAATGCGGTGAGCGCGTTTGTCGCGCATCCGGCGAAAGCGCGTCTCCTGCGCGTACCGGTCTTCACCGTCGGCGCCCGCACCGAAGAGGTGGCGCATGCCGCCGCCTTCGCCGAGGTACAATCGGCCTATGGCGACGTCGCCGCGCTTGCCGGCCTCATTGTGGGCCGCCTGGTCGACCGCACGAAGCCGATTCTCTATCTCGCCGGCGAGGATCGCGCCGGCGATCTCGAAGCGCTGCTCGGGCAATACGGGTTCGCCGTCCGCACCGTCCCGATCTACCGGGCGATCGCCGCGACGCGGCTTCCCGACGTGGCGCGGATCGCGCTTGCAAATGATCGCATCGACGGCGTCCTGCATTTTTCCAAACGCTCGGCCGAGGTTTTCCTCGCCGCGATCGAGGCGGATGGCCTGCGCGAACAGGGACTCGCGCTCAGGCATCTCTGCCTTTCGGCCGAGGTCGCCGCGCCGCTGATCGCGGCCGGCGCCGAGCGGGTCGAAGTAGCGCGCCGACCGGATCAGCAATCGCTGTTGCGGCTGCTTGACCAAGCATAAGGTTGCCGCGGTGGCACGGGCGCAGTATGCCCTTACAAGTATCCAATGAATTGTTGGGAGCCAGTGATGGCCCATAAGAAAAAGCGCCCGTTCGACAGCTCGCGGGGGAAGCCCCGGGCAGAACCGGCCGCGGCCGAACCGTCGACCGAAAGCGACGCACGGCCGGACAGCGGCGACACACCGCCGCATGCCGCTCCGGAGGAGACGATGGCGCAGACCG
>CAYGZV010000203.1:0-4429 GCA_964354425.1 uncultured Rhodoplanes sp. | reverse complement strand
GGCGCGGTTGCGCTCGAAATACTCGGCCGAAGCCTGCGGATCGGTGGTCTCGAAACCGTTGTTCGAGCCCGGGATATTGAGGGTGACGAACAGCACGTCGTTTTTCGTGAAGCGGGCGTTTTCCACATAGGTCGCAAACGACGGCAGCGCCCGCGCCTGCGTTTCGACCGGCATCGGCGCGCGCCCGAGGCTCTGCGCGGGATTGGCGAAAAACATCTGGCGCAGTTTGGCGAGCCGCTCGCGCGGGTCGAACGGACTCTCCCGGTTGCGGTGGCAGTCGGTCCATTCATTGTCGCCGATCGCATAGACGAGCGGCTGATCGAAGGTCTGGAACTGGTCGTGGACCTTCTGCAAGGCCTCGTCCGTGCAGGCGCTCGTGCCGCTCTTGATGTCGCCGACATGCACCGAGAATGCCGGCCGCAAGCGATTGATCGCGGCGATCAAACGGTCGAACCGGGCATAGTCGTTGGGAACGTTGTAGGGCATGTCGCCGAGCGCGACGAAGGAGAAGGCGCGCTCCCCGCCAACCGTTTCGGCGGCCTCGCCCGCCGGCATTCGCGCGAAAATCGCAAGGGCGAGCAGCGCGGCGCAGATGCCGCGGTTTCGCATGGACGCATGACTCATGGCGGTTCCCTTAGCGCTCAGAACTCGGCGACGACGCGCAGCATCCGCTCGAGATCCTCCCGCCGCGACAGGCGGTGGTCGCCGTCCTTCACCAGCGTCAGCACGACGTCGTCCTGTGCGAGCCGGGCGACCACATCGACGGCGTGCTGCCACGGCACGTCCGGGTCCTTCACGCCTTGGAGGATGCGCACCGGGCAGCCCGCCTCGATTAGTCCCCCGAACATCAGATGGCGTCGTCCCTCGTCGATCAGCCGCCGGGTAATCCGGAGCGGCGCCTCGCCATATTGCGACGGCTTGAGCCATTCGCCTTTGGTTTCCAGGTCGCATCGCACCGAGGGCGGGCAGCGCTTCCAGATCAATTCCTCGGTGAAATCAACCGCCGGGGCGATCAGCACCACGCCGGCGATCGGCGCCGTACGGGCGGTCGCGTTACAGCGCACCAACTCGCGAATGAGCAGCAGCGCGAGCCATCCGCCCATGGAGGAGCCGACGAGGACCTGCGGGCCATGGCACTGCGTGGTGTACACCGCCACCGTTTCCTCGAGCCAAAGGCCGATGGTGCCATCGTCGAAGTTGCCGCTCGACTCGCCGTGCCCGGAATAATCGAAGCGGACCAGGGCGCGGCCGTGCTGCGCCGCCCAATCGTCGAGCGCCTGCGCCTTGGTGCCCTTCATGTCGGACGAGAATCCGCCGAGCCAGACGAGGCCGGGACCCGTCCCTTCGCGCCGGCGCACCGCGATACTGCGCTGGTCCGGGGCCGCGCCGACGGTCACGAACGTCAAATCATTCCCCATGCGTCAGGCCCCTTGATTCAATCGCTCCGGATCGCGCCGCGGCGGGCAAACAAGCTGCCGCAGCGTGCGGCCGGATGCGGGACGGCGCATTTCAACCCAACCCAATGGTTGTCCGCTCGGCGTTCGCAGCGTACGAATCGTGGCCGCCCCGGCCGCAATATTGCCGGCCCGGCGCGTGCGGTCTATACCCATGGACCAGCATGGCGCGTTGAATGTTTCGCGCGGGATGCGCCGAGGGGTCAGCTGAGTGGTGCCTCAAAAGCCGAGCGCGCTTGCGGTTGCTGCCGATTGCACGCTTGCGCCCGAGCATCAGCCGCAGGCCGTCGATCAGCCGGCCTGGCCTGAGCGCAAGCTCACGGTTCTGATCGTGGCGCCGACCATCGAGGCTGGCGCCGCGGACGAAGGCGCCGTCGAACTTGCCCGCATTCTCGCGGGCGCCGGCCATCATCCGATCGTCGTCGCCATCGGCGGACGGCTCGAAGGCGAAATCACCCGCATCGGCGCGACCTTCGTCAGGCTCAACACGACGAGCCAGAATCCGTTCGTGATCGCCCGCAACGCCGTCGCCCTGCGCCGGATCGTGCGTGACCGCGCCTGCGATGTCGTTCACGCGCATGGGCGCGCATCGGCGTGGAGCGCCTGGCTCGCAGCGCGCCTGTGCGGGGCGCCGTTCCTGACCACCTGCTACACGGCCTTTCGCGAGCAGAACATCCTCAAGCGCTGGTACAATGCGGTGATGGCCCGGGGCGACCGGGTGATAACGGTGAGCGACCCGATCGCCGAGCTTCTGGTCGACCGGAGCGGCGTCCCGTGGGAGCGGATTTCAGTCATCCGCAGTTCGCTCGACCTTGCGCCTTTCGATCCCGCACTGGTGACCGCCGCGCAAATCGCGGAGGCGCGGAACGCATGGGGCGCGACGGGCGATACGCATGTGATCCTCGTTCCGGGCCGCATCATTCGCCGCCGCGGCCACCATGTGGTCGTGGAGGCCGCGGCGCGGCTCAAGGCCAAGGGGCTGAGAGATTTCATTTTCGTGTTCGCCGGCGACGACGAAGACCGTTCGCGCTACAGCGGGGAACTCTGGGACCTTGTGCTTGCGACGAATACCGCCGATGTGCTTCGCATGGTCGGCCCGCTCGCCGACCGCCCGGCGTCTTACGCCGCGGCGACGGTGGTCCTCGGCGCCGCAATCCAGCTCGAAGGCCTGCATCGCGGTATGCTCGAAGCCATGGCGATGGCCCGGCCGGTGATCGCCTCTCACCTCGCGGCAGGCCGGGAGGCGGTGCTCGCGCCGCCGATGGTGGCCGAGGAGCGGATGACCGGGCTGCGGTTTCCGGCGGGCGACGAGGCCGCGCTCGCCGCCGCCGTGATTCGGATGCTCTCGTATCCGGAAGCGGACCGGCGCGCGATGGGGGAACGGGCCCGCGCCTATGTTCTCGCCGAGTTCGATCGCGCGAGCAGCGCCGAACAATTGCTCGCCGTTTACGCGGATGTGTCAGGGGCGGGGGCACGATCGCCCCTGCCGTTTGTCCGAGCCGCCCCGGCCGAACCGAGCGCCGTTGACTTGCCACGCGTTTATCCCAATTCTAGTGCACCCGACGCGTGAGGCAGCCTCGGCCTGCCGCATGAGCGCAAGCTCCTGCGGGGCCGCTGTCTCCCGGCGGGCCGTGCAACGACAGAGGAGAGCAGAGCCATTCGTCGCCCGATGAAAGCTGCGCTACCCGTCCAGAAGGACGGGCCGCGCGTGAATGAGGAGATCCGAGTTCGCGAAGTTCATTTGATCGATAAGGACGGCGCCAATCGCGGCACCGTCGCGACCCCGGACGCCGTGCGGCTTGCCCAGGAGGCGGGCCTTGACCTGGTCGAGATCGCTCCGAACGCGACCCCGCCGGTCTGCAAGCTGATGGACTACGGGAAATTCAAGTATCAGGAGCAGAAGAAAGCCGCGGAAGCGCGCAAGAAGCAGAAGGTGGTCGAGGTCAAGGAAATCAAGTTCCGGCCGATGATCGATGACCACGACTACGACGTGAAAATGCGCTCGATGCTGCGCTTTTTCGAGGAAGGCGACAAGGTGAAGGTCACGCTGCGGTTCCGCGGGCGCGAAATGGCGCATCAGGAGCTCGGCTATCAGCTGCTCACCCGGGTCAAGGACGATACCGGCAAGCTCGCCAAGGTCGAGCAGGAACCGAGGATGGAGGGCCGGCAGATGGTCATGGTGCTGGCCCCGCGGTAAAGGCCAGCAACCGGTCCGGACGGGAGCGGAGCGAGTTCGGGTCCACCGGATCCGCTCGAAGCCCGCCCGTTGCCATTTTCCCCCGGCTCTGCGATAAAACCGCCCTTCCGCCGCCCGGCTGAACAAGGGCTGCCGTGGCGGCGGCGCTGCTCGCCAGCAATCCGCTCATCACGAGCATTATTGACTGCGCCGCCGGAACCGTTGGTTCGGCTGGTCGGCCGGTCTCAGGAGAAGAGCAAAATGCCCAAGATCAAGACCAAATCGGGCGCGAAAAAGCGCTTCAAGGTCACTGGTTCCGGGAAGGTGCTGTTTGCCCAATCCGGCAAGCGCCACGGCATGATCAAGCGGTCGACCAAGCAGATCCGCGACCACCGCGGCACCAAGGTCATGTTCAAGACCGACGGCGAACGCATCAAGAAGTACTGGATGCCCAACGGCTGATCGCCTTGACGGCCGCGCGACGCGCGGCCCCGCCAGTTACCTGTACCCAAGCCTTTTTCGAGGAGATCGGCCATGGCCCGCGTCAAACGGGGCGTCACCGCCCATGCCAAGCACAAGAAGGTCCTGAAAGCCGCCAAGGGCTATTACGGCCGGCGCAAGAACACCATTCGCGTCGCCAAGCAGGCGGTCGAGAAGGCGAACCAGTACGCCTATCGCGACCGCAAGAACAAGAAGCGCACCTTCCGGGCGCTGTGGATTCAGCGGCTCAATGCGGCCGTGCGGCCGTTCGGGCTGCCGTACAGCCGGTTCATCGACGGACTCGCCAAAGCCGGCATCA
>CAYGZV010000202.1:3320-4470 GCA_964354425.1 uncultured Rhodoplanes sp. | reverse complement strand
ATATCTGACGCGCGAACGCACGCCGATCAAGGGGTGGCCCTGCTCGCACGGGCATGCGGACCGCGGTGAAAGCGCGCGGACGCTTTTCGAAAGGCGTCCAACATGCAACTCTTCGAGAAACGGATCCAGACAGGCAGCGACATGAACGTCCCGCAGGTCAGGTTAACCAGTCTCGCCCATGGCGGCGGCTGCGGCTGTAAGCTCGCCCCCTCCGTGTTGCAGCAGCTTCTCGGCGGGCACGCCGCGGCGCAGCCGTATGCGCAGCTCCTCGTCGGGGTCGAGACCGGCGACGACGCCGCGGTGTGGCGGCTCGACGATGACAACTGCATCATCGCCACAACCGATTTCTTCATGCCGATCGTCGACGATCCGCACGATTTCGGCCGGATCGCGGCGACCAACGCCATCTCCGATGTTTACGCGATGGGCGGCCGGCCGATCATGGCGCTCGCGATCCTCGGAATACCGCTCGACAAGCTGCCGCTCGAGACCGTGCGCGCAATCCTCGCGGGCGGCGCTTCGGTATGCGAGGCGGCCGGGATACCGGTCGCCGGAGGGCATTCGATCGATACGCCCGAGCCGATCTACGGACTGGCCGTGATCGGGACCTGCCGCAAGCAGAACCTCCGGCGCAACGCCGACGCCCGGTCCGGCGACGCGCTCATCCTAACCAAGCCGCTCGGCGTCGGCATCTATTCGGCGGCGCTGAAGAAGGGGGCGCTGTCCGGGGACGGCTATGCCGAGATGGTCGCGACGACCACGCTCCTCAACCGTATCGGGACCAAACTCGCCGAGGATGCGGACGTCCACGCCATCACCGACGTGACCGGCTTCGGCCTGCTCGGCCATGCGCTCGAAATGGCGCGCGGCTCGAACCTCCGCCTGGTCATTCAAGCGGACGACCTGCCGCTCCTGCGCGAGGCCGTTCCGCTCGCGCAGCAGGGCGTCGTCACCGGCGCGTCGGGGCGCAACTGGGCGAGCTACGGCGACAGCGTGCAATTGCCGGCCGATCTCCCGGACTGGCGGCGAAATCTGCTGACCGATCCCCAGACCTCGGGCGGCTTGTTGGTTTCCTGCGCGCCCGGGCGCGCCGCGGCGATCCTGCAATCGATTCTGGCGGCCGGTTACCCGGCTGCGCGCCATATCGGAT
>CAYGZV010000202.1:0-3220 GCA_964354425.1 uncultured Rhodoplanes sp. | reverse complement strand
GCCTCACCAGGCGTAACGCACCGTCCCAGTGCCGCCATAGGCCTGGAGGCGATCGGCGAACTCGCCGTTAAACTTCCCGATCAGCGAGAGGCCGTTGGCGAGGCGAAGCTCGGACCCGGCCGAGACGAGCAGGGAGTCCTTCACGGGGACGGCGCCGGTCACCATGAAGCCCGCGCCGGGCAGGCTCTGGAACTCGGCGACCAGCGTGGGATCGCTCACCCAGTCGTGCGCCCAGGCGAGCCGTGCGCGCAGGGCGAGCGCCGCATCGGCCCCGAGCGCCAGCACGCGGTCGAAATGGCCGCCCAGTTCGCTTCTCGTTCCGGTCCCGGTGTGCGCGAGATAGCCGAGCGCGTATCCGCCATTCGTGAGGTCGGTCTCGGCGTAGTTCGGCGTGCCCAGCCTCTGCGCCTGCAGGGCGGCATAGGGCGTGAACGCCCCGAATGCGGTTCCGAGCCGATAGCCGCCCTCGACGCGCGCACCGAAGCCCTGCGCGTTGAACTTGGCGGTGAGGTGGTCGCCGCCAAGACCGAAGCGGTCGGTCGACATCCAATGATTGGTGTAGGCGAGTGCGCCGGACAGATAGGCGGCGCCGGAGCGCGTCGCGCCGTAAATGCCGGCCTGGAAGGCATCGCTCTGGCCGCCGCCGAGCCCCTGCGCCACACTCCACTGGGCGGCGCCCCCGGCGAGCGCAACCCCCATGACCGCGTCCGGCGTCAGGCGCAGGTCGAGGCCGCCGACGATTCCGGCAGAGCGCGCGGAGAGATCGTGGCTGCCGATCCCGATCGGATCGCCGGCGGTCCGGCTGGTGCCGCCATAGGCCGCGCCCCACGGGCCGATACGCTGCTCGAAGGTCGCCGCCTTGTTCCCCGCCGCCTGGAACGCCGATGGATAGGCGACTGTGCGCCTCTCCGGCTGCGTCCCGGTTTCCGGCGCAAAGCCGAGCGCCGGCCCGTCTGCGCCAGTCGCCCCACTCCTGCCGTCGACGAACGGATCGAGCATGAGGCCGAGGAACTGGCCCGTCATCGCGAGCCCGACCTGCTGAGCCCCGGTCGCCGCCTCGCCGGACAAGAGCGTCAGCGCAGTGCCGAGAGTCGCGCCGGTCAGCCCGTACACGCCCGCGAAGCTGGGCGGCATCGTTCCGCCATTGTTGAAATAAGCGTCGAGCGCGCTCGCGACGGTTTGCTGGTTGCGGCTGAGCCCCGCCGGGCCGATCGCCTCACCGAGATTGGCGGTGAGATTGAGGATCACGTCGCTGCTCGTGTAGCTGAGATTGGCGCTCAGGCTTGCGGGCATATTGCTGCTGTTCAGATTGGTGAACCTGGTGCCGCCGAGGCCGCCATCGGCATGCAGGATCGTGTACTGCCTGGTGATGTAGCTGCCCGGCGCGAATATCGCGAGCACCGTGCCATTGAGCGCCGCGGTGCCGGTGACATTGGTGCGATCGGCGGTTGCCGGTGAGACGTTGACGAGATTCGCGCCGCCCGCGCCGAAGGTGAGATTGCCGTTGACGGTGATCGTGCCGGTCGATTGGCCCGGCATCAACGCGCCGTCGATCGTTGTCGGTCCCACAACCCCGTTGCCCGTGAGCAGGGCGCCGCTGTTGACGATGACGGCCGAGTTGGCGATCGAGCCATCCACGATCAACGCGCCGGCATTGACCGTGGTCGTGCCGGAATAGGTGTTCGTGGCCGTGAGAATGGTCGCGCCGGCGCCGTTCTGCTCGAGCGCGCCCACGCCGGAAATAACGCCGCCGTACGAGTATGTGTCGGAGCGGTTGATCGCCAACACGCCGTTATTGATGACTGCCCCCGCGATCGAGCCGCCGGCGCCGCCATTACCGAGCTGGAGGGTGCCGGCGCTGATCGTCGTCCCGCCGGTATAGGTATTCGCCGCGGTGAGCACCAAGACGCCGGCGCCGATTTTCTCGATCGGCCGCGGCCCGGCGATCTCCGAGATCGACCCCGCCTGCGTCGCCGTGCCCGCCGTCACCTGTAGCTGGGTGGTGTTGCTGTTGACAACGATCGGATTGCCGATGGTGACGCCGGCGGCATAGTCCACCACCGAACCGGTCGTGGTCAGCGACCGCTTCCGAGCGCCGCGTCGTTTTCGAGCCGCAGCGTGCCGGCCGCGAGCGTCGTGCCGCCGGAATAGGTGTTGGCTCCCGACAGCGTCAGCGTGCCGGCGCCGAGCTTGATCAGGCCGGTCGCTCCCGCGCCATCCTGGAGAACGCCTGAAAACGTGGTTGACGCGTTGTTGCCGCCGCTCGTGAGGGTCGCGCTGGCGACGCCCGAATTGGTCACCGTGCCGGCGCCGGCGAGCGAGCCGATCGCTTGATTGAAGCCGGCGAGATCGAGGATTGCGCCGGGATTGACGGTATGCGCGCTCGTCGCGGAGAACGCGTTGAGCGCGCCGGCCTGCAGCGTCCCGCCGTTGACATTGGTCGCGCCCACATAGGCGCTGCTCCCCGAGAGGGTGAGCGTGCCCGCACCGCTCTTGGCGAGGCCGCCGGCGCCGTTGATCGCACCCGCCAGCGTCGCGTCATTGCCGTTGGTGTCGAACGTGCCGCCGCCGGCGTTGAGCGTCACCGCGCGGTTGGAGGTGAAGCCCGAGAGGTATTGCAGCGTCCCGCCGCCGAAAGTAAGTCCGCCGGACGCATTGCCGAGATTGGCGTCGCTGCTGACGGCGAGCGTCCCGGCGCTGATCGTCGTGCCGCCGCTGTAGGTATTCGCAGCGGTGAGGGTCGTGGTTCCGGTCCCGGCCTGGGTCACCGCGCCGGTTCCGCTGATCACGCCGCCAAAGCTGAGCGCATCGCTGCGATTGAAGACCAGCGCTGAGTTGTTGACGAGATTGCCGGCGATGCTGCCCGTCGTGCCGCCGGCCCCGAGCTGCAGCGTGCCGGCGCTGAGCGTCGTGCCCCCGGTGTAAGTGCTGTTCCCCGTCAGCGTCAGCGTGCTTGTGCCGATCTTGGAGACCGTGCCGGTTCCGCTGATCACCCCGCCATAGGTCAGCGTGCCGGTGCGGTTGAACACGAGCGCACTGTTGTTGACGATGTCGCCGGCCACGCTGCCGGTCGCGCCGGCCCCGATCTGCAGCGTCCCGGCGCTGATCGTCGTGCCCCCGGTGTAGGTGTTGGCGCCGGTGAGGATCGTGGTTCCGGTCCCGGCTTGGGTGAGCGAGCCCGTGCCGCTGACCACCCCGGCATAGGTCAGTGCGTTGCTGC
>CAYGZV010000201.1:0-4471 GCA_964354425.1 uncultured Rhodoplanes sp. | reverse complement strand
GCCCGCCTTCTGTTCTCCCGACAGCGCGAACAGCAGCAGCGGGAGGGGGAGGAGATGCGCCAGTCCGAGCCACATGAAAACCGACCGCCAGCCGATCGCCACGAGAAGCGCCGCGAGCGCGGCGATCATCACAAGCTGGCCGACGCTCATGCCGGACATGGCGACCGCATTGGCGAGGCCGACGCGCTGCGGAAAGCCGCGCGTCACCATCACGCTGACCGGAATGAGCGAGGCAGCGCCGTTGCCGACGGCAAACACCACGCCGTAGAGCACGAGGGCGTGCCAGGGCGCCGCCATGAGGCTCATCAACCCGATGCCCAGTCCGGCAATCATCAGCCCGCCGCCCAGCACCAGCCGCGGACTGGTCCGGTCGGCCATCGAACCGGCGATATACATGCAGACAGCGGAGACGAACTGAAACAGCGCGACCGCGACGCCGAGTTCGGTGCGGCCCCAGCCGAACTCCTCGACCACGGTTTTCAGCGTCAGCCCGATGGCGAAACGCGCGCCTCCGCCGATGAACAGGACCAAGAAGCCGACGGCGAGCACGACGGCGGCGCTCGAAAGCAATGGTTTTCGGCTCACGGGGCGCAATCGATCGGTTGGGCTGGGCGTGTTGGTTGGGCGCAGACTTAGGTCGGGCAACCTAGCCCGGATTGCTCGTTTCGTTCTTAGGCCTGCAAACGTTCAGCGGCGTAGGATGACGCTTCGCGCACACGACCGCTTCTCCCATCCCGCGCGTTCCAGTTCCGGAGCGTCGCTCTCGGCCAGCGGATAGCCAAGACAGAAATATCCGATGAAGCGCCAATTCCGGGGCACGTCGAGAATGCCGCCGATACGACCGGGATCGAGGATGGAGACCCATCCCATTCCGACGCCCTCCGCCCGCGCCGCGAGCCACAGCGTATAGACGGCGGTGACGACGGAATACTCGATCATTTCCGGCATCGTCCTGCGCCCGAGCCCGTGTCCCTGCTCGGTTTCGCGGTCGGCGAACACCGCCAACTGGCAGGGGGCTTCCTTGAGGCCGGCGAGTTTGAGTTCGGCATAGCGCGCCGCCCGTTCGCCGGTGTAAGCGCTGAGCGCGTCCGCATTGCAGGCGGTGAAGTCCTCGACGACCGCCTGGCGTCGCCCGGGCTCGTCGACAATGACGAACCGCCAGGGCTGGCTCAGCCCGACCGAGGGAGCAAGGCACGCCGTCTCGATCAGGCGCTCCAGCATGCCTTCCGGCAACGGGGCGTCGTGGAACCGGCGCACGTCGCGACGCCATACCAGCAGATCGCGCAGCTTCGCGCGGAACGCCTCGTCGAAGCTCTTCATTTTTCCGGTCGCAATTGCCGCGAAGAAAGTCCCCGAACGCATCAATAGCACGTCTTCAGGAATCCGCGACGCGGCAAGACCCGCGTTACGGTGCTGTTGCGCCCGACGAGCCCCGCCAAACGAGCCGTTCGGCTTCAAGCTGTATTTCAGTACTGGAATGCTAATTATTTTTCCGTTCTTGCTTTACGTCAAGGCGGACCGGGGCGGGGCTTGGGGAGAATGCGCCCGCTCGCAAGCCAACAAACGAACCAGCGCAAGCAATGGCTGGTCGCCGGGGAGGGCAGGAATGGCTGGAGGGCCGGGCCGATGGGTCATGACGGGCAAGGGCGAGCCCCTTGTCCGCGTGCCGATGGATGCGCTCTCTCCGGGGCCGGACGAAGTCCTGATCGGGATCGCCGGCTGCGGCGTCTGCCGCACCGATCTCAGCTTCTACTATGACGACGCGCCCACCCGGCACGCGCTGCCGCTCACGCTCGGGCACGAGATCAGCGGGCATGTGATCGAGGCGGGCGACAATGCGCTGTGGTGGGTCGACCGCGCCGTGGTGGTGCCGGCGCTGATTCCGTGCGGGCATTGCGATGCGTGCCGGCGCGGCCGGGCGGCGATCTGCCCGAACCAGAAAATGCCCGGCAACGATATCCATGGCGGCTTCGCCACCCATATCGTCGTGCCGGCGCACGGGCTGTGCGAGGTCGACGAGCTGCGCCTCGCCGCAACCGGGATCGAGCTTGCCGATCTCGCGGTGATCGCCGACGCCGCGACGAGCGCGTTTCAGGCGGTGCTGGAGACCGGGGTCGGGCCGGGCGACCTCGTCGTCGTCATCGGCGTCGGCGGGGTCGGCAGCTACGCCGCGCAGATCGCGGGAACGTTCGGCGGCACGGTGGTGGCGGTCGACATCAACGCCGACAAGCTGGCGGTGATAGCCGGCCGTTGCGCACTCACGTTGAACGCCCGCGACATCTCGCCCGCCGATCTCAAGGCGGCGATTGCGGCCTTTGCCGACGCACGCGGCCTGCGCCAGAGCGAATGGATCATCCTCGATTGCTCCGGCGCCCGCGCCGGTCGGGACGCCGCCTACAGCCTGGTCAATCACCGCGCCGTCATGGCCGTCATCGGCTGCAGCATGGACCGGGTCGAGATCCGGCATCCGAACCTGATGCAATTCCACGCGCGGGCGATCGAGAACTGGGGGTGTGCGCCCGAACTCTATCCGCAGGCGCTCGAACTCGTGCTGAACGGGCGCGTCAAGGTGACCGAGTTCATCGAAAAGCACGCGCTCGCGGAGATCAACGAGGTGTTCGCGGCGGCGCATGCCGGCGCGCTCAAGCGGCGCGCCGTGCTGGTCCCGCCCGGCGACGGAGGAGCGTCGTGACGGCGCTTCCGCCCGCAGCTTTGTCCGCGCCCGCACGCCCCGTTCCGGCGCAGGGCGCGCAAGCCAAGCACGGGCGGGCCGGCGACGGTTCGGCGCCATGACGGCGCCGCGCGACTACAACGCGGCGGTCGATTTCGTCGACCGCAATGTCGCCGAAGGGCGCGGCGACAAGACGGCCTTCATCGACCCCGCGCGCAACGTGACCTATCGGGAGCTGCGTGACGCGGCTGCCCGCGTCGGGCCGATGCTCGCGCGGCTCGGGATCGAGCAGGAAGACCGCATCGCCCTTGTTCTGCTCGACAGCGTCGACTTCCCCCTGCTGTTCTGGGGAGCGATCCGCGCCGGCGTCGTGCCGGTGCTCCTCAATACGCGGCTGAGCGCGGAGCAGTACCGCTTTCTCCTTCTCGACTCGCGGGCCAAGGCGGTGTTCGTCTCGGCCGCGCTTCTGCCGACGGTGCAGGAAGCGGCAAAGGACGTTGCGAGCCTGAAGGCGGTCATCGCGGTCGGCGGCGCTCCCGATCCCGTGCCGCGTCTCGACGCCCTGCTCGCAGCGGAGAACGAAGCGGCGGCCCCGGCGCGGACCTGCGCCGACGATATCTGCTTCTGGGTCTATTCCTCCGGCACGACCGGCATGCCGAAGGGCGTCATGCACGTCCATTCGACGCCGATGTTCGTCGCGAGAGCCGCGGGGCAGCAGCGCATCGGCATCTGCGAGACGGACATCGTCTTCTCCGCCGCCAAGCTGTTCTTCTCTTACGGCCTCGGCAACGCGATCTTCTGTCCGATGTCGGTCGGCGCGACCTCCGTGTTCTACCCGGAGCGGCCGACGCCGCAGACCGTGTTCGAGACCTTGCGGGCGTATCAGCCGACGCATTTCTACGCCGTGCCGACGCTCTATGCGGCGCTCCTCGCCGACCCGGCCTGCACGCGGGAAGCCGGGTCGCAGCGGCTGCGGCTGTGCTTCTCGGCGGGCGAACCGCTGCCGCCCGACATCGGCAAAGCCTGGAAGGAGCGTTTCGGGCTCGACATCGTCAACGGCGTCGGCTCTTCGGAGATGGGCCATCTTTTCCTGACCAATCTGCCCGATGCGGTGGAGTACGGCACGTCGGGCGTTCCGGTGAGGGGCTACGACATGCGGCTCGTCGATGAGCGCGGGCGCGACGTCGCGGAGGGAGAAATCGGCGAGCTTCTTGTGCGCGGCCAGTCGGCGGCGATGGGCTACTGGAACCAGCGCGAGAAATCGCGGCGCACCTTCGAAGGCGAATGGACGCGCACCGGCGACAAGTATCAGCAGCGGGCCGACGGCGTGTACATCTACTGCGGACGCGCCGACGACATGTTCAAGGTGAGCGGCATCTGGGTGTCGCCGTTCGAGGTGGAGGCGGCGCTGATCGCGCATCCGCGCGTGCTGGAGGCGGCGGTCGTGCCGGCCGAGGACGCCAACGGGCTGATCAAGCCGCGCGCCTTCGTCGTGCTCAAGGACCAGAGCGAGGACCGGCGCAGCCGCGCGCTCCACGACGAGCTCAAGCTGCATGTGAAGCGCACAATCGGCCCGTGGAAATATCCGCGCTGGATCGAATTCGTCGACAGCCTGCCGAAGACGGCGACAGGCAAGATCCAACGTTTCATGCTGCGCGCGGCCGATCCGCCCGCGCTCGATTCCAGGGACGGCAGGCCGTGACAAATCTGAAGCGCTTGCTCGATGTTGCGCGCGAACGAAGAGAAAGGGAGCGGGTTGATGAGACTTGAGGGGAAGGTTGCGCTGGTTACGGGTGGCGC
>CAYGZV010000200.1:0-4480 GCA_964354425.1 uncultured Rhodoplanes sp. | reverse complement strand
TCGAGCGCCACGGCGCGCTCGAGATCGACCGAGACGAGCTGCGAAACGCCGCGCTCGGCCATCGTCACCCCGAACAGGCGATTCATCCGCGCCATGGTGATCGGGTTGTGGGTGATGATGAGAAAGCGGGTTTCGGTCGACCGCGCCATCTCGTCGAGCAGATTGCAGAAGCGATCGACGTTCTGGTCGTCGAGCGGCGCGTCGACCTCGTCGAGCACGCAGATGGGCGCCGGATTGGTGAGGAACACGGCGAAGATCAGCGCGAGCGCGGTGAGGGCCTGCTCGCCGCCGGAGAGCAGCGACAAGGTCGCCGGCTTTTTGCCCGGCGGCTTCGCCAGAATGTCCAGGCCGGCTTCGAGCGGGTCCTCGCTCTCGACCAGCTGGAGTTCCGCCGTTCCGCCGCCGAACAGGTCGGTGAACAGCCGCTGGAAATGCCCGTTCACCGTTTCGAACGAGGCGATCAGCCGCTCGCGGGCCTCGCGGTTGAGGGTCTGGATGCCTTGCCGCAGTTGCTTGATGGCGGCCACGAGGTCCTCGCGCTCGCTGGTGAGCGTCGCATGCTGGGCCTCGACCTCGCGCAGTTCGTCGTCGGCGCGCAGGTTGACCGCGCCGAGCCGCTCGCGCTCGCGCCGCAGCCGTTCCAGCCGCTCCTCGATCTCGGCGAGTTCCGGCAGCGCGGCGTCCGGCGCGAGTTCGGCGAGGGCCGGCAGTTCGGCCGGCTGGACTTCGAGCATTTCGGCGATCTCGCGCGCGACTTCATCGCGCCGGCGCGCCGCTCCCTTGTGGCGTTCTTCGGAGCGCGCCGCCTCCGCGCGGGCGAGCGCCATCGCTTCGAGCGCGGCATGGGCGGCCTTGTCCGCTTCGGCGAGCGCGGCGTCTCCTTCCACGAGCGCGTCGGCCGCATTCCGGCGCTCCGCCTCGGCGTGTTCGATCTCGCCGATCAGCGCGCGCCGCTTCTCGGCGAACGCGTTCGGGGCATCGGCGAGGCTTTCGCGTTCCTGGGCCGTTTCCGTCAAGCGCGCATCGAGCGTTGCGATCTGCCCCGCGGCGCCGCCCTTGCGGGCGCGCCAGGCCTCGGCATCGGCCTGGAGCGCGCCGAGCCGCCGGGCCGTCAGCTCGATCTCGCGCGCGAGCGCCTGGGCTTCGGCGCGCGCCTCGGCGAGTTCCGCGCGCTCCTGTGCGGCCTTGGCGCGGACCACCGCCAGCGCGGCCTCCAATTCGTCGGTCGGGCTTTGCCCGGAAAGCGCCGCCTCGGCTTCCTCGGCGGCGGCGCGGGCCTCTTCCTGCGCGGCGGTAAGGCGGGACTGCGCCTCCTCGAGGGCGGAGCGGCGGGCGGTCAGCCGGTTGAGCTCGCGCTCGGCTGCGGCGTGGCGCTCGCGCGCGGTCGCCGCCTCGCGTTGCAGCTCGCGCCAGCGGTTGCGGTTCGCGGACTCCGCGCTCGCCGCAGCCGCGACGTCGGCCTCCGCCGCGTTCGCCGTGTCGCGACATGCCTGCACCGCGGCGCGCGCGCCCTCCAGCTCGCTTTCGATGTCCGCGAGCCGGTTGGCTTCGGCGAGCCGCCGGGCGGCGCCGGTCGGCGCATGCGCGGCGACGGCGAACCCGTCCCAGCGCCACAGGTCGCCCTCGCGCGAAATGAGGCGCTGGCCAACCTTCAATCGCTGCGCCAGAGCGTCGCCATCCGCCCGCTCGACGACGCCGATCTGCGCGAGCCGCCGCTGCAATTCCTGCGGCGCCGCGACCACGTGCTGCGCGAGCGCCGCGACGCCGTCCGGGAGGGGCGGGTCCGCCGCCTCGCCCGGCGAGGCGAGCCCCCAGCGCATCGGCGCGGTCGGTTCGATCGGCGCGTTGAGGTCGTCGCCGAGCGCCGCGCCCAGCGCGGTCTCATAGCCCTTCTCCACGCTCAGGAGGTCGATCACCGGCGGCCACAGCTGCTTGGCGTCGACGCGGAGGAGCTTGGCGAGCGTCCGCGCCTCCGTTTCCAGGCGGTGCGCCCGGCGCTCCGCCTCGGCGAGTGGCTGGCGGACAAGATCGAGATTCTGGCGCGCGGCGGAATGGGCGGCCTCCGCCTGCAGCGCGGCGGCTTCCGCCTCGGCGAGCGCCGTCTGCGCCGCCTCGGCCGCGGCGGCAAGGCCGGCGAGATCGACGGCGACCGCAGCGCCGGCCATCAATCGGGTGAGTTCCGCGGAGACGCCGGAAAGCTCGGCCTCGATGCGCCGGCGCCGCTCCTGGCGCTCGCGGATCGCGCCTTCGAGCTGGCTGCGTTGCGCCGTCATTTCGGCGAGCGCCGCGGTCCGCTCGCCAAGCTCCCGTTCGGTCGCATCGAGCACGGCGCCGGCCGCCGCGACGCGCGCATCCGCCCCGGCGCGGCGTTCGGTCGACGCGGCGGTCTCGCGCTCCAGCGCCTCGCGTTCGGCGTCGAGCCGGGCGAGCGTTCCCTCCGCATCGGCCAACAGCCGCGCTTCCCGATCGCGATCCTGCCCGATCTGCGCCATGCGGCGGTCGAGCTCGGCCACGCGCTCCTTCGCCCGCGCCTCCTCGCGCGCGAGCGCGTCGCGCGCGGCGACGAGCCGCTGCAAGGCGGCGGCGGCCTTCGCCTCCGCGTCCCGCAAGCCGGGGAGCGCCGCGGCCGCGATCGCCTGATGCTTCGCCGCTTCCGCCTGCACGCCGGTGCGCGCCGCCAGGTCGCGAACGCCTGCTTCCTCGGCGTGCCGGGCCTCCGCCAATTCCTCGGTCGCCTGGCGGTAGCGGACGTGGAACAAGGTCGCTTCCGCCTTGCGCACCTGTTGCGACAGCGCGCGGTAACGCACCGCCTGGCGAGCTTGCCGCTTGAGCGAATCGATCTGCTGGACGAGCTGGCCGATCACATCCTCCAGCCGCAGGAGGTTCTGCTCGGCCGCGCGCAGGCGAAGCTCCGCTTCGTGACGACGCGCATGCAGTCCGGAAATCCCCGCCGCCTCTTCCAGCACGCGGCGGCGCTGCTCGGGCTTCGCCTGGACGATCTCGCCGATGCGGCCTTGATGGACGAGGGCAGGGGAGCGCGCGCCGGTCGAGGCGTCGGCGAACAGGATTTGCACGTCGCGCGCGCGCACCTCGCGACCGTTCACCCGGTAGACCGAACCCTCGTCGCGCGAGATCCGGCGCGACACGTCGAGCGTCTCCTCGCCGTTGAATTGCGCCGGCGCGGAGCGGTCGCGATTGTCGACGAGCATCGCGACTTCGGCGGTGTTGCGGGCGGGCCGGTTCTGGTTGCCGGAAAAAATAACGTCGTCCATGTCGGCGGCGCGCATCGCCTTGTGCGAGGACTCGCCCATGACCCAGCGCAGCGCCTCGACGAGATTCGACTTGCCGCAGCCGTTCGGACCGACAACGCCGGTCAGCCCCGGCTCGATGAGAAAATCGGTCGGCTCGACGAAGGACTTGAATCCGATCAGGCGCAGCCGCGTGAGCTTCATCGTGCGCCGCCTCCGCGCCGGGGGCGCGCGCCGTTGGCCACGCGAGCGGGGTGCGTTTTCTTACCCCGTATCCGGGTTAGGCCCGGCGCCGGTCGAATCAGAGACAGCCGCATCATCCAGAGAATGAATCACAGGCGGAGTCGAACGCAACAGGCGTCGCGGCTTGTCCCTATGTTTGTCGCGTGGCCTCGCGCGCGCGGAGCGCCGATCCCGCCCTTAACCGCGCGGCGCAATCGCCTTTAAGTGATTGTCAGCTCTTGAGATATTTCTCGATCAGCTTCTCGAATTCCGCCAGCGGCTGGGCCCCGACGAGTCGCTCGCCATTGATGAAAAAAGTGGGCGTCGACTGGATGTTGAACTTGTCGGAGCCGCGTTTGCGCACCTCTTCGAGGCCATCGAGCAGCTTCTGATTCGACAGGCACTCGTCGAAAGTCTGCTGCGTGAAGCCGACCTGCTTGGCGATCGCCAGCAGCGGGGGAAGCGGATTTGGCACGACCCATTTGCTGGCTTGCTCGAACAGGGTGTCGACGATCGAGTAGTACTTGTCCTTGCCGGCGCAGCGCGCCAGCATGAACGCCCCGGCCGCAAGCGGATCGAGCGGAAATTCGCGCAGAATGTAGCGCACCTTCCCGGTGTCGATGTAGCGCTCCTTGATTTGCGGAAGCGTCTTCACCGTGAACTCGGCGCAATGACTGCAAGTCATCGATGCGTATTCGACGATGGTCACCGGCGCGTTCTCGGCGCCTATCGCGATGTCGCCCAGCGCGCTCGGCTGCATCAGTTCGGCGACATCGACGACCTCCGCGCGAGCGGAGGGCACGCCGATGCAGGCGGCGAACGCGAGCGCGGCGCCGCCATAAACGACTTCGCGACGGGAAATCTGCACGGTCATCCTCGTCATCCGCATGGGTGAGATGGTGGCGCTAAGCGGGTCCAATCGGTAGCGGCTTTGACCCTCGATGGCAATCTTGGCGCGCGTATGGGCCGATTGCCGTGCTCACATTGGTTTGATGCCGCCGCGACGCGTC
>CAYGZV010000199.1:3291-4496 GCA_964354425.1 uncultured Rhodoplanes sp. | reverse complement strand
GGGATCGGGCTTCATCCACCAGCCGCGCGTCGCGTCGAGGCGCGCGAGCGGCAGGCCGATCACGCCGTCGGCTGCATCGGGCCCGCCTTCGACCACCGCCCAGTAGGTTTTCCCCACCTTGCCGTGCTTGAACAACAGCCCCAGATGAGCAAGCGCCTTGCGGTGCCGGCCGAGCACGAGGCAGCCGGAGGTCTCCTTGTCGAGCCGGTGGGCGAGCGCCGGCGGCCGCGGCAGGCCGAAACGCAGCGCATCGAAGAAGTCTTCCAGGCTTGCGCCGCCCTTCGGTCCGCGATGGACCGGCAGCCCGGCCGGCTTGTCCATCACCAGCATCAGGCCGTCACGATAAAGAATGCGCGCTTGCATCTCTTCCGGCGTCATGGCGAAAGCGGTAACACAGGCCCCGACATGAATGACAGCACCGACGAAAACGCGCCCAAGCAAAGCTGGTGGCGAAAGCTCACCACCGGCCTCAAGCGCACCTCCGCCTCGCTCGGGGGCGCGATCACCGACCTCGTCACCAAGCGCAAGCTCGATGGTTCCGTCATCGAGGAGCTCGAGGAGGCGCTGATCCGGGCCGATCTCGGCGTGCAGACGGCTGCGGCGGTGGCGGACAAAGTGGGCGAGGGCCGCTACAACAAGACCGTGACGCCCGAGGAGGTCAAAGCGATCCTCGCCGGCGAGATGGAGAAAATCCTCGCGGACGTCGCCAAGCCGCTGGTGATCGATGCGGCGGCGAAGCCCTTCGTCATCCTGGTCGTCGGCGTCAATGGATCGGGCAAGACGACGACCATCGGCAAGCTTGCCGCGCGGTTCTCGGCGGAGCGCCACAAGGTGATGCTCGCCGCCGGCGACACCTTCCGCGCCGCCGCCATCGAGCAGATCAAGATCTGGGGGGACCGAACGAAGAGCCCGGTCATCGCGGGCGCGCAGGGCGCGGACGCGGCGGGGCTCGCCTATGACGCGCTCGCCGCCGCGCGCGCACAGGGCGCCGACGTGCTGATCGTCGACACCGCCGGGCGCTTGCAGAACAAGTCCGCGCTGATGGGCGAATTGGAAAAGATCGTGCGCGTGATGCGCAAGCTCGATGCGACCGCCCCGCATGCGGTGCTGCTCGTGCTCGACGCGACCGTCGGGCAGAACGCGCTGTCGCAGGTCGAGGAGTTCCTGAAAACCGCCGGCGTGACCGGCCTCGTCATGACCAAGCT